>NZ_CP163435.1:4100735-4416176 GCF_041051975.1 Streptomyces sp. R21 | reverse complement strand
AGCACCCGGGGATCGATCTCGACCCGCGCACCGGAGGTGTCCCGCAGCACCAGTCGCTGCCCGACGCCGTTCAGGCAGCGCACCGACACCAGCCGGTCGGTCCGCACCCGGCGTGCGCCCAGCAGTCCGCGCGAGGCCAGCCAGCCCTCACCGGCGGAGACACGGGGCGGGTACAGCACCAGGAACAGCACGAGGGCGAGCGTTCCCCACAGCGCGGCGCGCGGCGCCGTGAGCGTGCCGGCGGCCCAGTCGATGAGCAGCAGGAAGGTGAGGAGTACGGCCGCGGAGCGGATGGAGCTGCGCAGGTCCCCGGCCCAGCGGCGGTCGTGCGCCACTTCCCCGGAGGGCTGCTGTGCGTGTGTGTCGACCGCGCGATGCGCGTCGCCTCGGCGTCCCATAGGACCGACGGTAGACACCGGTCGGGTCCGGCGCCGTACCCCTTGACGCGTCTCTGACGGGTGTCCGCGTCAAGGTTTCGACAAGGCCGGGGTCCGCGGCGCGAAGAACGCGCAAGGGAGGCGCGCATGCGGGGGAGGGCGGACAGAACCTGAGGCGTACCCGCACGTAAGGAGTGCCCTCACATGTCCGTCCTGACCGCCGAACCCGGTGCCACCCCCGCCGACGAGGAACCCCCGGATTCCGGCGAACGCCACCGGCTCACCGCCCTCACCGGTCTGGCCGCGCTCTCCTTGGACGCGATGGCGTCGGTGGCGTACGGCCCCGAGGCGATCGTCCTCGTGCTGGCCGCCGCGGGCGCGCACGGCCTCGGCTTCACGCTGCCCGTCACGCTCTGCATCGCCGGACTGCTCGCGGTCCTGGTCGCCTCCTACCGGCAGGTGATCGCCGCGTTCCCGGACGGCGGCGGCTCGTACGCGGTCGCCAAGGCCCACCTGGGAGCGCGCACCAGCCTGGTCGCGGCCGCCTCGCTCGTCCTGGACTACGTCCTCAACGTCGCCGTCGCCGTGACCGCCGGGGTGGCCGCCCTGACCTCGGCGTTCCCCGGCCTGTACGGCGAGCGGCTGTGGCTGTGCCTGGCCGTGCTGGTGCTGATCACGGCGGTGAACCTGCGGGGCATCGTGGAGTCGGCGCGGGTGTTCATCGTGCCGACGGCCGTGTTCGTCGTGTCGATCCTGGTTCTGATCGTGGTGGGGCTGTTCCGGTCCGCGCCGGTGAGCACGGTGGACGGTGCCTCGCTGGTCGCCGACAACGCCACCAGCGTCGGCGCCCTGCTCCTGCTGAAAGCTTTCGCCTCCGGCTGTTCGGCGCTCACCGGCGTCGAGGCCATCGCCAACGCCGTCCCCTCCTTCCGCGTCCCGCGCGTGAGGGGCGCCCAGCGCGCGGAGGTCGCCCTCGGCGCCGTACTCGGTGTGATGCTGATAGGCCTGGCGGTGCTCATCTCCCGCTTCCACCTGCGGCCCGTCGGCGGTGTCACCGTCCTCGCCCAGCTCGCGGACGCCTCGCTCGGCCACAACTGGGCTTTCTACGTCATCCAGTTCGCCACGACGATCCTGCTGGCCCTCTCCGCCAACACCTCCTTCGGCGGGCTTCCGGTACTGCTGAAGCTGCTCGCCCGCGACAACTACCTCCCGCACGTCTTCGCGCTCAAGGCCGACCGTCAGGTGCACCGGCACGGCGTACTCGCGCTGGCGCTCGTGTCGGCGGCGCTGCTCGTCTTCTCCGGCGGCGACACCAACACCCTCGTGCCGCTGTTCGCCGTCGGCGTCTTCGTCGGCTTCACGATCGCGCAGGTCGGCATGGTCCGGCACTGGCGGCAGGAACGGGCCCGGGGGTGGCGCGGCAAGGCGGTCCTGAACGGCTTCGGGGCCGTGCTCACCGGTGTCTCGGCGGTGGTCGTGACCGCGAGCAAGTTCGAGGAGGGCGCCTGGCTGCTCGTGATCGCCCTGCCGCTGCTGGTCGCGGGCTTCACGGCCGTGCACCGGGAGTACACCCGCATCGGCGAACGGCTCGGCCTCGGCCGTATCCCGGAGCCCCCGCACCGCGACCGCTCCGTCGTGATCGTCCCCGTGTCCAACCTCTCCCGGCTGACCTGTGAGGCGCTGAACGCCGCCGGCTCGCTCGGCGACGAGGTGCGTGCGGTCACCGTCTGCTACCCGGACGCCGAGGACCGCGCCCAGGCGGGCGCCCTGGCCCGCGACTGGGCGCTGTGGAACCCGGGCGTCCCGTTGGTCCCGCTGACCTCCGAGCGCCGCACGCTCGGCCGTCCGATCGCCGCGTACGTCCGCGAGACGGCCGCCGAGCCCGGCACCCGGGTCACCGTCCTGATTCCCGAGGTCGAACCGGAGCGGCTGTGGCAGCGGCTGCTGCAGAACCAGCGCGGCGCGGTCGTCGCGCACGCGGTGCGGCGGGACACCGACGCGGTGATCTGCAGGCTTCGGCTGCGTATGGGTTCCGTCAAGAGCGGCTGAGGCGCCGTATGGAGCCCGTCAACGAACCCGGATACGGCCGAAAACAGCGGTTACCTCTAACCGTCCGTTCAACCCGAACCTCTCCTAGGAGCATGCGATGGCCGACGTGGCCTTCGTCGTCACCACGATCGCGGTGTTCGCGCTGGTGGCCCTCGTCGCCAAGGGGGTGACGAAGCTGTGACCGCCGAGAACATCGTCGGCCTCGTCGTGGCCGTCGCCCTGCTGGGCTATCTCGTCCTCGCCCTTGTCCTCCCGGAGAGGTTCTGAGCACCAACATGAGCCCCGTCCTCGCCGGTGTGCTCCAGTTGCTCGCGCTCATAGCGGCACTGGCGCTCGCCTACCGTCCCCTCGGCGACTACATGGCCAGGGTCTACTCCTCCGACAAGCACCTGCGTGTCGAGAAGTGGATCTACAAGGGCATCGGCGCCAACCCGAACACGGAGATGCGCTGGCCCGCGTACCTGCGCGGTGTCCTCGCCTTCTCCGCGGTCAGTGTCCTCTTCCTGTATCTGCTGCAGCGGCTGCAGGGCCACCTGCCCGGCTCGCTCGGCTTCTCCGCGATCGACCCGGACCAGGCGTTCAACACCGCCGCGTCGTTCGTGACGAACACCAACTGGCAGTCGTACTACGGCGAGCAGGCCATGGGCCACGTCGTGCAGACCGGCGGCCTGGCGGTGCAGAACTTCGTCTCCGCGGCCGTCGGCATCGCGGTGGCCGTCGCGCTGGTGCGGGGCTTCTCGCGTTCGCGCACCGGTGAGCTCGGCAACTTCTGGGCCGACCTGGTGCGCGGCACGGTCCGCATCCTGCTCCCCCTCTCGGTGATCGCCGCGATCGTGCTGGTCGCCTGTGGCGCGATCCAGAACTTCTCCGGCATTCACTCCGTGGGCCAGTTCATGGGCGGCTCGCAGCAGTGGAACGGCGGCGCGGTCGCCTCGCAGGAGGCGATCAAGGAGGTCGGCACCAACGGTGGCGGTTACTTCAACGCCAACTCCGCGCACCCCTTCGAGAACCCGGGCCCCTTCTCCAACCTGTTCGAGATCTTCCTGATCCTGCTGATCCCGTTCGCGCTGACGCGGACCTTCGGCCGGATGGTCGGCTCGCTGCGCCAGGGTTACGCGATCCTCGCGACGATGGTCACGATCTGGATCGGGTTCACGGCGTTGATGATGTGGACCGAGTTCCACCACCACGGTCCGGCGTTCGACATCGCGGGCGGGGCGATGGAGGGCAAGGAGACCCGTTTCGGTGTCGGCGGCTCGTCGATCTTCGCGGTGGCGACCACGCTGACCTCGACGGGTGCGGTGGATTCCTTCCACTCCTCGTTCACGGGCCTGGGCGGCGGCATCACCATGCTGGGCATGCAGCTCGGTGAGATCGCGCCGGGTGGTACCGGTTCCGGCCTCTACGGCATGCTGATCATGGCGATCATCGCGGTGTTCATCGCCGGTCTGATGGTCGGCCGCACCCCCGAGTACCTGGGCAAGAAGATCGGCACCCGCGAGATCAAGTTCGCGGCCTGCTACATCCTCATCACCCCGGCGCTGGTGCTCATCTTCACCGCCGCGGCGATGGCCCTGCCCACCCCGGGCAACTCGATGACCAACAGCGGGGCGCACGGATTCTCCGAGATCCTGTACGCCTACACCTCGGGCGCCAACAACAACGGCTCGGCTTTCGCGGGTCTGAACGCCGATACGCAGTGGTTCAACAGCACCATCGGTATCGCGATGCTGCTGGGCCGCTTCCTGCCGATGGTGTTCGTCCTCGCGCTGGCCGGTTCGCTCGCCGAGCAGCGGCCCGTCCCGGAGACCGCGGGCACCCTGCGCACCAACAAGCCGCTCTTCGTGGGCCTGTTGGTGGGCGCGATCCTGATCATCACCGGTCTGACCTACTTCCCGGCGCTCGCGCTGGGTCCGCTGGCCGAGGGGCTGGCGTCATGACCACCGGTATACGGAAACAAGCGGACGACCAAGAGGACTCGATGTCCACTCCCACCCTCGCGCCCCATCAGGACGCACCGACCGGGCACAAGCCCGCCGAAGGCAAGGTCGGCGCGGGTCTCTTCGACCCCAAGCAGCTGCTCAAGTCGCTGCCGGACGCCTGCCGCAAGCTCGACCCGCGCATCATGGTCAAGTCCCCGGTGATGTTCGTGGTGCTGGTCGGCTCGGTCCTGACGACGGTCTTCTCCTTCAAGGACCCGGGCGACTGGTTCGGCTGGGCGATCAGCGCCTGGCTGTGGCTGACCGTGATCTTCGCCAACCTGGCGGAGGCGGTCGCCGAGGGGCGCGGCAAGGCGCAGGCGGACACCCTGCGCAAGGCCAAGACGGACACGGTGGCGCGCCGGCTGAGCAAGGACGGCACGAGCGAGGAGCAGGTCCCCGGCACCGAACTGCGGATCGGTGACCTGGTGGTCTGCGAGGCGGGCGACATCATCCCCGGCGACGGTGACGTCGTCGAGGGTGTGGCCAGCGTCGATGAGTCGGCGATCACCGGCGAGTCCGCGCCCGTCATCCGGGAGTCCGGCGGCGACCGTTCGGCCGTCACCGGCGGTACGAAGGTCCTCTCCGACCGCATCGTCATCAAGATCACGACGAAGCCGGGCGAGACCTTCATCGACCGGATGATCGCGCTGGTCGAGGGCGCGGCCCGGCAGAAGACGCCGAACGAGATCGCGCTGAACATCCTGCTCGCGTCGCTGACGATCGTCTTCCTGCTCGCGGTGGCGACGCTGCCGCCGTTCGCGGACTACGCGGGCACACACCTCAGCATGGTCGTGCTGGTGGCCCTGCTGGTCTGCCTGATCCCGACCACGATCGGCGCGCTGCTGTCCGCGATCGGTATCGCGGGCATGGACCGGCTGGTGCAGCGCAATGTACTGGCCATGTCCGGAAGGGCCGTTGAGGCCGCGGGTGACGTGTCGACGCTGCTGCTCGACAAGACCGGCACCATCACCCTCGGCAACCGCCAGGCGTCCGAGTTCGTGCCGGTGCGCGGGACAAGGGAGGCCGAGCTCGCCGACGCCGCCCAGCTCTCCTCACTGGCCGACGAGACGCCCGAGGGCCGCTCCATCGTCGTACTGGCGAAGGAGAAGTACGGGCTGCGCGAGCGCCACCAGGGCGAGCTCAAGGGCGCCGAGTGGATCGCCTTCACCGCCCAGACCCGGATGTCGGGTGTGGACGTCGACGGGCGCAGGACCCGCAAGGGCGCGGCCGGTTCGGTCATCGCCTGGGTCCAGGAGCGGGGCGGCACGGTGTCCGAGGACGCCGACTCCCTCGCCAACAAGATCTCCGAGGCGGGCGGCACGCCGCTGCTCGTGGCGGTCGAGGACGCCGAGGGTGCCCGCGTGCTGGGCGTCATCCACCTCAAGGATGTCGTCAAGGAAGGCATGCGCGAGCGGTTCGACGAGCTGCGCCGCATGGGCATCAAGACGATCATGATCACGGGTGACAACCCGCTGACGGCCAAGGCGATCGCCGAGGAGGCGGGCGTCGACGACTTCCTCGCGGAGGCCACTCCCGAGGACAAGATGGCCCTCATCAAGCGGGAGCAGGCGGGCGGCAAGCTCGTCGCGATGACCGGTGACGGCACCAACGACGCCCCCGCGCTCGCGCAGGCGGACGTCGGCGTGGCGATGAACACGGGTACGTCGGCCGCGAAGGAGGCCGGCAACATGGTCGACCTCGACTCCAACCCGACCAAGCTCATCGAGATCGTCGAGATCGGCAAGCAACTCCTCATCACCCGGGGCGCGTTGACGACGTTCTCCATCGCCAACGACGTCGCGAAGTACTTCGCGATCATCCCGGCGCTGTTCGCGGTGGTCTACCCGGGCCTGAACAAGCTCAACATCATGGACTTGTCCTCACCGAACTCCGCGATCCTGTCCGCGGTCATCTTCAACGCGATCATCATCATCGCGCTGGTGCCGCTGTCCCTGAAGGGCGTGCAGTACAAGCCGGTCAGCGCGGACAAGATGCTCCGCCGCAACCTCACGATCTACGGCATCGGCGGGCTGATCGCCCCGTTCATCGGCATCAAGATCATCGACCTGCTCATCTCCCTCATCCCCGGAATCGGCTGATCCCATGAACAACTCGGTCACCAACACCGCCCGGTTGCTGTGGGCAGGCCTGCGCGCCCTCCTCGTCCTGACCCTGGTGACGGGCGTCCTCTACCCGCTCGCCCTCACCGGTGTCGCCCAGGGGATCTTCCCCGACAAGGCGAACGGCTCGGAGATCAAGGCGGACGGCAAGGTCGTCGGCTCCTCCCTGATCGGGCAGACGTACAACCTGCCGCTGAAGAAGGGCCAGGAGACCCCCGCGCCCGACCTCAAGTGGTTCCAGCCACGCCCGTCCAACGGCCTCGGCACCAACAGCGTCAACACCGAGTACAAGCTGATCCTGTCCGGCGCGACCAACCGCTCCGGTGACAACAAGGACCTCATCGACTGGGTGAAGGCCGCCAAGGCCGCCGTCATCAAGGACAACTCGGTGAACGGCTACACGGTCAAGCCGTCCGACGTGCCCGCCGACGCGGTGACGTCCTCCGGCTCCGGCCTGGACCCGGACATCTCGCCCGACTACGCCGACATCCAGGTCCACCGGATCGCCGCGAAGAACGGTCTGTCCGTCGCCCAGGTCCAGAAGCTCGTCGACGACCACACCGACGGCCGCACCCTCGGCTTCATCGGTGAGCCCCGCGTGAACGTCCTCGAACTCAACATCGCGCTCAAGGAACTCGCGGCCAAGAGCTGATGGCATTACGCACACCACGCGGGAGTTGGCGGCCGGAGGGGGACTCCGGGTCCGTCAACTCCCGCAGCCATGAAACGGGTTACGACAGTCCCGGCCCGTCGGGCACACATGAACCCACGTACGACACGAAAGGCACACACCGATGACGCGGGTACTGGTGGTGGAGGACGATCCCCAGCTCGTCAGGGCCCTCGTGATCAACATGCAGGCGCGACAGTACGGCGTCGACGCGGCCACCGACGGCGCCACCGCGCTCCGGCTCGCCGCCTCCCGCCGACCGGACGTCGTCGTGCTCGACCTCGGGCTGCCGGACATGGACGGCGTGGATGTCATCAGGGCACTGCGCGGCTGGACCCGGGTGCCGATCCTGGTGCTGTCCGCGCGCCGGGCCTCCGACGAGAAGGTCGAGGCACTCGACGCGGGCGCCGACGACTACATCACCAAGCCGTTCAGCATGAACGAGCTGTTGGCCCGGCTGCGCGCCGCGGTCCGGCGGACAGAGGCGGTGCCGGTCGCCCCGGAGACCGTCCTCGTCGCCACGGACGACTTCACCGTCGACCTGGTGGCCAAGAAGGCCACCCGCGACGGACGCGACATCCGGCTCACCCCGACCGAGTGGCACCTGCTGGAGATCCTGGTCAGCAACCCCGGACGCCTCATCACCCAGAAGCAGTTGCTCCAGGAGGTGTGGGGCGTCTCCCAGAGCACCAAGACCAACTACCTGCGGGTGTACATGGCCCAGCTCCGCCGCAAACTGGAGGCGGACCCCGCGCACCCCCGCTATCTCATCACCGAGGCGGGAATGGGCTACCGCTTCGAGAACTGACCTGCCCCCACCCCCACGCACGCAGAGACGAGAACCGAGAACATGGGACGCGGCAAGCTTCGGATCTATCTCGGTGCGGCACCGGGCGTGGGCAAGACGTACGCGATGCTGTCGGAGGCGCATCGTCGTGTGGAGCGGGGTACGGACTGTGTGGTCGCTTTCGTGGAGCATCACCACCGGCCGCGTACCGAGGTGATGCTGCACGGTCTGGAGCAGGTGCCGCGCAAGGAGATCGACTACCGGGGTTCGGTGTTCACGGAGATGGACGTGGACGCGGTGCTGGCCCGGCGGCCCGCCGTTGCGCTGGTGGACGAGCTGGCGCACACGAACATTCCCGGGTCCCGTAATGACAAGCGGTGGCAGGACGTGGAGGAGTTGCTGGCGGCCGGCGTCGATGTCGTGTCGACGGTCAATATCCAGCATCTGGAGTCGCTGGGTGACGTGGTGGAGTCGATCACCGGGGTGCGGCAGCGGGAGACGGTGCCGGACGAGGTGGTGCGGCGGGCGGATCAGATCGAGTTGGTCGACATGTCGCCGCCGGCGCTGCGTCGGCGGATGGCGCACGGCAACATCTACAAGCCGGACAAGGTCGATGCGGCGCTGTCGAACTATTTCCGGCCGGGGAATCTGACGGCGTTGCGGGAGTTGGCGCTGTTGTGGGTGGCCGACCGGGTGGACGAGTACCTGACGGAGTACCGCAGTGAGCACCGGGTGTCGAAGATCTGGGGTTCGCGGGAGCGGATCGTGGTCGGGCTGACCGGGGGTCCGGAGGGGCGGACGCTGATCCGGCGGGCCGCGCGGCTCGCGGAGAAGGGTGCGGGCGGTGAGGTGCTCGCCGTGTATATCGCCCGCAGTGACGGGCTGACGTCCGCTTCGCCGAAGGAGCTGGCTGTCCAGCGGACCCTGGTCGAGGACCTCGGCGGCACCTTCCACCACGTCGTCGGCGACGACGTCTCCCCAGCCCTGCTCGACTTCGCACGCGGCGTCAACGCCACACAGATCGTCCTCGGAGTGTCCCGGCGCAAGGGATGGCAGTACGTCCTTGGGCCGGGCGTCGGCGCGACGGTGGCCCGTGACTCCGGCCCCGACCTCGACGTGCACCTGATCACACACGACGAGGCGGGCAAGGGGCGCGGCCTGTCCACCGGGCCGCGTACCCGGCTCGGGCGGGCCCGGACCATCTGGGGCTGGCTGGTCGGCATCGGCGGCCCGGCACTGCTCACCCTGCTCCTGAGCAGTGTCGCCCCGGACCTCGGTCTGGCCAACGACGTGCTGCTGTTCCTGACGCTGACGGTGGCGGCGGCGCTGCTCGGCGGTCTCTTCCCGGCGCTGGCCTCGGCGGCGTTCGGTTCCCTGCTGCTGAACTGGTACTTCACGCCGCCGGTGCACCGCATCACGATCGCCGACCCGAAGAACGTGCTCGCGCTGGCGATCTTCGTGGGGGTCGGGGTGTCGGTCGCGTCGGTGGTGGACCTGGCGGCCCGGCGTACGCATCAGGCGGCCCGGCTGCGCGCCGAGTCGGAGATTCTCTCCTTCCTCGCGGGCAGCGTGCTGCGCGGCGAGACCAGCCTGGAGGCCCTCCTCGAGCGGGTCCGGGAGACCTTCGGGATGGAGTCGGTGGCCCTGCTGGAGCGGGTGAGCGATGTGGAGCCGTGGACCTGCGCGGGCAGCGTCGGCACGCGGCCGCAGGTCGAGCGGCCCGAGGACGCCGACGTGGACATGCCCGTCGGCGACCACATGGCGCTCGCGCTGTCCGGCCGGGTGCTGCCGGCCTCGGACCGCCGGGTACTGGCCGCGTTCGCCGCCCAGGCCGCCGTGGTCCTGGACCGCCAGCGCCTCCAGCACGAGGCCGACCAGGCCCGCACGCTCGCCGAGGGCAACCGCATCCGCACGGCCCTGCTGGCCGCCGTGAGCCATGACTTGCGCACCCCGCTCGCGGGCATCAAGGCGTCGGTGACATCGCTCCGGTCGGAGGACGTGTCCTGGTCGGAGGAGGACCAGGCGGAGCTGCTGGAGGGCATCGAGGAGGGCGCGGACCGCCTCGACCACCTGGTGGGCAACCTGCTCGACATGTCCCGCCTCCAGACCGGCACGGTCAGTCCGCTGATCCGCGAGATCGACCTCGACGAGGTGGTGCCGATGGCGCTCGGCGGAGTACCCGAGGACAGCGTCGACCTGGAGATCCCGGAGACCCTGCCCATGGTCGTCGTCGACCCCGGGCTGCTGGAGCGCGCGGTCGCCAACCTCGTCGAGAACGCGGTGAAGTACAGCCCCGCCGGCACGCCCATACTCGTCTCCGCGAGTGCCCTTGCCGATCGGGTGGAGGTGCGGGTCGTGGACCGCGGCCCCGGGGTTCCCGACGAGGCCAAGGACCGCATCTTCGCGCCCTTCCAGCGCTACGGCGACGCCCCGCGCGGCGCCGGCGTCGGCCTCGGCCTCGCGGTCGCCCGCGGCTTCGCCGAAGCCATGGGCGGCACACTGAACGCCGAAGACACCCCCGGCGGCGGACTCACCATGGTGCTCACGGTTCCGGTGGCGTCGGATCTCCGCGCGGTGGGCCCGGAACCGGTTCAACAAGCCAACTGGAACTTTTCGGCGCCGCCGCGCAACCCCTCGCCAGGGGATGTCTGACCCGCGGCCGCCGAAAGGTTCCACAAGCTCAGGCGATGGGAATGAGGGGGAGTTGGGGGGGGGGGGGGGGGGGGGTGGGGGGGGCGTCCGTAGGGTTCAGGGGTGGGTGCTGTCATGACCGTTCCTCTGCGTCCCCTCGGGGGGCGCTCGGTGTGTCCTGGTACGGGGCCGACGACATCGAGGTCGGCGGCGTGACCATCGTGGAGCCGGAGGACGTGCCGGCCGGGCTCGACGGAACGCTCGTGCTGGCCGTGGGGCGCGCGGGGGCGCGGAGGCCGTGGCCCTGGTCAAGGCCGCCGGGGCAGCGGGTGCGGCGGCCGTCGCCCTGCGGGCCCGCGGCGGGCTGTCCGAGCCGCTCCGCGCGGCGGCCCGGGCGGCGGACGTCGCCGTCCTCGGCGTACCGTCCGGTGTGCGCTGGGACGAGCTGGAGTCCGGGGTGCGCGACGCGCTGCACGCCCGGCGTGCCGCACTGCCCCGCGAGGCGCGTGACGGTCTCCGCTCGCTCGCCCGGACCGTGGCGACGCTCACGCACGGCCTGGTCAGCATCGAGGACACCGCCTACAGCGTGCTGGCGTACGCCGGACCCTCGGAGGAGGCCGACGAAGTGCGGCGCCACTCCGTCCAGGGCCGCACCTGCCCGGAGCCGTACCTGGCGCTGCTGCGGCAGTGGGGCGTCTACCGCCGGGTCCGCGACGGCGACGTCGTCGAGGTGGAGGAGCGGCCCGAACTCGACGTACGGCGGCGGCTGGTGATCGGCATCAGCGCGGGCACCCGGCAGTTGGGCACCATCTGGGTCCAGGAGGGCGCCCGGCCCTTCGCGGACGGTGCGGAGCGGGCGCTGCGGGGCGCCGCCCGGCTCGCCGCCACCCCGCTCGTCGACCACTACTACGAGGGCGACCCGTCGGCCCGGCTGCTCTCCCGCTCGGACCTCGCCCACGGCCTGCTGACCGGCCGCTTCAACGCGGTGGCCGTCGCGCTTCACCTGGGTATTCCCGCGTCGTCCGCGGCGGCCGTGGTCGCCTTCGACCTGCGCGACCTCGCGGCGGACGAGGACAGCGCGGTGCGCTCCGCCCGGCTCGCCGAGGCCGCCGACATCATCGCCGTGCACGCGGCCGCGTACGGCCGCAACACCCTGGTGGCGCAGGCGTGCGGGCAGATCTACGCGATGCTGCCCGAGCCGGAGTCGGCGGAGCGGGGAGATCCTGCGGAGTCGGCGGAGTCGGCGGAGTCGGCGGAGACGGCCGAGTCCGACGAGGCGCCCCTCGTGCGCTGGGCCACCGACCTGGTCGGCCAGCTACGCCACCACACCCGCACCCCCGTCCAGGCCGTCGTCGCGGGCACCGCGCCCCGCCTGGAGGACGTCCCCGCTGTGAAACTCCGCGGTCACCACGCCCTGCAGATCATGGCCCGCACCCCCGAGCGGACCGTGGACACCCACCGGCGCCTCACCGCTCCGCTGATGGTCCGCGACCTGATGGCGCTCCTGGCCGAGCACGACGAGATCCGCCACCCGGCCCTCGAGGCCCTGATCGCGCGGGACGCCGAACACGGCACCCACCTCGCCGAGTCACTCCTCCACTACCTCGACGCCTTCGGTGACGTCATGGCGGCGGCCAGCGCCCTGAACGTCCACCCCAACACCCTGCGCTACCGCATCCGCAAGGCCACGACCCTGACGGGCCTCGACCTGGACGACCCGGAACACCGGCTTGCGGCGATGCTGCAACTGCGGCTGCACCGGGACGCGCCGGAGGCGCCGGGGTTGGGGGCACCGGGCTGGTAGCCGGCCGTGTCAGTCGGTGCCGTCGGGGACACCGAGGACGTGGAGCATCGCTCGGGTGGCCGGGCTGGGGTTGAACCGGCTCCACACCAGGTACTCGGTGCGATGCGGTCCGTCGGCCACCGGCACCAGCGCCAGTTCGGGGTCGTCGGCGGCCAGCGGCCGGATGAACGCCGACGGCAGCAGCGCGACGCCGAGTCCGCGCGCGATCAGCCGGGTGATCAGCTCGACGACACCGGCCTCGTAGGCGACGTCGCGGACCAGGCCCGCGGCGGCGAACGCCTGGTCGGACTGGGCCCGGGCGGGTGTCCCGGCCACGAAGTCCACGAACGTCTCCTCGGCGATCTCGTGCAGGGTGACCCGGGAGGCGCCCGCCAGCCGGTGCCCGGTCGGCACCACCAGTACGTGCTCGTCGTGATCGAGCGCCACGGCCTCCACACCGGACGGCGGTTCGCCTTCCGGCAGGCCGAGGAAGGCGATGTCCAGGTCGCCGCTCCGGATCGCCGCCGCCAGGTCGTCACTGCGTCCGGAACGCAGGGCGACACGGACGTCCGGGTGCCGGGCGCGGTACCGCTGCAGCAGCTCGGGTACGTCGACGGCGGCCGTGGTCACGATCACGCCGACGGCGAGCCGGCCCCGCACCACGCCGGTCGCGGCGGCCGCGTCGGCCGCCGCGCGGTCGGCAGCGGCCAGGCACTCGCGGGCGCCGACGAGAAACGCCGCTCCCGCGCTGGTCAGCTCGGTTCGGCGGCTGGACCGGGCGAACAGCTTGACCCCGAGCTCCCGCTCCAGGCTCGCGATCCGGTGACTGAGCGACGACTGCACCACGAGGCAACGCTCGGCCGCGCGCGTGAAGTTGCGGGTTTCGGCGACGGCGACGACGTATCGCATCTGCTGGAGATCCACCCCGTCATCATTCCAGCGTTCCATCGCTTTCGTTCATGGCTGGCATCGTAAGCATGCTTTGGATTCATGGCGCATCGCGCTGAGACTGCATCACATGCATTCCTCGACCGAGCGATCACCGGGCCGGCTGCGGGCCTCGTCCCCACGGCGAGCGGCAACCGTCGCACTGACCGCGCTCGCACCCGCCTCCTGGGGCACCACGTACGTCGTGACCACGGAACTGCTGCCACCCGCGCACCCGATGTTCGCCGGACTGATGCGCGCCCTGCCCGCCGGGCTGCTCGCGCTGGCGATCACCCGGGTGCTTCCGCGCGGGGACTGGTGGTGGAAGGCCGCCCTTCTCGGCGTGCTCAACATCGGCGCCCTGCCGCTGCTGTTCCTGGCGGCCGAACGGCTCCCCGGCGGTGTCGCCGCCACCCTCGGCGCAGCCCAGCCGCTGCTGGTCGCGGGCCTGGCCGTCGCGGTGCTCCGTGACCGGCCGACGGTCTGGCGACTGGCCTGGGGCGTGATCGGCGTGATCGGCGTCGGACTTGTCGTGCTCGGTCCGGCGGCCCGGCTGGACGCCGTGGGGGTGCTCGCCGGCCTCGGCCATACGGCGACCATGGCCGGCGGAGTCGTCCTCACCAAGCGCTGGGGCCGTCCGGCGGGGGTTGGCCCACTGACCCTGGCCGGCTGGCAACTCACGGTCGGCGGGCTGCTGTTGCTCCCGCTCACCTTCGCCTTCGAGGGGGTGCCGCAGCGGATCGACGCCGCAGCGGTCGGCGGCTACCTGTGGCTCGGCAGCATGGGCGGGCTGATCGCGTACACGCTGTGGTTCCGCGGGATCGGCACACTGCCGGTCGGCGCGTCCGCACCGCTGGTGCTGCTGTCCCCGCTGGTCGCGACCGTCATCGGCCTCGCGCTGGGCGAGTCACTGAGCCTGCCGCAGACCCTCGGCTTCACCCTCGCTCTGGCCGCGTTGCTCGCCGCCCAGTTGGAGACCCCGAGCCGGATTCGAGAGGACCCGATGAACCGGATACGAGACGACCGGATGCAAGAAGATCAGATACGAGAAGGACAGGTCCGATGAAGACAGGCATGACGATCGCCGTGCTCGGCGCCACCGGGATGGTCGGCAGCCGGGTGATCACCGAGGCCGGCGCACGCGGACACCAGGTGCTCGCCCTGTCCCGCAAGCCCGCGAGCGAGGACCCGAATGTGACACCGATCGCGGTCGACGCGAACGACGCGCATGCCGTGCGCGAGGCGCTCGCGGGCTCCGCCTCGAATGGCGCCGCGGACGCCGTGGTGCTGACGGTGCGGACCTTCCCGGTCGACCAGGAGTTCCTGGTCGGCGCGACCCGTACGGCGCTGGACGTCGCCGCCGAGCTGGGGATCCGCGCCCTCGTGGTGGGCGGCGCCGGCGCGTTGCGCAGTCCCGACGACCACGATCTGCTGGTCGCCGACAACCCCGCGTACGTGCCCGCCGAGTGGAGGACCGTCGCCGCCGCCGGGACGGCTCAGTTGCGGACCTGCCAGGCCCACGCCGATGCCGACTGGGTCTACCTGAGCCCGCCCGCCCTGCTGGAGCCCGGCGTACGAACCGGCCGCTACCGGCGCGGCACCGACACCCTGCTCACCGGCGCCGACGGACGATCGTGGATCAGCGCAGAGGACCTGGCCGTCGCCGTGGTGGACCAACTCGAAACCCCTGGCCCCGAACGCCACATCACGGTCGCCCATCGTGACGGTAAGGGCGGTGGTCAGTGACGGCGGCGAGCTGTCCTGAAACCCCGCCCGAAATCAGCGAAAAGCCGGCTCAGGGCCACACCAGGCAATAAGGCTGATGCCCCGCCTCATGCAGCCGATGGCTGAAGTCCTGCCACTCGTGCAGCAGTTGGTAGACATTGAACGCGTCCCGCGGACCGCCCCGGTCCGGGACCGTGGACCAGATGAAGGCGGCCGCGCCGACCGCTTCCTCGCCGATGCCGCGGAGGGGGTCGACGACGGTCATGGGGAGCTTGACCACGGCGTAGTCGGGGTGGAGGACGACCAGTTCCAGCGGGGGCACCTTGTGGAGGGGGACGCCCTCGATGCCGGTGAGGACCATCGCGGCCATCGTCTCCGGCTTGATCTTGGTGAACATGCCGTTCATGCCGAGCTCGTCGCCGCCGAGTTCCTCGGGGCGCATCGAGATCGGGACCCGGGCCGCCGTCGCGCCGTCGGGCGCGCCGAAGTATTTGTACGTCACCCCCACCCGGCCACCATTCCCGCTCCCTGCCCCGAGCCGGTCCGCCCTACGGTCCATGAAGTCCATACCGTCCATACGGGCCGGCTGCTCGATCCGCTCAGGCTCATTGTGTGATGCCTGCGGACCGTCCGAAACCTGGGGTCCCTGCGCGCCCGTGATTCCGGACGTGCCGGGCGCTGATGTGCCGGGCGGGACGGGAGTGCTAGAGGTGCCAGACGTACCGGGCGTCCCCTGCGGCTGTCCTTGTCCCTGGGTCTGGCCCTGAGGCTGCCCCTGGGCCTGAGTCTGTCCCTGGGTCTGTCCCTGAGCCTTGCGGGCCTCGGCCGCTTCCTCCGCCTCGCGCCGGTGCCTGCCCCGCCGGGCACGCCGAGGACCGAGGTCGTCGGTCCCCTCGCCCAGTCCGCCACCGCGATGCATATCTCCACCCGACTGCTTTTCTAGGACGCGCAGCCCCCGCCGCGCAACCCGATCATCGTGACAGTGACCTCCCCCACGGTCACACGCCGAAACGTGCGTTGAAACACCTGTCCGCAGGATCTTCGCAGGCTCTGACACCATGGCTCGTGTGAGCTATCCGTATGACGCCCCAGTTTCGCAGACTCTTTTCGACCGTGCGGCTGCCGTCACGCCCGGGGGCGTGAACTCCCCGGTGCGCGCGTTCCGCGCCGTGGGCGGTACGCCCCGATTCATGGTGTCCGGTATCGGTCCATACCTGACAGATGCCGACGGCCGTGAATACGTCGACCTCGTGTGTTCGTGGGGGCCGATGATCCTCGGCCATTCCCACCCCGCTGTGATCGCCGCCGTGCAGGAGGCCGTCGGGCGCGGAACCTCCTTCGGTACGCCGGGGGAGGGCGAGGTCGCGCTGGCCGAGGAGATCGTCGCGCGCGTCGAGCCCGTCGAGCAGGTGCGGCTCGTGTCGAGCGGCACCGAGGCGACCATGTCCGCCATCCGTCTCGCCCGCGGGTTCACCCGGCGCACCAAGGTGATCAAGTTCGCCGGGTGCTACCACGGGCACGTCGACTCGCTGCTCGCCGCGGCGGGGTCGGGGGTGGCGACCTTCGCGCTGCCCGACACCCCCGGCGTCACCGGCGCCCAGGCCGCCGACACGATCGTCCTCCCGTACAACGACCTCGACGCCGTGCACGCCGCCTTCCGGGCGCACCCCGGCGAGATCGCCTGCCTGATCACGGAGGCCTCGCCCGGCAACATGGGCGTCGTGCCTCCGAAGCCCGGCTTCAACCAGGGGTTGAAGGACGCGTGCGCCGCGAACGGCGCGCTGTACATCTCCGACGAGGTGATGACCGGCTTCCGCACCAGCAGGGCCGGCTGGTACGGCGTGGACGGCGTGCGGCCCGACCTGATGACCTTCGGCAAGGTCATGGGCGGCGGCTTCCCGGCCGCGGCCTTCGGCGGACGCAAGGACGTCATGGCGCACCTCGCGCCCGCCGGGCCCGTCTACCAGGCCGGCACCCTCTCCGGGAACCCGGTCGCCACCGCCGCCGGGCTCGCCCAGCTGCGGCTCCTCGACGATGCGGCCTACGACACCGTGGACGCCGTATCGGCGCAGATCCAGTCCCTGCTGACGGACGCGCTCACCAAGGAAGGTGTCGCGCACCGGCTGCAGAACGCGTCCAACATGTTCTCCGTGTTCTTCACGGACGGGGAGGTGCGGAACTACGAGGACGCGAAGGCGCAGGAGTCGTTCCGGTTCACCGCCTTCTTCCACTCGATGCTGGCGCAGGGCGTGTATCTGCCGCCGTCGTCGTTCGAGTCCTGGTTCGTCTCGACCGCCCACGACGAGCAGGCCATTCAGCGGATCGCCGACGCCCTTCCGGCGGCGGCGCGGGCAGCAGCGGAGGCTTCGGAATGAGCGGGAACGACGACATCACCGGGAAGAGCGCCGACGACATCACCGTCGTACACGTGATGCGGCACGGTGAGGTCGCCAACCCGGACGGGGTCCTCTACGGGCGCCTGGCGGGCTACCACTTGTCCGAGCTCGGGCGGCAGATGGCCGACCGGGTCGCCGAGCACCTCGCCCCGCGTGATGTCACTCACGTGGTCGCGTCGCCGCTGGAGCGGGCGCAGGAGACGGCGACCCCGATCGCCAAGGCGCACGGCCTGGACCTCCACACGGACGGCCGGCTGATCGAGGCGGACAACGTCTTCCAGGGCAAGACCTTCGGGGTGGGCGACGGCGCGCTGCGCAAGCCCGAGAACTGGAAGCACCTCGTCAACCCGTTCAAGCCGTCGTGGGGCGAGTCGTACGTCGACCAGGTCGTACGGATGATGGGGGCGCTGGACGCCGCCAAGGACGCGGCGCGCGGTCACGAGGCGGTGCTGGTGAGCCATCAGCTGCCGATCTGGATCGTGCGGTCGTACGTCGAGAAGCGGCGGCTGTGGCACGACCCGCGCAAGCGGCAGTGCACGCTGGCGTCCCTGACGAGCTTCACCTACCGCGGCGACAAGATCGTCTCGGTGGGCTACAGCGAGCCGGCCCGCGATCTCGTCCCCGCCCATCTCCTCGCCGGCGCCAAGCCGGTGAAGGGGAAGGACAAGGCTTTCGGTGCGTAAGGCGACGTAAGGCGACGTAAGACGGCCCAAGAGCATGCGCTGTGCGCGACGGGAAAGTGTGCACGCACAGTTGCAAGCCGTGCGCTTACTCGCAAGGCGTGCGCCCGTCACAAAGCGTATGCAGGCATGTCATCAGAGCGTATCTTCGTAAAAACAGTTAAATATGCGCGAGTTCCGAGGAACCGCCGTCTTCGTCGTGCCCTCTCAATGGGTGCCAGCTGAGAGCCAGCTGAGAGGGACCGACGAAACGGGGACGCCATGCGGGAGTTCAGCCGACGGGGAGCGATCGGGCTCGGAGCAGGTGCCGCCGCGGCTATGGGCCTCGCCGGTTGCGGTACTGCCATGACAGACGGCGGGGGCCACATCGGAGGTTCCCCTTCCGGCGGACATGCCGGTCCCAAGCGCCCCGCACGCCTCATCGGTGACGGCTCCACGTCGTTCACGGGCAAGCAGCCGCACCAGCCCGGCAAGCCGGAGCCCCTCGAACCCGGCCAGACCCCGCCGCAGTTCGTGATCTTTTCCTGGGACGGCGCCGGAGAAGTCGGCACGGGACTCTTCACCCGCTTTCTCGACCTCGCCAAAGAGCACGACGCGCACATGACCTTCTTTCTCTCCGGGCTGTATCTCCTGCCGGAATCGAAAAAGCGCATGTACTTGCCGCCCAATAACCCCAAGGGCGCCTCCGACATCGGTTATCTCACCGACGAGCACATCAAGATGACGCTGAAGGGCGTCCATCGCGCCTGGCTCGACGGCCACGAGATCGGCACGCACTTCAACGGCCACTTCTGCAGCGGTAACGGCACCGTCGCCAACTGGACCCCGGCCCAGTGGCGCAGCGAGATCGACCAGGCGAAGTCCTTCGTCAAGGAGTGGCGCACCAACACCGGCTGGACCGACATGCCGTCCCTGCCCTTCGACTACGAGAAGGAGCTCGTCGGCGGCCGTACGCCCTGTCTGCTCGGGCAGAACAACCTGCTGCCCACCGCCAAGGAACTCGGCTGGCGCTACGACGCCTCCTCGCCCGGCGGCCTCCAGCAGTGGCCGGGCAAGAAGGAGGGCGTGTGGGACTTCCCCCTCCAGGGGATCCCGTTCCCGGGCCACTCCTTCGAGGTGCTCTCGATGGACTACAACATCCTGGCGAACCAGTCGCACGCCTCGACCAAGGCGCCGCCCGCCAACTACCCGGGCTGGCGCACCCAGGCGGCCGACGCCTACATCGCCGGGTTCAAGCGGGCCTACGAGACCAACCGCGCCCCCTTCTTCATCGGCAACCACTTCGAGCAGTGGAACGGCGGCATCTACATGGACGCCGTCGAGCAGGCCTTCAAGTACGTGGCCCGGGAGAAGGAGAAGGGCGCCGATGTGCGCATCGTCTCCTTCCGGCAGTTCGCCGACTGGCTCGACGTGCAGAAGCCCGAGGTGCTGACCAAGCTGCAGAAGCTGGGCGTCGGCGAGCAGCCGGCCGGCGGCTGGAAGAGCTACCTCGGGGACACCTCGACGAACGCCACCAGCTCCGCCACGGCCTCGGCGAACAGCTGACCGCACAGCTCGTCCGGCGGGCTGGCAAACCCGCCCTGAAATGGGCTTTTCCACCCGCGAGGGGGGTGCGGAAGATCCCCGAATCAGACATGCGAAACTTTTCACATGAGTGCCGCCTGCCGCGCCGACCAGCGCCCGAACCGCACCCGTAGCCGTGCCGTCCTGCTCACCGCCGGGGCCGCCGTCGCGGCGCTCCTCCTGTCCGCGTGCGGTTCCGGGGGCACCTCCGGGGGCTCGGGCAACACCAACTTCGTCGCAGGCAAGGACGGTGTGGACACCGTCGCCAAGGGCTCGCGGACCCCGATCCCCGACCTCTCCGGCCCGACCGTCGACGGCAAGCAGCTCGACGTCGACGACTACAAGGGCAAGGTCGTCGTCCTCAACATCTGGGGCTCCTGGTGCGGGCCGTGCCGTCTTGAGGCCGAGAACTTCGAGAAGGTCTACAAGGACGTCAAGGACGACGGCGTGCAGTTCGTCGGCATCAACACCCGCGACTCCGGCCTCACCCTGCCCAGGGCGTTCGAGAAGGAACACGGGATCACGTACCCGAGTCTGTACGACCCCACGGGCAGGCTGATGCTCCGCTTCAAGAAGGGCACGCTCAACCCGCAGCTCATCCCCTCCACGCTGATCGTCGACCGGGACGGCAAGGTCGCCTCCCGGACGCTCCAGGCGCTCAGCGAGGAGAGCCTGCGCAAGATGCTCAAGCCCGTCCTCGCGGAGAAGTGACCTGACGTGTCCCTTCTCGCCACCACCCTCGCCGAGGCGACCGGCAGGAACGAGACGGTCTTCAGCGGAGCGCTGCTGCTGGCCTTCCCCATCGCCGTGCTCGGCGGACTCGTCTCCTTCTTCTCGCCGTGCGTGCTGCCCCTGGTCCCCGGCTATCTGTCGTACGTCACCGGGGTGAGCGGCACGGACCTGGCGGACGCCAGACGGGGTCGGATGGCGGCGGGCGCGGGTCTGTTCGTCCTCGGCTTCACCGTCGTGTTCGTCTCCGGCGGAGCGCTCTTCGGGTACTGGGGATCGAACCTGCAGGAGCACCAGGACGTCCTGTCCAAGGTGCTCGGCGTGCTCATGATCCTCATGGGCGTGTTCTTCATGGGCGGCATGCCCTGGCTCACCCAGCGCGAATTCCGCTTCCACAAGCGGCCGGTCACGGGACTCATCGGCGCCCCCTTCCTCGGCGCGCTGTTCGGGATCGGCTGGACGCCGTGCCTGGGGCCGACGCTCGCCTCCGTCAGCGCGCTCTCCCTGAACCAGGCGAGCGCCGGCCGGGGCGCCATACTGACCATCGCGTACTGCCTCGGTCTCGGTATCCCCTTCGTCCTCGCCGCGGTCGCCTTCCGCAAGGCGCTCGGCGCGTTCGGCTGGGTCAAGCGGCACTACACCTGGGTGATGCGGATCGGCGGCGGCATGATGATCGTGACCGGCCTCCTCCTGCTGACCGGTGCGTGGGACACCCTCGTTCAGCAGATGCAGAGCTGGTCCGACGGCTTCACGGTAGGGATCTGATCGATGAGCAAGACCGACACCGACTCGGGCACGGGCGCGGACGAGACGACGGGCCCGGACGCACCGGAATCCCAGGACGCCCGGGACGCGCGTGATCTCGGCGAAGCCGGGTCCCAGCTCTCCACCGCCCCCGTCGAGACGGCGATGCCCGGCTCCTTCGGCGGTTCGCGCGCCCCCGGCCTCTCGGGGTGGCTCGCCTGGACCGGCCGCGAGGTCATCGGCTGGGCCCGCTGGTTCTGGCGGCAGCTCACCTCGATGCGGGTCGCGCTGCTGCTGCTGTTCCTGCTGTCGCTCGGCGCGATCCCCGGCTCGCTGATCCCGCAGTCCGGGACCGACGAGACGAAGGTGCAGGAGTTCCAGGACGCGCACAGCGTGCTGGGTCCGCTCTACGACAAGCTCGGCATGTTCCACGTCTACAGCTCGGTGTGGTTCTCGGCGATCTACATCCTGCTGTTCGTCTCGCTCATCGGCTGCATCGTGCCGCGCACCTGGCAGTTCGTCGGGCAGCTCCGCGGCCGTCCGCCGGGCGCGCCGAAGCGGCTGACCCGGCTGCCCGCGTACACGACGTGGCGCACCGAGGCCGACCCCGAGCAGGTCCGCGCCGTCGCGCTCGGCGTGCTCAAGAAGCGCCGCTTCCGGGCGCACGTCGACGGGGACGCCGTAGCCGCCGAGAAGGGCTATCTGCGCGAGACCGGCAACCTGCTCTTCCACATGGCGCTGATCGTGATGCTGGTGGCCTTCGCCTGGGGCCAGCTCTTCAAGTCCGAGGGCAACAAGCTGCTCGTCGAGGGCGAGGGCTTCTCCAACGCGATCCTGATGTACGACGACTTCAAGTCGGGCACCCTCTTCAGCAACGACGACCTGACGCCGTTCAGCTTCGACCTGAAGAAGTTCACCGGAACCTACGAGCGGACCGGCCCCAACACGGGCACCCCTCGCACGTACCAGGCGGACATCACCTACCGCGAGGGCGCCTACGGCAAGAAGAGGAAGACCACCGTCAAGGTCAACGAGCCGCTGGAGATCGGCGACTCGAAGGTCTACCTCGTCAGCCACGGCTACGCACCCATGATCACGGTCCGCGACGGCAAGGGCAACGTCGTCTTCCACGAGGCCGTGCCGATGCTGCCGCTCGACTCGAACGTCACCTCGCAGGGCGCGATCAAGGTGATGGACGGCTACAAGAACGGCAAGGGCCGGTCCGACCAGCTCGGGTTCGCGGCGGTGTTCGTGCCGACGTTCGCCGGCAAGGGCAACGGGACGATGTTCTCCCAGTTCCCGGCGCTCGACTTCCCGGTGCTCAACCTGACCGGGTACCACGGCGACCTGGGCGTCAACTCGGGCATCCCGCAGAACGTGTACCAGCTCAACACGACCAACATGAAGCAGTTCAAGGACTCCAAGGGCGACATCCTCAAGAAGCAGTTGCTGCCCGGCGAGACCATGAAGCTGCCGGACGGTGCCGGCTCGATCACCTTCGAGAAGGACATCAAGGAGTGGGCCGGCTTCCAGGTCACGCAGCAGCCCGGCAGTGACTGGGCGCTGGTCGGGGCCTTCGGCGCGATCTTCGGTCTCGCCGGGTCGCTGTTCATCCAACGCCGCCGTGTCTGGGTGCGGGCCACCGCCGGAGCCGACGGTGTGACCGTCGTCGAGATGGCGGGCCTCGGCCGCAGCGAGTCCGCGAAACTCCCCGAGGAACTGGGCGACCTGGCCGCGCTCGTGCACGACAAGGCACCCACCAAGCCGGACGAGCCGGACCCCGACCCGGACGCCGAACCCCCCGTACCTGCCGCCGAAGTACCTGCCGCCGAAGGGGCTGAGAACAAGTGACTCTCGCCGCCGCAACCGACCTGGCCACCGCCACCAACGAACACCTCGCCAACGTCAGCAACACGCTGATCTACTCCGCGATGGCCGTCTACACCCTGGCGTTCTTCGCGTACATCGCCGAGTGGCTCTTCGGCAGCCGCAGCAAGGTCGCCCGTACGGCGGCCGCGCTCACCGAGCCGACCGGGGCGAAGGCCAAGGCCGGCGCCCCGGCGGTCACCGTGAAGTCGGCGGGCGGCACCACCGTGCTGGAGCGGCCGAAGGTCGTCACCCGGTCCGCGGTCGGCGCGCGTGACGTGCCCGACGGCCCCGGCGCCCACGGCGGCGACGTGCAGGGCGACCTCTACGGCCGTATCGCGGTGTCGCTCACCGTGCTCGCCTTCCTCGTCGAGCTCGCCGGCGTCATCGCCCGCGCGGCCTCGGTGGAGCGGGCGCCGTGGGGCAACATGTACGAGTTCAACATCACCTTCTCCACCGTCGCGGTCGGCGTGTACCTCGCCCTGCTCGCGCTGAAGAAGAACGTGCGCTGGCTCGGCCTGTTCCTGATCACCACGGTCCTGCTGGACCTGGGCCTCGCGGTCACGGTCCTCTACACGGCGAGCGACCAGCTGGTCCCCGCGCTGCACTCGTACTGGCTGTACATCCACGTCTCGACGGCGATCTTCTGCGGCGCGGTCTTCTACGTGGGCGCGGTCGGCACCCTGATGTACCTCTTCAAGGACTCGTACGAGAACAAGCTCGCGAACGGCGGGAAGCCGGGCCGCTTCGCGACCTCCGTCATGGAGCGCCTGCCCGCGTCGGCGTCCCTCGACAAGTTCTCCTACCGCGTGAACGCCGCCGTCTTCCCGCTGTGGACGTTCACGATCATCGCGGGCGCGATCTGGGCGGGCGACGCCTGGGGCCGCTACTGGGGCTGGGACCCCAAGGAGACCTGGGCCTTCATCACCTGGGTCGCCTACGCCTGCTACCTGCACGCCCGCGCCACGGCAGGCTGGAAGGGCCGCAAGGCCGCCTACATCGCCCTCCTCGCCTTCGGCTGCTGGCTCTTCAACTACTACGGCGTCAACATCTTCGTGGGCGGCAAGCACTCGTACGCGGGTGTCGGCTGAGCACACTGGCAGGTCAGCGCCTCTAAGGGTGCGTGAGCTCCGTCCACGGGCCACGCTGGAGGCATGAGCGACTTCATCGAAGAGGGCGCCACCACCGAGACCCGGGGGGACGCGCGGGCCCTGCGGTTCCTGGTGCGGCTTCCCCAGGCTGTGGAGAACGTCTGGCCCGCGCTGGCCACCGCCGAGGGCCTCAAGGGGTGGCTGGACGCCGTCGAGGTCTTCGAGCCCCGGCTCGGCGGGGCGGTGACCCTCGCCGGGCTCGGGCCGGGGCAGGTCACCGCCTGGGATGTCGAGCGGGTCGCGGAGTACAGCGTGGAGGGGCGTGGGCGGGTCCGGTTCCATCTGGAGCCCGCGCCGGGCGGCGGGACCACGCTCCGGTTCACGCACGAGATCCCGGAGGGCGTGGAGCCGCCCGACTGGCGGGGCCGTTTCGAGCGGCTGGTGCACACCCTGTCCGGTTAGGACGGCGGCAGGCACTCCTTCGCCGGGGGCTTCTCCTCCGGCCAGGCGATCTTCACGAAGCGGGAGGTGCCCTGCGGGGTGAGTTCCACGACGGGTACGGCCTTGTCGTACGGGTTGCCGTGGTTGTCGAGGCAGATCCAGCCGCTCGCACCGGGGACCCGCTGGGAGCCCTTCACCAGGGTCCACTGGTTGCCGACGTCCGCGAGCGCGGGCGCCTGCTGGCCGTCCGCGGTGGCCTCGCGGATGCCCTGTACGGCGAGCTGCATGGCGTCGTAGGCGATGATCAGCTGCCCGTCGTCGAGGGAGATCGGGCCGATGGGGCCGATCGGCTCGCCGGTGGCGCTGCGCAGCATGCCGTTCAGCGTCTCGGTGTCGGCGGCGCTGCCCCCGGTCTTCGCGGTGTCCTTCGCCCAGGCGTCCGGGTGGGCGAGAGCGGTGTAGCGGACGGTGAGGTGGCGTTGGAGGGCGCCGCGGTGCAGGGCCTTGTCGCCGGTGAGGTAGGAGCCCTCGTCGCCGGTGAGCAGGGTGAAGGAGCGGTCCTGGCAGCCACGGTCGCCCAACGCGTTGATGAACTGCCGCAGTTGGGTGTGCCGGCCGGCGAAGAAGATGGTGGTCATGCTGTCCGCCGTGTCGCAGACGACGTGTGTGATCTGCCGGAAGGTGTTGGCCGTGGTCCCCTCCTGGCTGCGGTCGGCGGGCGGTGTGAAGGGCTGCGCGCCGTACGGGGAGCCCTTGAGCAGCTTGGCGAACGACGTCTGGAGCGTGCGCGTGTACGGGTCGCCGGGCTTGTCGTAGACGAGGAACGCCTTGCGCGCCGAGACCTTGGCGAAGGAGGCGAGGGCGCGGGCCTCGTCGGTGTTGGTGGGGGAGACGCGGGCGAGCCCGGGGAAAGGGTCCTTGCCGTGCTGCCCGTTGGCGAGGTCGTCGGCGGTGATGGACGAGCCGATCACCGGGATGCCGCGCCGGGTGAGTTCCTTCACCGCGAGCTTGTTGTTGTCGGTGCTCATCCCGACGCCGGTCACCGCGCGCAGCCGGTCGCGGCTCTTCGTCATCCGCTCCAGCCGGTCGACGGTCTGCTCCCAATACGTGCCGGTGGCACCGGGGTTGGCGAGCACGAGCCGTATCTTCGGGGTCTGGTCGTTGGAGTCGTGGTTGGCCTGGTACTGCGCGAGATACGCGCCCTGCAGCTCGTGCAGCACGTCGCCGAGGTTGTCCGCGTCGGTCGCCGTGAAGGGCTCCAGGAGGGCGACGGTGACGTAACTGCCGGGCTTGAGGCGGTCGTTCTCGCGGTTGATCGCCTGCACGGTGTCGGCGAACTGCGGACGTCCGAAGGCGTACGTCGTCCACGAGACGCCCACGCACTCATCGCTGCCCTCGGGCCGTGTGACACCGGGCGCGCAGGAGCGGTCCTCCTTCGTGACCGTCCGGCCGCCCCAGATCCCCAGGCCCACGAGGACGGCGACCAGCGTCAGCGCCACATACCTGCGGAAACGAATCTCCCAGACGTCCTCGCGGAGCCACACCCACGCGCGCGCCATCACCGGCCCCCGTCCCCGCCGCCGCGGTTCTCGTCGTCGTCGCCCGGGATACGGAAGGGCCGGCCCGCGAGCGCGTCCGACGGCCAGTCCCGCGACGCCCGCCACAGCAGGGCGTTGCCCGCGGGCCGCAGATTCGACAACTGCTCCAGCTCGAAGCGCAGCCGCTCGGTCACCTTCGGATCCGGCAGCACCAGCGGATCGGTCAACTGCCATACGGCATACAGGAGTCGGCGCACCCGTAGATGCAGTACGGCGTCCACGTCGTCCGGCGGGGTCTGCGCGGCGTCCGTGCGGCCGAGCGCGACGGCGGCCCGGTCGTCGTGCCCGTCGAAGTCGTGGCCGTCGGGATCGTGGGCGTGGAAATAGGGCGCGGAGGCGATGAAGACGAGGGAGGCGAGCCAGCCGCCGGTGTCGGTGCGCTGGAAGGTGTCGCGCAGGTGCGCCACCGCGAAGTCGGCTTTGCCGAGGGCGAGTTCGTGGTGGAGCCGGTAGCGGGCACTGCCCGCCTGCCGGTCGTCGTCGTAGTGGTCGATGAGTGCGCGGTGCACCGCCCGCCACCGCTCGTGGTCCCGGTCGCGGTGGTGCAGCCGCAGCAGGAGCAGCGCGCGCAGGAACGGGTCGCCGACGAACTGCCCCGCCCCCGTCGCCCAGCCCTCCTCCGCGAGCCGCTCCTCCAGGTCGAGGACGCCCGCCGCGCCGAAGTCGTCCGGGAGCTGGGACTCGGCGAGTGCGCAGGCGGAAGCCTGGTCGTGGGCGGCGGCCAGCACCGTCAGCTCGTCCAGGCGGCCGCCGGGCACCAGCCGGTCGAGGAGTTCCCGGTAGGTCGGGAGGCCCTCGTGGTCGTCGTGGACGGCTACGTCGCCCGTGAGCAGCTCGCCCAGAGAGGTGGCGGCGCGAGGCAGGTTCTGCCGGGCGGACTCCGCGAGCAGCGTGATGCCGAGCGGACTGCCGCCGGTCAACCGGTGGGTGGCGTGCGGAAGTTGGGGTGGCATGTCGAGGCCCTGGCAGGCGGCGCCGACGATGTGCAGTGTGTCGTCGGGATTCAGCGGCGGCAGCGACACGAGCAGCGCGCGCGAGGACGGCGACGCGTCCGGCTCCCAGCCGGTGGCGCGCGCGACCTCGGGCAGTGTGCGGCGCCCGGCGTTGCGCAGCGCAGGGTGCGTATACCCGCGTAGCGCCGCGAAGAAGACGACCTGGTCGGCGAATCCGTCGGCGCGGTCGCGCAGCACGCACTCCATGACGCGGCGCCCGGCGGTCTCCTGCACGTTGTCGATCAGCACGACCGGGCGGCCCAGCCGGTGCGTGCGCTGCATGACCCCCGCGTACGCCTCGTCGAGGTCCGCGAGCAGCGCCCGCACCAGCCAGCGCTCGGCGTGTCTTCGGGAGTCGCCGCCCGCCCTGAAGTGCGCGGAGAGCAGGATGAGTCCGAGCTTGGGATTGCCGCCCGCGTTCGGATAGTCGCGGTACCAGGTCGCGGCCCGGCGCAGCCGCCGGTGCGCGGGTGCGACGCCCTCGGAGAACGCCTCCAGCGTCGCCTCGATGATCGGCTCTACGACCGGACCGGTCCCGCTCATCGACGCGACGAGCTTCGAGACCACTTTGCTCACCCAGCGGCCCGCGAACCCCGACAGCCATGAACCGCTCTCGTTCAGCAGCAGGATCCGCTCCGCCTCCTGCCGGATGCGCGGCAGATCCCGGTCGCTCCAGCCACCTGCCGCGACGGCCAGCAGCCCCGACACCAGCCGGGGAAAACCGATCCGCCCGGCCCCCGTCACCGGCTCCGCGAGCTGCTCGGCGATGGTGGTCAGCGCCTGCCCGACCGGCGACCAGGCCTCCGCGGGCCGCTCGTCCGGCGGCCCGGCGAACTGCCGCTCCTCCCCGTCGACCAGCGCGACGGGCGTCCGCCCCTTGTACGCCTCGCGCAACTCCCCGAGCACCGCGGTCTTTCCGAGCCCGCGCCCGCCCGCGAGCACGACGAAGGGCACGTCCTTCTGATGCTCGTACGGGGAGGAGCGCAGCTGGTAGGGCCGCAGGCCGACGAGCCGCGGCGCGAGACCGGGCGGCTCAGGGTCGAACAACGCCCCGCGTCCGTGCAGCCGACTTTGCACCGCATCTCCCCCCGGAGCGGTCCGGTTCTCTGTGCTGCTGTGAGGTGTATCAACAACAGTGTAGGAAGGGGGAGTTGGTTCGGACTAGGGCGCGTGATGTCCGTCGGGTTACGAAAACTGTCGGACCGAGGTCACGAAGGAGGCCCAGGCTGCCCGGCTGATGATCAGGGTGGGGCCTTGGGGGGTTTTGCTGTCACGGACGGGGACGACGGTGGGGAATTCGGGGGCGATTTCGATGCAGTTGCCGCCGTCGCTTCCGCTGTAGCTGCTCTTGATCCACGTTGCCGTGCTGAGCTCGTGCTTCTGCATGATGGCCGTACCCTTCCATCGCCTCGCTGATCAGAGCGGCGGACTCATGAGCTGACAGAGCGTCCGACCTGAGCACATCATAGGTCTGGCTGTGTCGCGCGTAGACCGCTGGATCATCGTTGAAGTAGCCACGGCTCAGCGCCTCCGAGTAGACCCACTCCTTCCCATCGGGCAGCCTGATCAAGGACATTGACGTATTGGGTCGGACGAGTTCGGCGTTGGCGTATGGGGCGACCTGAATCCGGACGTTGCGGCGCTGACCCATGGCCAGCAGGTGTGCGCACTGGTCGCGCATGACAGTCGTACTCCCGACCACGTTGCGCAGACAGCTCTCGTCCAGGACCGCGATGTACAGAGGGCCGTCATCGGAGAGGAAGCGCTGCTGGCGGCTCAGTCGGGCCCTGACGCGTTCCTCGACTTCGTCACCACTAGCGGCCCAGGAGAACACCGCCTGGGCGTACTCCCGCGACTGCAACAGACCCGGCACGAGCTGTTCTTGATACTCACGCAAGGCCACCGCCACCGCATCCATCTCAGCCCTCCGCCTGAACCAATCCGGATGCTCCACCTGCGGATACCAGTCGATCCGCCCCCACAGCCGCCCCAACGCCCCACCCGTGCCCAGGAGTTCGTCGCACTTTTTCGCGAACGTGTCCTGTGGCACCCGCGTGCCCGCCTCGACGCGGGCCACGAGGGACCGGTCGCAGGGGATCTCCCTCGCCAGCCCCTCCTGCGTGAGAAGCGCGGCCTCGCGGAAGTGCCGTAGCAGTTCCCCGAAGAGCGCGGCGTTGGTGGTCACAGGTCGGCCCCCTCCGTGACAGGTACCCCGTGGCACGCGTCGAGCGTTGATACGGACCGTTCCCCTGCGCCACGCTGTATACACCCAGAGTGACGAAAGGTGCGCGCATGGAACCGGGAACGATCGTCTACGACCCAGGGACGCGCAAGGTCGGCGAGTACCAGGACAGAACAGGTCCGTACGCGATGCTGCGCCCGGTCGGCGGTGGCCGTGAGTGGGAGGCGGACCCGGCGCTGATCCGCCCGGCGACGCAGGAGGAGCGGATCGCCGCCGAAGTGAGTGCCGCCAACCGCCGTACGGGAAAGGGGTGGTGACCATGAGTCAGCTCGACGAGGTGAACCAACCCCCCGTTCCCGTCCCCGGCTGCGAGGCCTGCACGGGACTCGCCCTGCGTCGCGAGCGCGCCCGCGCCCTGTTCGACGGCAGCGCGGAGACGGACGTGAACGTGCTGCTGCGCCAGCACCACCGGCGGGTGCACGGCGCCGCCCGGCCCCGCAGGATCTTCCGTTACGTGCCCTACTCGATCGTGCAGGACATGTCGGCGGAGCCGGAGTACGAGGCGCATTGCGTCTCCGGGACCGAGCGGGACTGCGGGGCCGGGTCGGGGCCGTGTGCCGACCCGGCGGCGGTGGAGGAGTGGCAGCGCAGGCACACCCAGGAGACCCGGCACACCCGCTACCGCCGTAGCTTCGCCGACTACGCGGTGCTGGAGGCGCGGGCGGCGGTCAGTCGACCGTGATCGAGTCGAGCTTCTCGCGCAGGTAGACGTGCGAGTCGACCGGTTCGTAGGCGACCCGCCCCACCGGCGCGGGGACCGACTCGACCAGGGTGCCGGGGGTGCACTCGCCGAAGTAGACGAGGGACATCAGTTCCTCGGTGGGGGCGTCGGCGGGCGGCGGCAGCACGCGGTGGCGGCCGGAGCGCCAGCGGTCTCCGGTCCAACGGGCCATCAGGTCACCGATGTTGATGGTGAACGCGTCCGGGTCGAAGGGCGCGTCCTCCCAGCCGCCCTCGTCCGTGTAGACCTGAAGGCCGCCCTTGCCGGCCTGCCGGTCGAGGATCGTGACCGTGCCGAAGTCGGTGTGCGGGCCGATGCGGAACTGGCCGGGGGCCGGGGTGCCGATGACCTCCGTACCCGGATACCAGTTGATGTTGAAGCCGTACGTCGGGTGGTCCATGTGGCGGGAGAAGAAGTCCGGTTCGAGGCCGAGGGCCTCGCCGAGCAGGGCCAGGAGCTGCTTCTCCAGCTCGGCCATCCGGTCCAGGTACTCCTCGCACAGCGCCCGCAGCTCGGGCGTCTCGGCGGGCCAGACGTTCGGCGCGTACCACTCCGCGTTCGTCGCCGGGTCCTCGAACGGCTCGTGCGTCGCGAACGTCAGCGACTCCTTGAGGTCCGGCGGGGTCTCCGTACCCTCCGAGTAGCCGTTCGCCTCGGCGCCGGGGCCGAGCCAGCCGCGGCCGCCGACCTTCGCCGCGTACCGCTCCTTCGTCCGGGCGGGCAGCGCGAAGAACGCGCGGGCGGCCTCGCGGACGCGGGATCGGAGGGACGGATCGACGCCGTGGCCGGTGACGAGGAGGAAACCGGCGGTCTGGAGGGCCCGGTCGACGGTGCGGGCGATGTCGGCGCGGGCGTCCGCGTCCCCCGACACCCACGGCCGCAGGTCGACGGTCGGGATGCGGGGGGTCTGAGGGCTGCTGCTCGCGGGGCTGCTCACCGGGCTACTCACCAATGTCCTCGTTCCACAGTTCCGGGTTGTTCTTGATGAAGTCGTGCATCAGAGCGGTGCACTCGGGGTCGTCGAGGAGCACGATCTCCACGCCGTGCTCGGCCAGCCAGTCGTGGCCGCCGTGGAAGGTCGCCGCCTCGCCGATCACGACCCGCGAGATGCCGAACTGCCTGACCAGACCGGAGCAGTACCAGCACGGCGAGAGGGTGGTCACCATCGTCGTACCGCGGTACGACCGCTGCCGTCCGGCCGCGCGGAACGCGGACGTCTCGGCGTGCATGGAGGGGTCGTCGTCCTGGACGCGGCGGTTGTGGCCGCGGCCGAGGAGGGTGCCGTCCGCGCCGTAGAGCGCGGCCCCGATGGGGATGCCGCCCTCGGCGAGCCCGGCGCGGGCCTCCGCGACGGCGGTGGCGAGCCATGCGCGTGCCTGTACCTGTGTCGTGTGTGGCTGATCCCTGGGATCCATGGGTTCACTCTGCGTCGGCGGAAACACCGGGGCAACGTGCGGAAAGTACTCTCCGGGCAGTCCGCAACCGGACGAAGTGTCCGCGTCCTGGGAGGTTCCCGTGCCCGCCCTCACCCTCCGCGACATCCTCGCCCTCGACCCCGTCCGCTCCGCCGAGCCCGAACTCCTCGCCGGAGAAGGCGCCTTGGACCGCCCGGTGCGCTGGGTGCACTCCAGCGAGGTGTACGAGGGAGCGAACTTCCTCGACGGCGGGGAGCTGCTCCTCACCAACGGTTTCGGGCTGACGGACGCCGCGGAGGGGATCCGCCGCCTGTACGTCCGCGAGCTGGCCGCGCGCGGCGCCGCCGGGCTGGCGGTGGAGGTGGGCCGTTCGCTGCCGAGCATGCCGGACGAGGTCACCGACGAGGCCCGCCGCCTGGGGCTGCCCCTCCTCGCCCTGCACCGGATGGTGCCCTTCGTGCGCATCACCGAGGCGGCGAACCGGGCGATCGTGGCGCGCGGCCTTTCGGGGCGCACGGTCGTACGGCCCTGGGGCGACGACCAGGCGCCGGCCCTCCTAGCCGACCTCGCGGACCGGCAGGCGCTGAACCAGCCGGAGGTGGAGGCCCGTGCGGCCCTCGCCGGGTTCCATCCCGGGCCCGGCGTGCGGCTGATCGGCGTCTCGGTGCACGGGGCGCGCGACCCGGGCCCGGTCGACCGCGCGGCGCGGCTGCTGGGCGGGGCCTCGGTGCTGCGGGCGGCGTTCCCCGGCGACCTACTGGCGCTGATCGCGCTGCCGGGCACGGCGGACGACCTTCGGGGCACGAACGCCGGGTGCGGGGCGGCGGCGGGGGCGGGTGCGCGGTCGGGCGGCGTACGGCAGGGCGGTGCGCGACCGGGGGGCGCACGGCCGGGGAGTGCGCGCGACCCCGTCCGTGCCGTGCAGGACGCCTTCCGGGCTGCCGCCGGGGCCGAGCCGGGGCTGACCGTGGCCGTCGGGCACGCCGTCGCGGCCGGCAGCGGATGGCTGCGCTGGAGCGACACGCTGCGTGCGGCCCGTACGACCCTGGAACTCGCCCTCACCGTGCCGCCCGCCGAACCGCCCACCGCGCAGGGCCCCTCCGTGACCTCGTCCCGCGCGCTCGCCCTGGAACGCGAGCTGACCCGCGGGGGCGTGGACGCCAACCGCGACCGGCTCGCCCGGCTCGTCCAGCACACCCTGGGTCCGCTCCTGGACTGGGAGGCGGCCCACCCCAGCGACCTCGTCCGCACCCTGGAGGTCCACCTCCGCAACGGCTGCTCCCCGACCCGCACCGCGACCCTGCTCCACATCGGCCGCCAGTCCCTCTACCAGCGCCTGGACCGCATCGAGTCCCTGCTCGGCCTGGACATCGGCGACCCGGACCTCCTGGGAGACCTGCTGACGGCGCTGTGCGCGCAGCGCATCGTCCGGGGGACCCGGGCGGCGACGGGCGGCCGGCTGCGCACGGTGGCGTGACGCTCGGCGTCTGCGCTCGTTCCGTTCCAGGGTGACTACCTCTCTGTGGGACACGCGAAAATCTATGTCGGCCGGAGTAGACATTGGGTCGGGGCGTGGCTATGGTTTTTCTTGTAGCCGAGATCGAGAAGGCCCGGCAGACATGAACTGCCGGGCGGCATGACAGCAGTTGCAGTTCGCAGGACCCGTAGTACGCAGTTTCCGCAGGAAGTGATTGGTTCAGAGGGAAGAACGGAGGAGTTGAGCGCCATCAGGATCGCCCGGACGGGAAGCACTGAGTCCGGGTACCGCAGGACATCGATTGGCAGGTGGTCTCCGGTCACGCATTCGCGATCCCCGCACCCCCGGCAGCGTTCGGGCCGGGCATGCGGAAACAGAAGGTCGGCGCAGGTCTAGGGCCGGCAGATGGTGTAACAGTTCCTTCGGGGCCCTGGTGCCGGTATGGCGCCAGGGCCCCTCGACGCGTTCCACAGAGAGGTGCAAATGACAGCAGACGACTCGTACGGCCGTCTCGACGACGACGACTATCCCGCCTACACCATGGGCCGGGCCGCCGAGCTGCTCGGCACCAGCCAGGGGTTCCTCCGCGCCATCGGGGAAGCCCGACTGATCACCCCACTGCGCTCCGAAGGCGGCCACCGCCGGTACTCCCGCTACCAGCTGCGCATCGCCGCCCGAGCCCGCGAACTGGTCGACCAGGGCACCCCCATCGAGGCCGCCTGTCGCATCATCATCCTTGAGGACCAGCTCGAAGAGGCCCAGCGCATCAACGCCGAGTACCGCCGGGAGGCCGGGTCGTCCGGTTCCCCCAAGGCCTGAGGCAGTGGTTTTGCCGCAAGGAACAGAAGCGCACAGAGTGGAATAATTCAACGTCCTCGGCTTGCTGCGGCGTGCTACTGTCGCAAGAATTCAGGTTTGCTTTCGTGTGCCATTCGGCCCATCGGACCCATTCGGTCCATTCTTACGATTCCTCGCGCTGCTCCGCACTGAGGAATTCCTTGATACGTCTTGTATCAAGCTCTGCAGGAGGCACCTTTTGACGCTGGTTCAGATGCAGCCCCGCTCGACGATCGCCACCCCCGTGCACCGGCCGGTGGCCGACGCGACGGAGACGGCCGGACCGCAGGTCTGGGACGACATGACGGTCGAGGTCGCCCTGTCCGTCATGACCAGCGCTCGCACCGGGCGCCTGCGCGTCTGCGACGACAGCGGCCTGTGCACCGGACTGGTCACGCAGGCCCAGCTCACCGCGGTCCGTGACAGCTCCGCGTACACGGACCGGCTCCAGCTGCGGGACATCCGCAGCGATCGCGCCCTTGCCGGCTGAACCGCCTCACCGCGGCTGAACCATCCCCCTTCGTCCTTCTCCTGTGAGGCATCATGCGCTGTGTCATCGCCCGTTTCCCGTTCGACCTCACCAAAAGTGGCGTCCTGGAATCGATGAAGGGCGTCAAGCCTGAGGAAGTCTTCGGGCCGTCCGTGATCATCGGCCGTCGCACCTACCCCATCAAGCAGGTCGGGCAGGTCATCACACGTCAGGACCGTCGCGATTTCACCGCCGACGAAGTCCTCCGGGCCATGACCGCTCTCGGCTTCACCTGCCGTGGCCCGGAGCCGGCCGCCGCGCCCGCGCCCGTCCTCAGCCCGCTCCAGCAGGCCTACGCGACGCTCGGGGCCCCGGCGGCCGTCTGACCGCCGCTCAGATCGGCCCGCACCGGGCGCGCATACCGCCGCGCCAGCGCGTGGAAGGACTCCTTGGGTTCCCAGTGCCAGTCCGAGGCCGGGTCCCGGGGGTCGTCCTTGATGGACTTCACGATGCTGTAGCTCGCCATGTCCAGGTCGAGGCGGCGCTTGCGGCGGTGCGGGGCGTCGGGGGTGACGAAGGTGTACGCCATCGCCGCGTAGAGGTTCATCGACTCGAAGGCGGAGAGCACGTCCGTCAGGTACGCGGCCTGGGTGTGTTCGCTGCGGACCAGGTCGCCCTTGATCTCGGGCGGATTCTTCGTGTCGTCGACGACGTTCCAGCCCATGCCGCCCTGCTCGGGGGCGCCCTTGAAGGTGCAGCAGCCGAACTCGGTGATGGCGAGCGGCTTCCCGAAGCGGGTGTACTTGGAGAGGTCGCGTACGTAGTCGGAGCGGCGGTGGAAGTACGCGTAGTAGTCGATGCCGACCAGGTCGAAGAGTGACCAGTCGACGTCCTCGTCCTCGGCGGCCGCGTACGTCATCGTGCCGTGGAACACCGACCGGCCGACCGCCGCCGCCCGCGCGGTGAACCGGCGCAGCAGCCGCGCCGTCCGCACCGGGTCGAAGTTCCCGCTCAGCAGATTCTCCACCCGCTCCTGCACGGTCGCCCCCGGCACGATTCCGGGCACGAACAGCATGAACTCGCAGCCCACGCTGAAGTGCACCCCGGCCCCCTGCCGCCGCAGCCGCTCGGCGAACCGGCCCGTCTGCGCCAGATGGTCGAGGATGTCCCGCTGCGGCACGTCGGCCAGGGTCGGCTCCAGCCAGACGTTCAGCCCGCGCTCGGCCGCGGCCTCGGCGGTCGAGGTGAGCCGCTCGACGCCGTCCCCCGTGACCTTGACGGCGCTCGCGTGCAGGTCGTGGGCGATGACCCGGATGTCCGCCCGCATCCGCGCCGGGCTCCACGCCGTCCCCGGCGTCTCGCCCTCGCCCACCTCGTAGACCACCCCGCGATACGACAGCCCGTGCCGCCCGGCAGCCGCCCCGGCCCGCCCCGCAGCCGGCAGCACCGCCGCGCCCCCGACCGCCGCCGCCATCCCAAGAAACCGTGCCCGGCTGATGTCCCGCATCGCGCCTCCCGATGTCACGTCGTCGTGTCCTGTGACCAGTCTGGGAAGCGGGGGTGCCGGGTGCCGTCCGCCGATGGTCTACGGAGGGGCGACGAAGGTATGACGGTTCGTGCCGACCACTACCGCTGCGGCTTGCGGGCGAGGATGAACGCCTGCGGGGTCTTCTCCTGCGCGTCGGCCTCGCGGACGAGCCGGGCGACCTCGACGAGGCCCGCCTCGCGCAGCAGTCCGGCGACCAGGTCGGGCGGGAAGCGGTACACGTCGAGGGCGACCGGGTGGCCGTACGCGTGCTCCAGGCGGACCCGTTCGTCGCCGACCTTGAAGGCGATGAGCAGGTGGCCGCCAGGGGCGAGGGTGCGGTTGAACTCGCCGAACATCACCGGGAGTTCCTCCGGCGGTGTGTGCACGGTGGAGTACCAGACGAGGGCTCCGGCGAGCGAGTCGTCCCTGAGGTCGAGCGCGGTCATGGAGCCGACCTCGAACCGGTGCCGCGGGTGGCGGTGGCGGGCCACGGCCACCATCTCCGGGGACAGGTCGATCCCGAGGAGGTCGAGCCCGAGCCCGAGACCGTCGAGGTACGCCGCCACCCGGCCCGGTCCGCACCCGAGGTCCGCCACCGGTCCCGGCACGCCCGACGCCCGCACCTGCTCGGCGAACGCGCCCAGCATGGCCCGGTCGAACGGCTTGTTCCCCAACTCGGCATCGAGGAGATCGGCGTAGGCGACGGCGACGGTGTCGTAGGAGGAGCGCGTGGCGTCCGTGTGGGGGCGGGTGATGTCCGGGTGCGGTGAGGTCTCGGTCATGGTCGGGAACGGTAGACCGTGGGTCTGTCACGGCGGATATGGTTCGGCCACGTACGTGCGTGTGCGGGTGAACGGGGAGGGTGTTCGTGGTCGAGGAGCCGATGGATCTGATCCGCCTGGAGGGGGAGGGCAACAGTGTTGTCCTTCGCATCACCGGGAGGGAGCGGCGGGAGGATCTCGCCGCGGCCGGTGCCGAATCCGCCGAATTCGAGGTGCTGGCCGCCGAGTTCGTCGTCGACACCCCCTTCGTGCGCGGGAGTCTCAAGGCCTGGGTCTTCCCGGAGGAGCTGCGGCAGTGGCAGGAGGCCCTGGACGCGCTCGACGCCGGGCAGGACATCGCCTGGCGGGAGGGCACGCGCGGTCCCGACCTGCACATCGAGCGGGACGGGGACGGTGAGCGGGTCCACGTCACCGTCAGGGACGACTCGACGGCCATGACTGCCGTGACGGTGACCGTTCCGCTCGTCGACTCCTGGTTCGACGACGCCTATCAGCGGCTGGAGCTGGCCTGGAAGACCTGGCCGCCGAACGAGGACTGAGACCCCGTCCCCGGGAGGCTCAGGCGTTCACCCGCAGCAGCAGCTTCCCCGTGCTCGTCCGCGTTCCCATCAGCCGGTGGGCCTCCGCCGCCTCGGCGAGAGCGAACTCCGCGGTCACCGGCAGGGTCACCGCGCCCTCGACCACGGCCTTGAAGGACTCCTCCGCAAGCGCGCGCAGCTCGGCGGGGGCCGTCGTGGCGAGGGTGAGGATGGAGAACCCGGCGACCGAGAGGGCGGTGGGGTACAGCTCCGGCTGGCCCACCTGCCAGGGCGCGGCCGAGCTGGCGTTGCCGAAGGAGACCAGGCGGCCGAACGGGGCCAGGGAGGCGAGGCTGCCGCGCAGGGTGTCGCCGCCCACCGGGTCCAGGGCCAGGTCCACGCCCCGGCCGGACGTCGCGGCGCGCACCTCGTCCACGAAGAAGGCCTCGTCGGAGGGACCGGCGAAGACGTCGTCGTAGCCGTGGTCGAGCGCGTACTTCGCCTTCGCCGCGCTCGACACCACGCCGTACACCGCCCCCGCGCCCGCCGCCTTCGCCAACTGGCCCAGGACCGTGCCGACTCCGCCCGCCGCGCCCTGGACGAGGACCGTCTCGCCGACCTGCACGCGGCCCACCTTGTGGAGCAGGGCGTATGCCGTCGGCAGCACCGTCGGAAGGGTCGCGCCGGTACGCAGGTCCACGCCGGCCGGGAGCGGGAAGACGGTCACGGCGTCGGCCACGACCACGTCCGCGTAGGCGCCGCCCTCGGTGAGGGCCGCCACCTCCTGGCCGGGCGCCAGGCCCTCGACGCCCGCGCCGACCGCCCGGACCCGGCCGGAGACCTCGAGGCCCGGCCGGAACGGCAGACTCGGCACCCGGTAGCCCTCCGAACGCGCCTTCAGGTCCGCGAAGTTCACGCCGACGTACGCCACGTCGATGCTCACCTGTCCCGGTCCCGGCTCGGGGACGTCCGCCTCCACGGTCCTGAGGACCTCGGGACCGCCGTACTCCTGGAACTCGATCGCGCGCATGCCACACACCCCTGGCTCGGCTGTTCAATGAAAAGCGAACACTCGGGAGTGTATGGTTTTCATCGAACACTCCGCAAGCGGTACACGGCATTGAGGAGGACGGCATGGCCGCCACGAGTCACCGGGCCGCTCCCGAGCACACCCACCCCCACGACGTCCCCGTCCTCACCGCCCTCGGTGCGCTCGCGGATCCCGTACGCCTCAGCCTCGTACGGGAGTTGGCGGGTTCAGCCGAGTGGTCGCGCAGCTGCGGCAGCTTCGACGTGCCCGTCGGGAAGGCAGCCCTCAGCCATCACTTCGCCGTTCTGCGGGGCGCCGGGCTGGTCGAGCAGCGTGACGAAGGGCCGAGGCGCGTCAACCGGCTCAGGCGGGACGAGTTCGACGCCCGTTTTCCTGGACTGCTCGCCCTCGTCCTGCGCGAGGACCCCGCGGTCTGAACCGCCGCCCACACCTGAACCGGCCGGCTACTCCGCGCCGCGCGGTCCGCGCCGCAGCACCGCATACAGCCCCCCGCTCACCGCGAACCCGACCAGGCACGTGATGTCGCCGAACGACGGGTAGTGCTCCGGCACCCAGCCGACGTACTTCTCCTGGTTGGAGAAGAGCGGGACGGAGACCGCGATGCCGATCAACAGGGCTGTGATTCCGGGCCAGTTGGTGTACGAGCGGTCGCCCAGCCGGCGCGCCAGCTCCTCGTCCGCCGTCGTACGGGACCGGAGCCACCGCTCGACCAGCACGACCCCGAGCCACGGCCCGACCCAGTACGCGATGACCAGCAGGAACGCCTCGTACGCCGAGCCCGCGTCCGACAGGGACGCCCACGCCGCCGCCGTACCGACGACCCCGGACAGCACGACCAGCATGCCCCGGCCCAGCCAGGCGGGCAGCCTCAGGCCGAGCGAGGTGACCGAGATGGCGGAGGAGTAGACGTTCAGGGCGTTCGCGGAGATCGCGCCGAGGATGATCGCGAGCAAGGTCAAGTCGCCCAGCCAGCCCGGCAGATGACCGGTGAAGGCCGCCGTGGGGCTCGCGTCCTTCGGCGCCAGGATCGTCGCCGAGGCCGCGCCGATCACCGCGACGAGCGCGACCGACACGAACAGGCCGAGCGCCGGGTACAGCACGGTTTTGAACCTGCTCGCCGTACGCGGCAGATAGCGCGAGTAGTCCGTGGCGTACGGGTTCCAGCCCGCCGCGTACCCCCACGCCGTGCTGAACGCAAGGAGGAAGCCGCCAAGACCTCCGCTCGCCCCGCCCCCGCCGAGGTGCGCGTCCTTGAAGGTCCACACACCGGCCAGCAGGAAGACCACCGCGAGCGCCGGGAACGCGTACCTCTCGAAGACGTGCACGAAGTTGTGGCCGATGAAGCCGATCAGGATCTCCGCCGCCACCACGAGCAGCAGGGAGGGCAGCGGCCGCAGTCCCGCCAGCGTGTTCAGCGCGAAGGCCGCACTCAGGCTGTTGACCGCGAACCAGCCCACGCCCGCCACCAGCGCGTTGACACCGGACGGCAGGAGGTTGCCCTTGTGACCGAAGGAGAACCGGCCGATCACCATCTGCGGCACGCCGAACCGGGGCCCGTCCAGCGACAGCACACCCTGCGTGAGCGCGCCGATCGCGGTGCCGAGGAGGATCGCGGCCGTCGCCTGCCAGAAGCTCAGGCCGAAGAAGAGGACCGAGATCACGCCGATGTACACGGTCGCGAACTCGATGTTCGGGGAGGCCCACGTCCACAGCAACTGGAGCGGGCTGCCGTGCCGTTCGGCGTCGGGAATCGGTTCCGAGCCCGCCGTCTCCACGGCGATGACCTTGTCGCCGTACTCGGGGGCGATGGTGGTGGCTGAACTGGCGGGAGCAGTCGTCATGCGAGGTAAGTGTCCGGTTCTCGCCCCTCCCGGCCCAGGGGCGCATTGTCCGCTCCGGGCGGCTCACCGGCGTACAACCTGTAGGTATCGGCCCCCGGGCCTGCCCCGGCCTGCCCTCATCGACGGAGCCGATGAGCCCATCGGCAGGACGCCCCACTGGCTCGTGGACCGGGCTCGCCGCCCGCTCGTACCTTCACTGACATGACCTCAGAGAACAAGGGAACCGCCCAGCTGACAGCCGCGATGGTGCTCTCCGGCACCCTCGGCATCTTCGTCGTCGAGTCCGGCGCCTCGCCCTTCAACGTCGTGTTCTTCCGCGTCCTGTTCGGGGCGCTCGCCCTCGGCGCCTACGTCGTCTCCCGCGGCTGGCTGCGCAGCCACGGCTTCACCCCGCGCACCCTCGGACTCGCCGTCCTCGGTGGGGTGTTCATCGTCTTCAACTGGGTCCTGCTGTTCTCGGCGTACGAGAACACCTCGATCTCCGTCGCGACGGTCGTCTACCACACACAGCCGTTCTACGTGGTCCTGCTCGGTGCCCTGTTCTTCCGCGAGCGGCTCACCGCGGGGAAGGTCGGCTGGATCGCGGTCGCCTTCGCGGGACTGATCCTGGTCTCGGGCGTCACGCCCTCGGACTTCACGAGCGGCGACAGCAGTTACCTGATCGGCGTCGGCCAGGCCCTCCTCGCCGCGCTTCTCTACGGCCTGTCCACCCTCGTCACCAAGCGCGTCACCGGCGTCCGCCCGCACCTCATCGCCCTGGTCCAGGTTCTCGTCGGCATCCCGCTGCTGCTCCCCTTCGCCGACTTCGGCGCGATGAGCGGCACCGGCGCGAACTGGGGCTGGCTGGCCGGCCTCGGACTGATCCACACCGGCCTGATGTACGTCCTGATGTACGCCGCCTACGCCAAGCTGCCGACCTCGAAGATCGCCGTCCTCGCCTTCACCTACCCGGCGGTCGCCATGGTCATGGACTGGCTGGTGTACGGCCACCACATCGGCCTCGTCCAGGCGCTCGGCGTCCCGCTGATCGTGACCGCGAGCCTGCGCGTCACCCTTGCTCGGACACCAGCCGCCGCGCCTGCTCCACGAACAGTCGCACATGCGCCGGAAGCCGCTTCCCGGACCGCCACGCCAGTTGCGTCCGAAGCGTGAACGGCGGCTCCCAGGGCAGCTGTTGGAGAGTTCCATCCGCAAGTTCGGCGGCGACCGTCACCTCGGGAAGCAGCGCGATCCCGAGACCGGCCGCCGCCGCTTTTTTCGTCGCCTCGATCGTGCCGAACTCCATGAACTCCACCAGCGCAACGGACTTGAGCTCCCGCTCGAACAAGTCCCGGTAGGCGCAGCCGGGTTCGGTGGCCAGCAGCGGCTGCCGTACGAGATCGGCCGTGCACAGCGAGGCGGGCCACGGCCCGGGCGCGGCCACCAGTGCCAGCGGCTCCACCGCGAGGACCGCGACCTCGAGACCCGCGTGCTCGGTCTCCTCCTCCATCAGGAACCCGACGTCGTACGTCCCCTGCCGCAGCGCCTGCCGGGTCTCGTCGCCCAGCGTCGGGCGCATGGACAGCCGTACGCCCGGATAGCGGTGGTGGAACAGCTCCATCAGCGGCGGCAGCCGATACGACGTCAGCGACTCCATCGTGCCGACGGTCAGCGTCCCGGCGGGTTCCTCGGCCCCGGTGACGGCCGCCCGCGCCTCCTCGCTCAGCTCGATGATCTGCCGGGCATAGGGGAGAAGACGTTCACCGGCCTCCGTCAGCCGGATCCGGCTCCCCAGCCGGTCGAAGAGCTCCGCCCCCAGCGAGGACTCCAGCGCGCGCACCTGACTGGTCACGCTGGACTGCGCGTACTTCAGCTCGGCCGCGGCCTGAGTGAAGCTCAGGACGGCCGCGACCTTCTCGAAGGTGACGAGCAGCCGCAGTTCCATGTCAGGACTCGTCGTCCGTCCGGCTCTCGCGCCGCTTCAGCTCCTCCTCGCGGCGCCGCAGGTCCGCCTCCCAGTCCTTCAGCAGGGCCTCGTCCTTCTTGTTGTCGGCCTTGAGGGACTTCAGGAACTCGGGGTTGTCGTCGGGTGCGACGAACTCCGTGCGGTGGTTGGCGTGCCACTGCGAAGGCGTGGAACCGCCCGCCGGGCCGCCCCGCGCCTTGCCCGCCGCGAGCCAGGCGATCGGGCCGATCAGCACCTCGCCGAAGAGCAGCACGATGATCACCCAGATCACCTTGGGCAGGTGCCTGACCTCGTTCTCCGGGGTGTTGAGGCAGTCGATGAAGGCGTAGATCCACAGCGCCAGGACCAGCAGATACGGCAGATACCTGAGCATGCCCGAACGTTCCCCCAGTGAGCGACGGCGGGGCGGCGTAGGGCCCCGGTGACGGGCACAGGGTAGCGGGTGGCAGATACTTGGACACATGGCTTACGACGATCTTCGCTCGCTGCTCCGGGCGCTGGAGCGCGAGGGCGACCTCAAGCGCATCAAGGCCGAGGTGGACCCGTACCTGGAGGTCGGGGAGATCGTCGACCGGGTGCAGAAGGCCGGCGGACCCGCGCTGCTCTTCGAGAACGTGCGCGGCTCGGCGATGCCCCTGGCGATGAACGTCTTCGGGACCGACCGGCGGCTGCTGAAGGCGCTCGGCCTGAAGTCGTACGGCGACATCTCCGACAAGATCGGCGGACTGCTGCGCCCCGAGCTGCCGCACGGGTTCGTCGGCGTGCGCGAGGCCTTCGGGAAGCTCGGCGCGATGACGCACGTACCGCCGAAGAAGGTGAAGTCCGACAACGCGCCGGTGCAGGAAGTGGTCCTGCGCGGCGATGACGTCGACCTCGACGCGCTGCCCGCCCTCTTCACCTGGCCGCAGGACGGCGGCTCCTTCTTCAACCTCGGGCTCACCCACACCAAGGACCCCGAGTCCGGCATCCGCAACCTCGGGCTCTACCGCCTCCAGCGCCACGACAAGCGCACCATCGGCATGCACTGGCAGATCCACAAGGACAGCCGCAACCACTACCAGGTCGCCGCCCGGCGCGGGGAGCGGCTGCCGGTCGCCATCGCCTTCGGGTGCCCGCCCGCCGTGACGTACGCGTCCACGGCCCCGCTGCCCGGTGACATCGACGAGTACCTCTTCGCCGGGTTCATCCAGGGCAAGCGGATCGAGATGGTCGACTGCAAGACGGTGCCGCTCCAGGTCCCGGCGAACGCCGAAGTCGTACTGGAAGGATGGCTGGAGCCCGGCGAGATGCTCCCGGAGGGGCCGTTCGGCGACCACACCGGGTTCTACACGCCGCAGGAGCCCTTCCCGGCGCTCACCATCGACTGCGTCACCATGCGCAAGCGCCCGCTGATCCAGTCGATCGTGGTCGGCCGGCCCCCGACGGAGGACGGCCCGCTGGGCCGGGCGACGGAGCGGTTCTTCCTCCCGCTCCTCAAGATCATCGTCCCGGACATCGTGGACTATCACCTGCCCGAGGCCGGCGGTTTCCACAACTGCGCCATCGTCGCGATCGACAAGAAGTACCCCAAGCACGCCCAGAAGGTGATGCACGCCATCTGGGGTGCGCACATGATGTCCCTGACGAAACTGATCGTGATCGTCGACTCCGACTGCGACGTCCACGATCTGCACGAGGTCGCCTGGCGGGCGCTGGGCAACACCGACTACGCCCGTGACCTCACGGTCGTCGAAGGCCCCGTCGACCACCTCGACCACGCCTCCTACCAGCAGTTCTGGGGCGGCAAGGCAGGCATCGACGCAACGAAGAAGTGGCCCGAGGAGGGCTACACGCGGGACGGCGGCTGGCCCGAGATGGTCCTCTCCGACCCGGAGACGGCGGCGAAGGTCGACCGGCGCTGGAAGGAGTACGGACTGTGAGGTCCTTCAAGATCGCGAGGGAGTACGGCCTGTGAGTTCAGCTTCTGCCGCGCTTCCGCAGCCGGGACGCACCAAGGCGTTCCTGCGCCTGGTGATGATCGAGCACTCCGTCTTCGCCCTGCCCTTCGCCTACATCGCCGCCCTCACCGCGATGTTCGAGTGGGACGAGAACATCCACTGGGGGCGGCTGCTCCTGGTCACCATCTGCATGGTCGGCCTGCGCACCTTCGCGATGGCGGTCAACCGGATCATCGACCGCGAGATCGACGCCCGGAACCCCCGGACGGCGCACCGCGAGCTGGTGACGGGCGCGATGACCGTGAAGCACGCCTGGACCGGCGCCCTGATCGCCCTGGTGATCTTCCTCGGCTCGGCGGCCCTGCTGAACCCGCTCTGCCTGGCCCTCGCCCCCATCGCCGTCATCCCGATGGTCGTCTATCCGTACGGCAAGCGGTTCACCAACTTCCCGCAGGCCATCCTCGGTCTCGCCCAGGCGATGGGCCCGATCGGCGGCTGGCTGGCGATCACCGGCGAGTGGTCCTGGGACGCGGTGATCCTCGGGCTGGCCGTCGGCGTGTGGATCGGCGGGTTCGACCTCATCTACGCCTGCCAGGACGTCGAGACCGACCGCGAGATCGGGGTCATGTCCGTCCCCGCCCGCTTCGGCATCCCGGCCGCGATCTGGGGCGCACGCTGCTGCCACGCCGTCACGACCGGCCTGTTCGTCTGGTACGCCGTCGCCACCGGCGCGGGCGCGTTCTTCTGGCTGGGCCTGGTGATCGTCGCGGGCGCCTTCCTCTACGAGCACTCCATCGTGAAGCCGAACGACCTGTCCCGCCTGAACCGCGCGTTCTTCTCGACGAACGGCTTCATCGGGATCAGCCTCTTCGTCTGCGCGCTGCTCGATCTGCTCGTCCGCGGGCTCACGGTCTGAATCCCGACCGCTGCCGGATAGGCTCGACACCATGAAGCCAGGACAGACGCAGCGCCGGCCTTGGATCGTGGGGGTGTCGGGCGCCTCCGGTACGCCGTACGCCGCCGCCGTGCTGCGTGCGCTTCTGGAGGCGGGGGAGAGCGTCGACCTGGTGGTCTCACGCGCCTCCCGGCTCACCCTGCTCGACGAGACCGGCATCGCCTACCGCGACGCCCACTGGCAGGACGACCTGCGCGAATGGCTGGAGCGGGGCGCCGACGGGAAGCCCGGCACCTTCGACGTACAGCTGGACGACGTACGGCACTGGAGCGCGGGGGACCTCGCGGCGGGGCCGTCCTCCGGCTCGTACCCCGCGAAGGGCATGCTGATCGTGCCCGCCTCCACGGCCTGCGTGGCCGGGGTCGCGCTCGGACTCTCCAAGGACCTGCTGCAGCGCGCCGCCAGTGTCACGCTCAAGGAGGGGCGCAAGCTGGTCGTCGCCGTGCGCGAGACCCCGCTCGGCGGCCAGACCCTGAAGCACCTGGTCGCACTGGACGAGGCCGGCGCGGTGGTGCTCCCCGCGTCCCCCGCGTTCTACGCGGGCGCGACGCACATCCAGGACCTGGTGGACTTCGTCGCGGGACGGGTGCTGGACGCGGCGGGCGTCGAGCACCGGCTGTACCGGCGCTGGGAGGGCGAGCTCGGCGGGGGCTCGCGCGAGACCACCTGAGCAAGGGGCACCACCTCAGTACCACTTGTAACGCGCACGACCACTTACACACTCTTCAGCGGAAGGCTTTCGATCGCATGGACGCGGTGGACAGGCAGCTCATCCAGGCCCTGAGGGAGAACGGCCGGGCCTCCTACGCGGAGCTGGGGCGCCTCGTCGGTCTGTCGGGACCCAGTGTCACCGACCGCATCAACCGTCTGGAGGCGGCCGGTGTCATCACCGGCTACCGCGCGACGGTCGACTCCGCCTCGCTCGGCCTCGGCGTCATCGCCCTCATCGGCATCTCGCTCTCCGACGCCGCCGACCACGAGGACGTGGCACACCGGCTGAAGGACCTCTCCGAGATCGAGGACTGCTGGTTCATCGCGGGCGACGACTCGTTCATGCTCAAGGTGCGGGCGAGCGACGTGGACGGCCTGGAGAAGACCATCCGGCGCCTGTCGGGAACGAAGGGCGTCTCCCGGACCCGTACGACCATCGTGCTCTCCACGAAGTGGGAGAACCGGGTGGGTGAGCTGCCCGAAGAGGCGTAGGGGCTAGGCGCGGAGCGCCGTATGGGGGTACCTCCCGCCCGAAGGGTGGGGGAGTACGGTTGACGAAGTCTGCTGAGGAAGAGGTATGGGCATGGATGTCGGGCTCAAGCGCGAGCTGGAGGACAAGGTCCGGGCCGGTGAGCGGCTGACCCGCGAGGACGGCATCGCGCTGTACGAGTCGGACGACCTGGCCTGGCTCGGTGGTCTCGCCCACGAGGTGCGGACGAGGAAGAACGGCGACGTCGTCCACTTCAACGTCAACCGCCACCTCAACATGACGAACGTGTGCACCGCGTCCTGCGCCTACTGCTCGTTCCAGCGCAAGCCGGGCGAGAAGGACGCGTACACGATGCGCATCGACGAGGCCGTCCGCCTCGCCAAGGCGATGGAGGGCGAGAACCTCACCGAGCTGCACATCGTCAACGGGCTGCACCCGAACCTGCCGTGGCGGTACTACCCGCGGTCGCTGAGTGAGCTGAAGAAGGCTCTGCCGAACGTCTCGCTGAAGGCCTTCACGGCGACCGAGATCCACCACTTCGAGACCATCTCCGGGCTGTCCGCCTCCGAGATCCTCGACGAGCTCATCGACGCGGGGCTCGAATCCCTCACCGGTGGCGGCGCCGAGATCTTCGACTGGGAGGTCCGGCAGCACATCGTCGACCACCGGACGCACTGGGAAGACTGGTCGCGCATCCACCGGCTCGCGCACGAGAAGGGTCTCAAGACCCCGAGCACGATGCTGTACGGCCACATCGAGGAGCCCCGGCACCGCGTCGACCACGTGCTGCGCCTGCGTGAACTCCAGGACGAGACCGGCGGCTTCCAGGTCTTCATCCCGCTGCGCTACCAGCACGACTTCGTGGACATGAAGGACGGCAAGGTCCGCAATCGTCTGCAGGCGCGTACGCAGATGGCGACCGGCGCCGAGGCCCTGAAGACCTTTGCCGTCTCCCGGCTGCTCTTCGACAACGTGCCGCACGTCAAGGTCTTCTGGGTCATGCACGGCGTCCAGACCGCGCAGCTCGCCCTCCAGCACGGCGCCGACGACATGGACGGCTCGGTCGTCGAGTACAAGATCACGCACGACGCCGACAACTACGGCACCCCGAACAAGCTGACCCGCGAGGACCTGCTGGACCTCATCCGGGACGCCGGTTTCCGCCCGGTGGAGCGCAACACGCGGTACGAGATCATCCGCGAGTACGACGGTCCCGACGCGGGGCGGCGCGAGTCGCCGCAGGCGATGCGGGTGTGATCCGGTGTCGTTGACGTTCGAGCTGGACCCGGAGGTCTCACCCGCCCTCCGGGACGAGCTGCTCGCGCTGTGGGCGGATGTGTCGAACGCCGGTGGCTCGGTCGGCTTCGTGCCGCCGGTCACAGCGGACGACATACGCCCCGAGCTGGTGAAGCACTTCGTCGCCATGGCGGAGGGCCGCTCCCGGCTGCTGGTCGGCCGGGACGGGGCGGGCGCGGTCACCGCGGCCGCGTTCCTCGCCTTCAACACGCACCGGCTGATGACGCACTGGCTCTGGCTGTACACGGTGATGGTGCACCCCCGGCACCAGGGCAGGGGATACGGGCGGGACCTTCTCGCCGCCGCCGAGGACGCGGCCCGCGGCTTCGGCGGCATCGAGGCGATACGGCTCACCTGCCGGGGCGGAAACGGCCTGGAGCGCTTCTACGGCTCCTGCGGCTACAAGGAGGTCGGGCGGGTGCCCGGCGCCATCCGCGTCGCACCGGACGACGACCGTGACGACGTCTTCATGCTGCTGCCCCTGCTGTGAGCCGCACACCCCCCTCCAAGATCGGTGTCTCGGCGTGCTTCACTGGACGGTGCCCTTTGGGAACGTTCGGAAGAGTTCGACACGGAAGAGTGGATTGACATGCTCCGCTACACGCTGATGCGCCTCGGTATCTTCGTGGGCTGCCTCGTGGTCGTCTGGGGCCTCGTCTACTCCGGCATCGCCCCGCGCGGTCTCGGCGACTCCAACTACATGTGGGTCGTCCTGCTCTCCCTGCTGCTCTCCGCGCCGATCAGCTTCGTCGTCCTGCGCAAGGAGCGCGACCGCGCCTCCGAGCACGTCGTGGCGCGCGTCGACCGGATGAAGGCCAACCTGGAGCAGAACCGCAGCCAGGAGGACAGCGTCGTCGACGACGCGACCGGGGCTCACGGCCAGCCGTCGTAGTCCGGTCGTAGCTCGCTCGGCGGCCGCCGGGCGTACGGTCGCGGCACGTTGTCGGTCACCCGTCCGGTGGCCAGGGCGTGGGATGACCTTACGCTTGCCCGCATGGGTGCTGTGAAGAGCAAACGGATGCCGCGTGCGGTGCGGGAACAGCAGATGCTGGACGCCGCCGTGCGGACGTTCGGGCAGCGTGGGTACCGGGCCGCCTCCATGGACGAGATCGCCGAACTGGCGGGCGTGTCCAAGCCGTTGGTGTACCTGTACCTGAACTCCAAGGAAGACCTCTTCACCGCCTGCATCCGCCGCGAGGCAGCCGCCCTGACCGCCGCCGTGCGCGCGGGCGTCCAGTCCGACCTGCCCGCCGACCGCCAACTCTGGGAAGGGCTGCGGGCGTTCTTCACGCACACCGCGCAGAACCCGGACGCCTGGTCGGTGCTCCACCTCCAGGCGCGCACGCACGGCGAGCCGTTCGCCGCCGAGGTCACCGCGATGCGCGAGGAGATCGTCGCGTTCGTGACGCAGCTGATCGTCGTCGCCGCGCGGGAAGCCCATCGTGACCCTTCCCTTCCCGAGGGCGAGGTCGCCGGCCTCGCCGAGGCCCTTGTCGGCGCCGCCGAGTCGCTGGCCGCCTGGGCCAACGTGACCCCCGGCGTCTCGGCCAAGCAGGCCGCTGCGACGCTGATGAACTTCGCGTGGGCGGGGCTCGGTGACCTCATGGAGGGGAAGCCGTGGTCCCCTTGATCGTGCGGACCGTGCCGGTGACGTGGACGCGACCGCCGTCGCTGTCGCTGTCGCGGAGTTCGAAGGCGGGGCCGTCGGCTGCGTAGGTGACGGTTCCCGGGAGCAGGACAGGGGACTTGAACTCGGCTCGTACCTGGGCGGCTTCCGGTACTCCGTGCTCGGCGAGGCAGCGGGCCACGGTCCACATGCCGTGGGCGATGGCGCGGGGGAAGCCGAAGAGGCGGGCGGTGAGCGGGTGCAGATGGATGGGGTTGCGGTCGCCCGACGCGGCTCCGTAGCGGCGCCCGACGTCCGGGCCGAGGCGCCACTCGGTGAGGGTGGGGAGGGTGGGGAGGGGCCGGCGGTCGGGGGCCTCGGGGGTCTCGGGAGCGGAGTCGGTGCTGCTGGCGTTGACCCGGTGCCGGGCAAGATAGGTGCTCCTGGACTCCCAGACGAGCCCACCGGATCCCCTCACCTCGGTCACGACGGTCGCCTCGGTGCCGCGCCGGTGCGGTGCCAATCCCTCGACGTAGACGGTGAGTTCGTACTCCCCGGTGGCCGCCAGCTCCTGGCGCTGCGTGATCTCGACCGACGTGTGCACCAGGCCGAGCAGCGGGAGGGGGAACCCTCGTCCCGCCATGATCCGCATCGCCAGCGGAAACCCGAGCACATGCGGATACGTGACCGGCAGCGCATCCGCCCCGGTGGCGAACCCGCACACCCGCTCGTAGGCCACGAGCCGCCCGAAGTCGATCCGCACGCCGGGGAGAACCACCCGGGTCCGGGGCACGTCCGCGCCGGGCCCGGGCCGCTTGAACGGCGACAGCAGCGCGCCTCGCGCCAGGATCGGGCCGAGCGCGGGAGCTGAGGCGAGGGTGATGGTGTGCATTCGGACTCCCGGTGGGTGGGGGCGCGCTGCGGGTTCGGTGGGTGGGTCGGGGCCGGGCGACTGCGGGTCGCCCGTGGTAGCTGCCGGGTGGTCGGCGTAGCCGCTATCCGCTCAAGCTGCGGGCAATCGTGCCGCTGGGGCGGCACGGGTGGGCGCAGGCGGCGCGGGTGGGCGCAGGCGGCGCCTCGATAGCGCCGAGTTGCGTGACCCACCCCCGGCCAGCACCCACGCCGGGTGAGAAGGAAACAAGGGGTACCCGGGGTTGCCCACCCACCCCGGGTGACCAAGGAAACAGAGGGAGCCCGGGGTTTGCCCACCCACCCCGGGGGCCGGGGAGCGCCGGGCCGCACGGCCCACCGTGGTGCCGAGCGCCCAAGCCCTACGCTCCGAGGAGGCTCTGCCCACACACCCGCACAACCTGCCCGTTCACGCCCCCGGAGCCAGGGTTCGCGAACCACGCCGTCGTCTCGGCGACATCCACCGGAAGCCCCCCTTGGCCAAGGGAGTTCATGCGGCGCCCCGCCTCCCGGATGAACACCGGCACGGCGGCGGTCATCTTCGTCTCGATGAACCCGGGGGCGACCGCGTTCACCGTGACGCCGTGCTCCGCCAGCGCCCGAGGCGCGAGCGAGCGGACCAGCCCGACCACGCCCGCCTTGCTCGCGGCGTAGTTCGTCTGCCCGGCGTTCCCCGCGATCCCGGCGATGGACGCGGTCGCGACGACCCGCCCACCCCCGCGCAGCACTCCCGTGGACAGCAGCACGTCGGTGGTCCGCATGACACTCGCCAGGTTGACGTCGAGCACCGAACTCCACCGCTCCGGAGGCATGTTGGCGAGCCTCCGGTCCCGGGTGATGCCCGCGTTGTGGACGAGGACGTCCAGCCCGTCGGCCAGCGCGGCGGCGATCCGCGCGCCCGCGTCACCGGTGGTGATGTCGAGCGGCAGGGCCGTCCCGCCCAGTCGCCCGGCGACCGCGTCGAGGTCGGAGCCGGAGGACGGTACGTCCAGGCACACCACCCGCGCCCCGTCCCGGGCGAGCGTCTCGGCGACCGCCGCCCCGATCCCGCGCGCCGCCCCGGTCACGAGCGCCGTCCGCCCGGCGAGAGGGCGGGACCAGTCCTCCGGCGCGGTCACCTCGCCGGCGCCCACCTCGATCACCTGCCCGCTGACGTACGCCGACTTGGGCGAGAGCAGGAAACGGAGCGTGGACTCGGCGGCGGATGCGTCGGTGAGCCGTAGGACATTCACGGTGCGGCCCCGGCCGATCTCCTTGCCGAGCGAGCGCGCGAAGCCCTCCAGGGCCTGCTGGGCGGCCGACTGGTGATGGTCACAGGGGTCGAGCGGGGCAGCAAGGACGATCACCCGGCCGCTCGTGGCAACTGACCGTACGACGGGATGCAGGGCGGCGTGCACCTCGGCGAGCGCGTCCACATTCCTTACGCCGGTGGCATCGAGGATGACCGCGGCGGGGGGCCCGTCGTCGGCGGGGAGTCCCGCACGGGCCAGGACGGGCGCCAGGCCCAGGTCCGACTTGCCCGCGGTGAGGTGCAGCAAAGAGCCCGTGAGGGACGGGCGTTGGGGTGACCAGCGGCTGAGGGGTGCCGGCTGGGGGAGTCCCAGGCGCCGGGTCAGGAAGCGGCCGGGCGCGGTGCCGGCGAAGCTCAGGTAGCGGTCGGCCATGTCCCATCTCCCACGGGTTCCGTAGCAAGCACAGCTCCTTACTCTGGAGTAAGGTTACCGGAGGTAAGGCTACGTCACGAGTGAGGAGCAGGTCGAGATGAGTCCCCTTGAGCCCCCTTCGACCCGCCGGGTCGCGGTCATCGGCGGCACCCGCATCCCCTTCGCCCGCTCCGACGGCCCCTACGCCACCGCCTCCAACCAGGAGATGCTGACCGCCGTGGTCGACGGGCTCGTCGAGCGCTTCGGCCTCGAAGAGCCGGCCGCCGTAGGTGAGTTGGTCGCCGGAGCCGTCCTCAAGCACAGCCGCGACTTCAACCTCGCCCGCGAGACCGTCCTCGGCTCACGCCTCGACGCCCGCACCCCCGCCTACGACATCCAGCAGGCCTGCGGCACCGGCCTCCAGGCCGTGATCGCCGCCGCCAACAAGATCACGCTCGGGCAGAGCGATTCCGCGATCGCGGGCGGCGCGGACACGGCGAGCGACGCGCCCCTCGGCGTCAACGACGAACTGCGCCGCATTCTGTTGGAGGTGCGTCGCGCCAAGTCGGCGGGTGCGCGGTTGAAGGCGCTGGCCCGTGTCCGGCCTTCCCATCTCGTCCCCGACATCCCCCGCAACGCCGAACCCCGCACCGGCCTCTCCATGGGCGAGCACGCCGCCGTCACCGCACGCGCCTGGGGTGTGACCCGCGCGGACCAGGACGAACTCGCCGCCGCCAGCCACCGTCGGCTGGCCGACGCGTACGAACGAGGCTTCCTGGACGACCTCGTCGTCCCCTTCCGCGGCCTCACCCGGGACCAGAACCTGCGCCCGGGGTCGAGTGCGGAGAAACTCGCCGCGCTCAAGCCGGTGTTCGGGGTCGACGGTCCCAACCCGACCATGACCGCGGGGAATTCGACTCCGTTGACGGACGGTGCGGCTGTCGTGCTGCTCGCGAGCGAGGAGTGGGCCGCGGCGCGCGGGCTGGAGCCTCTCGCCTACCTCACCGCCTACGAGACCGCGGCCGTCGACTTCGTCGAGGGTGATGTCGTGGGCGGCGAGGACGGCCTGCTCATGGCTCCCGCGTACGCCGTCCCCCGCATGCTGGCGCGCACCGGACTCACCTTGGACGACTTCGACTTCATCGAGGTTCATGAGGCCTTCGCCTCTCAGGTCCTTGCCACCCTGGCGGCCTGGGAGAAGCGCGGCCTCGGGCCGGTGGACCGCTCCCGGCTCAATGTCGTGGGTTCGTCGCTGGCCACCGGTCATCCCTTTGCCGCCACGGGCGCGCGGATCGTGGCGACTCTGGCCAAGCTCCTGGAGGAGCAGGGGAGTTCCGGGCGAGGGCTCATTTCCGTGTGCGCGGCAGGTGGGCAGGGGGTCACGGCCATCCTGGAGCGCCGGTGATGTGCGTCGGCCCGGCCAGTGATCGAGGGCGGCGACCGGAGAGGGGGAAACCCCTTTCCCGCCACCGCGGATACCCCCGGTAACCGCACCTCGCCCACCCCATAGCGACACAAACCCCACACTTCGGCGCCGTACGATCCCCGTCTCCCCTTCCAATGCACAGCCCGCTCATGAACCCCGCACCTGCCAGGGCCGTATGAGGACGTGCGCCGCTCACCCGTCCCGGCCCGGCAGACTAGGAGCCGCCCCGTGTCCAGCCTCTATGCCTCCGAACCGCCTTTGACGGAGCCCGAGATCAGGCGGCTGGACGGCGTTGTCCGCGAGGTGGCCGTGCCGCCGATCGTCGGACAGGTGACACACGGTTCGCTCGCGGACATCCCGTTCGACAACGCGGAGATCGCCCCGGCGGAGGCCGTCCTCAGCCGGAAGACGCCCGACGGCGGGTGGACGGACGTCACTGCCGCCGAGTTCGCGGCCCAGGTGCTGGCGGTCGCGAAAGGACTGATCGCCGAGGGGCTGGTCCCCGGGGACCGGATCGCCATCATGTCGCGGACGACGTACGAATGGACGCTCCTGGACTTCGCCGCCTGGGCGGCCGGCCTGGTCACCGTCCCCGTATACCCGACCTCCTCCGTCTTCCAGACCCGCTGGATCCTCCAGGACTCGGGAGCGGTCGCCCTCGCCACGGAGTCGGCGTCGCAGGCCGCGGCCCTCGGCCCCGAGCTCGACCGGATACCCGACCTGCGGCACATGTGGGTCTTCGAGAAGGGGCACGTGGAGCGGCTCGCCGAGCTGGGCCAGAACGTCCCGGACCAGGAAGTCGCCGTACGGCGAGGGGTGTTGGGCCCCGACACCCTCGCCACCCTCATCTACACCTCGGGCACCACCGGCCGCCCCAAGGGCTGTGCGATCACCCACGGCAACTTCTTCGCCGAGATCGACAACGCGGTCGAACTCCTCTACCCCATCTTCAAGGCGAAGACGACGGACGCCGCCTCCACGCTGCTGTTCCTCCCGCTTTCACACGTCTTCGGGCGCATGGTCGCCGTCGCCTGTCTGCGTGCGCGCGTGAAACTCGGCCACGCGCCGAGTCTGGGGACCCAGGACCTGCTCGCCGACCTCGCGAGCTTCAAGCCCACGTTCCTGCTGGCCATCCCGTACGTCCTGGAGAAGGTCTTCAACACCGGCCGTGCCACCGCCGAGAAGATGGGCCGCGCCTCGTCCTTCGACCGCGCCGCCGGCATCGCGCAGCGCTACGGCGAGGCCCTGGAGGCCCGGCAGCACGGCACCGGCCCGGGTCCCTCGCGCTCGCTCCGCGCGGCCCGCGCCCTCTACGACCCGCTGGTCTACCGCCGTATCCGCAATGCCCTCGGTGGCCGGGTCCGCTACGCGATCTGCGGCGGCTCCCCGCTCGGCCGCCGCCTCGCCTCCTTCTACGCCGGCGCCGGCATCGAGATCTACGAGGGCTACGGCCTGACGGAGACCACCGCGGCCGCCACCGTGACCCCACCGCAGAAGCCCCGGCTCGGCACCGTGGGCTGGCCGCTGCCGGGCACCCGGGTGCGGATCGCCGCCGACGGGGAGGTGCTCCTCAGCGGCGGCCAGGTCTTCCGCGGCTACTGGGACCCGGGCGCGGGCGGCGTCGTCCCCGCGACCCCGGACGGCTGGTTCGCCACCGGTGACCTCGGCGAACTGGACGACGACGGGTACCTCACCATCACCGGCCGCAAGAAGGAGATCCTGATCACCGCGGGCGGCAAGAACGTCGCCCCGGCCCCGCTGGAGAACTGGCTCCGCTCGCACCCCCTGATCGCCCAGTGCATGGTCCTCGGCGACCGCCGCCCCTACGTCACCGCCCTCATCACCCTCGACCCCGAGGGCATCACGCACTGGCGCCACATGAACGGCAAGCACTCCGTGCCGCCCGAACTGCTCCTCGACGACCCGGAGTTGCTCGCCATCCTGCAGCGCGCCGTCGACGAGGCCAACAAACTGGTCTCCCGCCCCGAGTCGATCCGCCGCTTCGCCGTCCTCCCCGTCGACTTCACCGAGGAGGCCGGCCACCTCACCCCGTCGATGAAGCTCAAGCGCGAGGCGGTCGCCCGGGACTTCGCCCGGCAGATCGAGGCGCTGTACGCGATGGAGAAGTAATGCGAACCCTCTGGTCGGTCATGAGGGCTTCCGCCTCTTCGAGACCTCGGCTTACGGCACCTCCAACACGATCTTGCCCCGTACGCGCCCCGACTCGCTCAGCTCATGGGCCTTGGCCACGTCCGCCAGCGGGAGCACCTGTTCGACGGCGACCCGGAGGCCGCCGCATGCCGCCAGGGCGACGATGTCCGCGAGGTCGCTCACGCTGGGTGTGACGCCGAACTCGACGAAACGCAAGCCCTGTTGCTCTGCCTGCGCGCGGACGGCCGTCCGGTCGGGGCCGGTTCCGCGTACGTCGACGAGGAGGCCGCCGGGGGAGAGGACGGTGAGGGAGCGGGGGCCGTAGTCGTCGGCGATGGGGTCGAGGACGATGTCGACGTCCCGTACGGCCGTGGTGAAGTCGGTGACCGTGTAGTCGATGAGTTCGTCCGCGCCGAGGTCGCGAAGGAAGCCGTGCTTGGCGGCACGCGCGGTGCCGATCACGTACGCGCCGTGCGCCTTGGCGATCTGGACCGCGAGATGACCGACGCCGCCGGCCGCCGCATGGATCAACACCCGCTGGCCCGACCGGACTTCGGCTGTGCGGACGAGCGACTGCCAGGCGGTCAGCCCCGCGGTCGGGAGCGCCGCCGCCTGGACCAGGTCGACGGACGGCGGCACCGGGGCCAGCGCGTCCGCGGGAACCGTCACGTACTCGGCCTGCGCCCCGTGCGGTGGGAACACCATCCCGTACACCCTGTCGCCGGGCCGGAGGCCCGTCACCTCGGCGCCCACCTCCGCCACCACTCCCGCCAGGTCGAGCCCCGGCGTGAACGGCGGCTCCACGATGCGGCGGGCGGTTCCGGCACGGATCTTCCAGTCGGCGGGGTTCACCCCGGCCGCCCGGACCCGGACCAGCACCTCGCCGGGGCCGGGCGACGGCCGCTCGACCTCGACGAGCTCCAGCACCTCGGGCCCACCGACGGCGAGTTGGCGTATGGCGCGCATACGGGCTGTGTGAACGGCGGGAGTTGCAGTGTGTGCGGCGGGATTCGGGGCGTGTTCGGCGGGAGTTGTGGTCATGGCCTCATCGTCGAACGCGGCGGTGCCTCTTGTGAAGTAGGCACCTGATTGATATTCAGGTACCCAATGGATACCAAGTTTCCCGTGACCGGCACCGGAGCGCCGCCCGTCACGGACTCCGAGTGGCGGGCGACATACCGCCGCGACTGCCCCTCCCGTACGGTCATCGACGTACTCGCGAACAAGTGGGTTCTCTACGTCCTGGGAGCCCTCCGCCGCCACGACCGTCCGATGCGGTTCAACGAGCTGCGCCGGCTCCTCGACGGCATTACGCAGAAGATGCTCACGCAGACGCTGCGGGCCCTGGAGCGGGACGGTCTGGTGAGCCGTGCGGTCTACCCGACGGTCCCGCCCCGCGTCGAGTACGCCCTCACCGAGCTGGGGGTGGAGGTGGGGCAGCTCACGAGCGCCATCGGGGAGTGGTCCGTGGCTCACGCGACCCACATCCTCGCGGCACGCGACGCCTTCGACCGGCGGGAGGCGGCACCCCCGACCCCGCTCTAGGCCGAGTAGGCACCGCCCGCCCGCACGGCTTCGACCAGTGTGTCGAGCTGTCCGCGGACCCGGGCGGCGGAGACGTGGTCGAAGTAGTCGCGGGAGCTGACGATCTCGCCGTCACGCACCCGCAGCACGAAGATGCCGGGGAACGCGAAGGGTTCGCCGGTCTCTTCGACCGTTCCCCGGTACTCGAACTCGGCGACGATGACCTCGGGGTCGGTCGTCTCGTGGATCGTGATGTTGGCTGCCCGGCGGTTCAGCCGGGGGCCGTCGCCGGTCGGCCTGAAGTGCTCGCGCAGTTCGTCGCGGGTACGGAGCGCGGCAGCACGCAGCGGGTCGAAGGGGTGCACGACATGGGTCCGCTCCGCGTACAGGTCGGGCAGTTCGGCCCAACGGCCCTCCGCGACACCGTTCACGAGCGCGAGGAAGACCTCTCGCGGGCTGAGGACCTGGGTCATGGCACTCTCCTGTCGTCTGCGCCGGTGTGCGGGGGCATCGAAGTACTATCCGAAGTGCGGACTCCGATTATACGGAGTCGGGACTCCGGACGGCGGCGTACGAATGAAAGCGCGATGAGCAGCTCAGACAACCGGGAGACGGGCACCGGAAGTGACCGGGAGACGGCCACCGCAGGTGACCGGGAGACGGGCGGCAGGCGGCCGCAACGCGCTGACGCGCGGACCAACCGTGAGCGGATCCTGAACGTCGCCGAGGAGGTCTTCGGCAAGGGCGGCCCGTCCGCGTCCACCGAGGAGGTGGCCCGGCTGGCGGGCGTCGGCATCGCCACGGTCTTCCGCCACTTCCCCACCAAGGCGGCGCTGCTGGAAGCCGTTCTCGTGCAGCGGTTCGACCGGCTGCGCGAGCAGGCCGAAGCGCTGCTGCACGCCACGGACCCGGGCACGGCGTTCTTCGACTTCTTCAGCCGTCTCGTCGCCGACGCGGCCGGGAAGATCGCCATCGGTGAGGCCCTGCTGGAGGCCGGTGGTGGCGACGGCGGCGACGCCGTTCAGGCATCGGAGGGACTGCGTCGGGCCGTCGGTGCGCTGCTTCGGCAGGCCCAGAGTGCCGGCGCGGTCCGGGACGACGCCGAACTGCCCGAGGTGTACGCCCTGCTCGTGGCCATCTCACGAGCCGCCGCGCACGCCCGCCTGGAGGAGGAGGTGCGGGACCGGATGCTCACCATCGTCTTCGACGGCCTCGCGCCACTCCGGAACTCGCGGCCGTAGACGGGGAAATGGACAGGCGGACAGGCAGGAGCCCCGACACCAGAGACTGGCGCGGGGCTCCTTGGGTACTGCATCCGTTCCGGATCAAGACATTCGGCTCAGCTGAGCCGCAGGCTTAGATCGGGGTGACGTTCTCCGCCTGCGGGCCCTTCGGACCCTGCGTGACGTCGAAGGAAACCGACTGGTTCTCTTCGAGAGAGCGGAAACCGCTCGCGTTGATCGCGGAGTAGTGGACGAAGACGTCCGGGCCGCCGCCTTCCTGGGCGATGAAACCAAAGCCCTTTTCGGCGTTGAACCACTTCACGGTTCCGGTAGCCATAAGCCCTCCTTGGGCCCAAAGGGTTGCCCTGCTCCAGAACCTGCAAGGTGTAAACAAAAGCTTGTAAACAACTGCATTCGTCTGAAAACGACGAGAGCCCGCGGTTACATGCTCCGCAGGCTCTGTACTGCAAGGGAAACCAAACTGCAACTTGCGGATGAGACTACCCAGGAGGGCAGCCGAAAGCAATAGAGGGCAAGATCACGTCACCCGGAGGTTTGACCTGCACCGTGTCGGGGTTGACGTCGCGGGGTCGTGTCGTTGTCGTGGGGGTTGACACGAGAGGTCCCGAAGGTTTCTCGAACCACTCGGGGACCCTGAGGCATGCACCGTACCGCATGGGGGCTAGCCTCGCGATGTGGACAATTCTCGCACCCGGCCGCGTGTCGGCCACATCCAGTTCCTGAACTGCCTGCCCCTGTACTGGGGGCTCGCGAGAACCGGGACGCTCCTCGACTTCGAGCTCACGAAGGACACCCCGGAGAAGCTCAGCGAGAAGCTGGTGCAGGGCGACCTCGACATCGGGCCCATCACGCTCGTCGAGTTCCTCAAGCACGCCGATGACCTGGTCGCCTTCCCCGACATCGCGGTCGGCTGCGACGGCCCGGTGATGTCCTGCGTGATCGTCTCGCAGGTCCCCCTCGACCGGCTGGACGGCGCCCGCGTCGCCCTCGGCTCCACCTCGCGCACCTCGGTGCGCCTGGCCCAGCTGCTGCTCGCCGAGCAGGTCGGCGTCCAGCCGTCGTACTACACGTGCCCGCCCGACCTCCCCCTGATGATGCAGGAGGCGGACGCCGCCGTACTGATCGGCGACGCGGCCCTGCGGGCCAATCTGCACGAGGCCGCGCAGCTCGGCCTGGAGGTGCACGACCTCGGTGCCATGTGGAAGGAGTGGACGGGCCTGCCGTTCGTCTTCGCCGTCTGGGCCGCCCGCCGCGACTACCTGGAGCGCGAGCCCGAGGTCACCCGCAAGGTGCACGAGGCCTTCCTCGCCTCCCGCGATCTCTCCCTCGACGAGGTCGGCAAGGTCGCCGAGCAGGCGGCGCGCTGGGAGGTCTTCGACGAGGCGGTCCTGGAGAAGTACTTCACGACGCTCGACTTCCGCTTCGGCGGCCCCCAGCTGGCCGCCGTCACGGAGTTCGCGCGCCGCGTCGGCGCGACGACCGGCTTCCCGGCGGACGTGAAGGTGGATCTGCTGGAGCCGTAAAGGCTCGCCGGGCCCGCTTCTCGGCAGAGTGCGGCACTACGCTGCTGGGAGTGGTGGCAGGAGATTGCGCCACGATGCGTGCGTACGGGGGAGGTGTGGACGCCATGCAACCGCTCGGATCCGACGAACCCACCGTCGTGGGGCCCTACCGGCTGCTCGGCCGGCTGGGCTCCGGCGGCATGGGCCGCGTATATCTGGGCCGCAGCGCGGGCGGCCGCACGGTCGCGGTGAAGATCGTGCACCCGCACTTCGCGCTCGACGAGGAGTTCCGCGCCCGCTTCCGCCGCGAGGTCGAGGCCGCGCGCCGGGTGGGCGGCGCCTGGACGGCCCCCGTCCTGGACGCGGACCCGGAGGCGTCGGTGCCCTGGGTCGCCACGGGGTACGCGGCCGGCCCCTCTCTGGCGGCGGCGATCGCGGACAGCGGCCCGCTGCCCGCGCATTCCGTACGGGTCCTCGGCGCGGGCCTGGCCGAGGCGCTCTCGGCGGTGCACGCGCTGGGGCTGGTCCACCGCGACGTCAAGCCCTCCAACGTCCTGCTGACCCTCGACGGCCCCCTCCTCATCGACTTCGGCATCGCCCGCGCGACGGACGGCACGGCCTCACTCACCTCGACCGGCGTCTCGGTCGGCTCCCCGGGCTACATGTCGCCCGAGCAGATCCTCGGCAAGGGGGTCGCGGGCGCGGCCGACGTCTTCTCCCTGGGCGCGGTCCTGGTGTACGCCGCCACGGGCCAGTCCCCGTTCCCCGGCGACTCCTCCGCCGCGCTCCTCTACAAGGTCGTCCACGAGGAGCCCCGACTGGGCGCCCTGGAGGGCGAGTTGCGTGAGCTGGGCGCCCGGTGCCTCGCCAAGGACCCGGCCGACCGGCCTACCCCGGCCGAGATTTCCGGGCGGCTGGCCCCGCAGGGCGCGGCCCGGCTGGTGACGGGGGGCTGGCTGCCGGGTCCGATGGTGGAGCAGGTCAGTCGAAGTGCCGTACAACTGCTGAACCTTGAGGCGGCGGAGGTCACGCCTTCGGGGCCGGTGGCGTTCAGCAGTCCTTCGGTGGGGACGCCTGCGGTGGAGGGTGGGGCGGGGGCCGGCGTGTTCGGGCCGCCACCGCCGGGGTTCGGGCCGCCGGTTCCTGTGGTGCCGATGCCGACGTATGTGCCCGGGCAGCGGGATGCGCAGCCGGGGTCGGACTCCGGGCCGCATTCCGGGCCGCAGGACGTGGTGCCGCCCACCTACGGCAACCAGTCCGTCGACCAGCACGGCGGTCATCCCGCCGACCATCCCGGCAAGGTCTCCGTCAGTGTCGCCGCGACCTCGGTACCCGGGGCGAACGGCCGTGGCCGCAGGCTGAGTTGCACCGTCGCCCTGGCGGTGGCGGGCGCGCTCGCGGCGGTGACCGTCGGGTCGGCGTTCCTGTTCGACCTGATGCCGGGCAGCGGTGGCGACGGGGACAAGGGAAGCTCAGCGGGAGGCGCCCCGTCCCCGGCGCCGACCGCCGGATCGACCGACGCGGGGAGCAGCGCGCCGTCGGCGACCCCCACTGCCACCGACCCGGGCAACGGAGAGGCCACCATCCCCGCCTCCTACCTCGGCACCTGGGAGGGCGACGGCACCGCCCTCGGCGGCGCCCTGCCCGCGGGCACGTTCCGCGTCACCGTCCACCAGGCCGCCGTGGGCCAGGAGTTCGGCACCATGCGCCAGACCGACCAGCTCGGCGGCATCTGCGACGACGTACTCGTCCTCAAGAAGGTCACCGCGAAACAGCTCACCGCGACCAGCACCGCGAAGAAGTCCAACCGCGGCGTGTGCACGAAGGGTTCGCACGAGGTCCGACTGACCCCGGTCGGAACCGACCTGAAGTACGAGACGGACAACGCGGACGCGGGGGACCCGGTGTCTCGGATGTCGAAGGTCGGCTGACCGCCGGCCGGGGCCGGACCGCCGGAGCCCCCGTGCGGTTCAGGATGCCGACGGGTCGCCGTGCAGCCGGACCGTGCTGAGCATCTTCATGATGGTCGCGGTGGGGACCTCCTCGCGAACACCCTTGGCGCCGAAGAAACTCCATGACACGAAGTCATCGGCCGAGTTCCTGAAGCCGAACGTGAGCGCCTTGCCGTCGCTCGCGCACTTGCCTGTCTGGGGGGTGTCGTTCGACCGGGACCAGGCGATGCTGCCCTTGATCCCCGCCTTGGTCGTGTACGGCTGAGCCTTCTCGTCGATCGTGAAGCTCTTCTTGTCCGGCTGGGTGTAGGCGGCGTAGACCCACCAACCCACCGTGTTCACCGCCACCTGGTCGGTGTCCTTGGCACCGCCGGCGCCCTTGGAGCCGACCGTGGCCAGCGCCGTGTCATCCATCCGACCGTCCTTGTCGTCGTCGGACGTGCACCACTTCGACTTGTACTCGCCGATGCCCGACATGTAGGCGATGGGCTTGTCCGTCTTGTCGTCGGTGAAGCCGACGGCGGAGCCGGGCGACTCCACCTCCCAGCCCGCGGGCACGTCGTAGGCGATGCCCCACTTGGGATTGACGACAACCTTCCAGCCCGGAATCGTCGGCTTGTCGGACTCGGTGCCGCGCGCGCTGTCGTCCGACCCGGATGCGGAATCCGTCGGGCTCTGCGACGCACTGGCCGACGCCTTTGCGTCCTTGCCGCCATCGGCGTCGGCATCCTTGTCGCCGCCCAGGACCAGGAAGCCGGTGACACCGGCGGCCACGACCACGGCCCCGGCCGCGGCGATCGCGACAATCTTCGTCCGCTTCCCACCACTTCCGCCGCTCGGCGGCTGCGGCGCCCCCGCGGGCGGGGGCGCACCCCACTGCTGTCCCGGCTGCTGAGGGGGGTTCGGCTGCTGATAGCCCGGTTGCTGGTACGGATTCGGCTGCTGGAACCCCGGCTGCTGGTAAGGGTTCTGGTTCTGCGGGTTCTGGTCGCCCCCGGGCGGTTGCTGTCCTGGCCACATGAGCCGCAACCCTAGTACGGCCGAACTCCGCGCTGTCGGGTAGTCCGGCGCTGCAAGCTGTCTCCATCGGTTCCCCCGCGGAACGGTGGGGACAGGGGTGGGCGAGGATTTGGGGTGTGCGTGTGGATCTCGACGTGTGGCTGACCGCCGTCGCCGCCCTCTGGGGTGCGGCGGCCGGCCTTCTCGTGCCCCGCCCGGCCTACCGCTTCTCCGTGGACCCCGACGAGGAATGGCGGGACGCGTGTCCCGACGGGCATCCGATCGCCGGGTTCGCGGGCGGGTGGCTCGGGCGGGCCCGGTGCGGCACGGACGGGACCCGGTACGGGCCCCGCGCCACCTCCGTCGCCCTCGCCACCGGCTTCCTCTGCGGGGCGCTCGCCCTCGCCACCGGCACTCGGCCCGAGCTGGGCGCCTGGCTGCTGCTCGCGCCCCTCGGCGTACTCCTCGCCGTCGTGGACTTCCGGGTGCAGCGACTGCCCGACGTGCTGACGCTTCCGCTGGCCGGGGCGGCACTCGCGCTGCTGGGCGCCGCGTCGTTCGTACCCGAACACGCGGGCGACTGGATGACGGCGCTGTACGGCGGGCTCGCGCTCGGCGGCGCGTACTTCGTGCTCTTCCTCATCAACCCCAACGGCATGGGCTTCGGCGATGTGAAGCTGGCTCTGGGGCTCGGCGCCGTCCTCGGCTGGTACGGGTGGAGCGTGCTGTTCCTGGGGACCTTCGCCGGGTTCCTGTTCGGGGGGCTGTACGGCTTGGGGCTCGTCGTCGCCCGGCGCGCCGGACGGAAGACGTCGATCCCGTTCGGGCCGTTCCTGATCGCCGGGGCGTACGTGGGGCTGCTGATCGGGGCGTACGCGGCCTGACGTCGGTCCCTCGACATGCCTGGCGTAGGCTGGCCGGGTCCGTCCACACCCTCGCGAAAATGACGAAAGGGACGCTCCCGGTGACCGAGAAGGCCGACCTTCAGTCCGTCCTCGACCGTGCCGCCGCGGGTGGGCGGATCACCCCGGAAGAGGCGCTCGACCTCTACCGCGACGCCCCGCTGCACGCCCTCGGCGCAGCCGCCGACGCCGTACGCCGGCGCAGGTACGCGGGTACCGAGCACATCGCGACGTACATCATCGAGCGCAACATCAACTACACCAACGTGTGTGTCACGGCGTGCAAGTTCTGCGCGTTCTACGCGGCCCCCAAGGACACCGCCAAGGGCTGGACGCGCGACCTCGACGACATCCTGCGGCGCTGCGCCGAGACGGTCGAGCTCGGCGGCACGCAGATCATGTTCCAGGGCGGGCACCACCCGGACTACGGCGTCGAGTACTACGAGAAGCACTTCGCCGCGATCAAGGCCGCGTACCCCCAGCTGGTCATCCACTCCCTCGGCGCGTCCGAGGTCGAGCACATGGCCCGGATCTCCAAGGTGAGTGTGGAGGAGGCGATCCAGCGCATCCACGCCGCCGGGCTCGACTCCTTCGCCGGTGCCGGTGCCGAGCTGCTGCCCGAGCGGCCGCGCAAGGCGATCGCCCCGCTGAAGGAGTCCGGCGAGCGCTGGCTGGAGATCATGGAGGCCGCGCACAACCTGGGCGTGGAGTCCACTTCCACCATGCTCATGGGCACCGGCGAGACCAACGCCGAGCGCATCGAGCACCTGCGGATGATCCGTGACGTACAGGACCGGACCGGAGGCTTCCGTGCCTTCATCCCGTACACCTACCAGCCCGAGAACAACCACCTCAAGGGCCGTACGCAGGCCACGCTCTTCGAGTACCTGCGGATGATCGCCATCGCCCGGCTGTTCATGGACAACATCAACCACATCCAGGGCTCGTGGCTGACGACGGGCAAGGAGGTCGGCCAGCTGTCCCTGCACTACGGCGCCGACGACCTCGGGTCGATCATGCTGGAGGAGAACGTCGTCTCCAGCGCCGGTGCCAAGCACCGCTCCAACCGCATGGAGATCATCGACCTCATCCGCAAGGCGGGCCGCGTCCCGGCCCAGCGGACGACGACGTACGAGCACATCGTCGTGCACGACGACCCGGCGAACGACCCGGTCGACGAGCGGGTCATGTCGCACATCTCGTCCACGGCGATCGAGGGCGGTACGGCTCACCCGGAGCTGAAGCTGCTCGCCTCCAACTAGTCCGACCGGCTTCGCTGTGCTGACGATTCACGCTGCCGACGAGGTCTACGACACCTGGGACGCGACGCCGGTCAAGGACGGTGCCGTCGCCGTGGAGGGCAACCGGGTCGCCGCCGTGGGGACGCTCGCGGAGCTGGCGGAGCGGTTCCCGGGCGCGCGCGTACGGCGCTGGCCCGGCGTCCTCGGCCCCGCGCGGGTCCACGAGGGCCCGCTGCCGGACGCGCCGAGCCCGCGTGAACGCGTTCACGCGGTGCTGAAGCTGGGCGCGGTGGCCGTCCTCGGGGAGCACGCCGGTACGCCCGAACTCCGGGCGGCGGCCGAGCGGAACGACGTCGTCGTGCTCCCGCGCACGCGGCCTGCGGCGATCGTGGAAGCCGGCCGCGCCGACCTCGCCGTCTTCGACGAGACCGGCGCGTGTATCGCGACGGTGTGCGCGGGGCGGCTGGTCCACCGCCGCCGCTGAGCGCTCAGCCCGAGAGTGCTTCGGCGAAGGCTCCCGAACTCTGCGTCACCCCACTGCAGTTGGTCGCCGCATCGTCAGAAGCAGAGTCATCGCCCTCGCACTGCCGGTCGCGGAAGGCCGACCACATCGACACCCAGGCGATCTGCTTCTCCTCGGCGAACGTGCGGACCTGGGCGGCGTCGGCAAGCGTGAAGGTCTCGTTGTCCACGTCGTTCACGCCGATCATCGAGGTGAGGGCCATGCCCTGCCAGGCGCCCGCGTCGGAGAGCCCGAAGACCTTCTTCAGCTGCGTGTGGGCGGCCTTGGCCGAGGTCAGGGCGTAGGTGCCCATGTGGCCGTCGTACGACTCGCCGTAGTTCATCGTCATGATGTCGACGGTGGAGACCTGTACGGCGTGGTCGTTGGCGGACTCCAGGAGCGCCAAGCCGTCGGAGTCGAGGCCGGACGGCATCACCGGCAGCGTGAAGGTGACCTTCAGGTCGCTGCGCTCCTTCTGCAGCAGCGCGATCGCCTCCGAGCGCAGCGCGACCGAGTCGGAGTCGGTCAACTCGTCGCCCTCGATGTCGAAGTCCGCCTGCGTCGAGCCGGCCGCGTCGAGCGCCGCGCCGTACGCCGCGGCAAGCGCGGAGGCGCTGTCGCAGGTCGAGGCGAGCTCCTTTCCGGATGCCCCGCCGAAGGAGACACGCACGCTCGCGCCGGACTTCTCCAGCGCCGAAATCCGGGATCTCACCGCAGAGTCAGCGATGGCGGTCGTGCCGTTCCACTTCGGCGTGCAGGTACTTCCGTCGGAGATCACGAACGCCAGGTTGTACGTCGTAGGGCTCCCTGCGGCGTCCATGTCGGAGGCGGTCGTGGCGCTGACGTACGGGGCGTACGCGGTGGTGGAGGCGGCGGACGCCGATGGCGAAGCCGCGGCGGCGGTCTTCGACGGCTGCGCGGGGGCCGCGTCCATGGAGCCGTCATCGCCCGAGGAGCACCCCGCGCAGGCCAGCGCCACCACCAGGCAGAAGAGCCCGGCGGACGGCTTCAGGAAAATCCGCATTGCGTATGCACCCGCTCTCGTGATTTCCGCCCCGGAATGTCTCAGGACAGAAACAGAATGTGTCGACGGAATGGGAATGTGTCACACCCGGCCATGAAATCCGAATACAGGAATGGCACAGGCGCCGCATGGGGAATGGTGTGCGAATGGGGCGAGTCGGGCGCTGAAATGGGACGTAAGGTCTAAGCGTGCACGCGCTGAGCTGCGCAGACGTTCTCGGATTCTCTCAGGTAAGAGACAGGTTGGCGGGTCTCTCATGGGCCGCTCACAAGGGATCTAGGCCTTGGCACATAAAGGCCTCCTAATGTCTGGGGAATGCAATCCGAGTCCGCCATCGAAAACCGCGCTCCTGTGCGCGGACGTGGCCGCAAGCGCGGCAGCGGGTCCGAATCACCAGAGGGACCCGTGTTCGTTGACAACTCCGGGCGCAGAGCGCGACTGGTGCGCCGGCTCGCCACCCTCCTGTGCGTCCTGTCCCTCGGGTACGTGGTCGTGCTCGGCCTGGCGTTCATGGGCTGGGGCACCTCGCTGAGCGACTCGATCACGCCCTTCGGCGGCGGTCAGGCCGGTACGGCGCCCGGCGGCAACCAGCCGCAGGGCGGCCGGGGCGGTGTCGCCCCGACAGGCACCCCACCCGCGAAGCCCACCGGTACTCCGCCCTCGGGCGCTGCGACAGGCTCCGCCCCGACCCCCACCGCGTCTGCCTCCACCGGCACCAACTGACCGGAACGCACCCACACTTATGACTACGACGACGCCCTCGCGCGGCCGCCGACGCGCCCCCACCCGTATCGAGCGGGCGGCGGGCAAGGCCGCGGCGCTGCAGAAACCCCGTGTGATCCTCGCCCTGCTGCTTCTGCTGGGCCTGACCAGTGTGATGCTCCTGGACGGCTATCTGCGCGGCGAGGTCTTCAGCGACCAGCGCGTGCGCGACGGCGCCGCCTACGACGACGTACCGCAGAAGATCCTGGAATCCGGACCCATCTTCACGTCCAGCAACGGGACCGTGGACGCCAAGTCGGTGCCGGACAAGACCATCGTGCTGACCTTCGACGACGGCCCGAACCCCGAGTACACCGAGAAGGTCCTCAAGATCCTTCAGGACAACGACGTGCCCGGCACGTTCTTCGTCGTCGGCTCGATGGTCTCCCGCTACCCGGACGCCGTGAAGGACATGGTCGCGCAGGGCAACGAGGTCGGCATCCACACGTTCTCGCACGTCGACCTCTCGTATCAGAGCACCTCGCGCCTCGAACGCGAGCTGAGCCAGACGCAGTTGGCCCTCGCGGGCGCGGCCGGCATCACGACGACGCTGTTCCGCGCGCCGTACTCGGCGGAGACCGACGCCATCGACAACTACAGCTGGCCGGTCTACAAGAAGATCGCCAAGCTGGGCTACACCAGCGTCTTCATCGACACCGACAGCGACGACTGGAAGCAGCCGGGCGTCGCGAGCATCATCAAGACGGCCACGCCGAAGAAGAACAAGGGCGCCTCGGTCCTCTTCCACGACGCGGGCGGCGACCGCGACCAGACCCTGCTGGCGCTGCCGAAGTACATCAAGAAGATGAAGGCGAAGGGGTACACCTTCACGACCGTGAGCGGGGCGCTGGCGAAGCAGCGGTCGGCGAAAGCGGGTGCGGGTGCGGGTGCGAACGCCGGTACGGGGGCGGGCGCGCAGGCCGGTCAGCAGCCAGGGCAGAGCGGGCAGCAGCCCGGGTCGGCTCCCGGTGCGGGTGCGGGTGCGGGCAACGGCAACGCCACCACCACGACCGCGATCGAGCAGGCCGCGCACCGCAAGGCCACCGGCACCACCCTCTACGAGGGCAAGGCCCTCATCTACGCGGTCGCCTTCGCCGAGTGGAGCATGCCGGGCCTCGCGACCGGACTCGCCGTCGTGGGCGTCGCCGTCATGGGCCGGTTCGGGATGATGCTCATCCTCGCCCGCCGCCACTACCGGCAGCGCAACAAGCGCCGGTTCGGCTGGGGCCCCGAGGTCACCCGCCCCGTCAGCGTGATCGTGCCGGCGTACAACGAGAAGGAGTGCATCGAGAACACGATCAACTCCCTTACACAGTCCACGCATCCGATCGAGATCATCGTCGTCGACGACGGTTCGACGGACGGCACGGCGGCCCTCGTCGAGGCCATGGGCGTGCCCAACGTCCGCGTGATCCGCCAGGAGAACGCCGGCAAGCCCGCCGCCCTCAACAACGGTGTGCGCAACGCCAGTTACGACATCGTCGTGATGATGGACGGCGACACCGTCTTCGAGCCGGACACCGTACGGCAGTTGGTGCAGCCCTTCGCGAACGAGGACGTCGGCGCGGTCGCCGGCAACGCCAAGGTCGGCAACCGCAACACGGTCATCGGCGCCTGGCAGCACATCGAGTACGTGATGGGCTTCAACCTCGACCGCCGCATGTACGACCTGCTGCGCTGCATGCCCACCATCCCGGGCGCGATCGGAGCGTTCCGCCGCGACGCGGTGCTGGAGGTCGGCGGCATGAGCGAGGACACGCTCGCCGAGGACACCGACATCACCATCGCCATGCACCGCAAGGGCTGGCGCGTCGTCTACCAGGAGCACGCCCGGGCCTGGACGGAGGCACCCGGTTCCCTCAAGCAGCTGTGGTCGCAGCGCTACCGCTGGTCGTACGGCACCATGCAGGCGCTGTGGAAGCACCGCAAGTCCCTGACGGACAAGGGGCCTTCGGGCCGCTTCGGCCGGGTCGGCATGCCGCTCGTGGTCATCTTCCAGATCATCACGCCGATCTTCGCCCCGCTCATCGACGTCTTCACGGTCTACTCGATGATCTTCGTGGACTTCTGGGCCTCGCTCCTCGCCTGGCTGGCCGTGCTCGCGGTCCAACTCCTGTGCGCGGCCTACGCGTTCCGGCTCGACCGCGAGAAGTACCGCTACCTCCTGATGATGCCGCTCCAGCAACTGGCCTACCGCCAGATGATGTACCTCGTTCTCATCCACTCCTCCATCACCGCCCTCACCGGCGGCCGCCTTCGCTGGCAGAAACTGAAGCGCACGGGCGAAGTCGGCACCCCGGCGGGGGTGAGCTGATGGGGTCGCATCGCAGGGACGCTTTCGCCACTGCTGTGGACGATCGTTCCGCAGAACCACAAGAGTCCCCGACGGCGGAACCAAAGGGCAGGGACCGCTACTTCGACACACTGCGCGCGGTGGCCCTGGTCAGGGTGGTGACCTACCACACCTTCGGCTGGGCCTGGGCCGGCATGGTCTTCCCCTCCATGGGGATCATGTTCGGACTCGCCGGCACCCTGATGGCGAAGTCGCTGGAGCGCCCCGCGGCGAAGGTCCTCAGAAGCCGCGTGCGCAGACTCCTGCCCCCGTTCTGGTTCTGGGGCTTCTTCGTGGTCGTGGCGATGCTGATCCACGGCTGGATGCCGGGCTGGCAGATCGTCTTCTGGGTGCTGCCGATCGGCGACCCGCCGGGCAACTCCTGGGGCATCCAGGCCTGGGAGATCCTCTGGTACCTGCGGACATACCTCTGGTTCGTGCTGCTCTCGCCCCTGCTGCTGAAGGTGTTCCGGCTCGCCCCGGTGCCGGTCCTGCTCGCGAGTCTCGCCCCGATCGTGGTCTTCCAGTTCTGGTGGCAGCCGCCGTACGACCGGTTCGGCAGCGGTCTGACGGACGTGGCCACCTATCTCTTCTGCTGGATCCTCGGCTTCGCGCACCGCGACGGGGTCCTGCAGCGGCTGAAGCCGGCCGCCGTCGTCGTCCTCTCGCTGGGCGCGATCGCGTACGGCGGCTGGTACGCCTTCACGCACCAGGCCGAGGCGGGAACGTACGACCTGGACGAGATCCCGCTCGCGCAGGCCCTCTGGTCGGCGGGGTACGTGACCCTGCTGATGTACTTCAAGGCGCGCTTCCAGGTCGACTTCGCCGGGCTCACCCGCTTCCGGCGGCTCGACCGGATCGTGACGATCTTCAACGCCAGGGCTGTGACGATCTATCTCTGGCACGAGATCGCGCTGATCCTGGCCGTCCCGCTGATCGACCAGTTCTGGAAGGTGCCCGCCTTCGAGAAGTGGCTGCCGCTGGAGAGCCAGTGGTTCATGTTCGGCATCGGCTGGGTCCTGATCGCCGCCTTCATCCTGCTGTGCGGGTGGGTCGAGGACGTCGCCGCGAAGAAGAAGCCGAAGCTGCTCCCCGGAGCGAGTGCGTGAGACTCCCCGGAGCGCGGGGTGCGTGAGACCGGCGCACGGCGGTGATTGATACCGGCGTCCGGCGGTGATTGATACCGGCGTACGGGCCGGGCGCCGGAGAGTCGCCCGGCCCGTACTGCCACAATGAGCGCGTGACCCGCGCATCTCTGGACAAGCAGCCGCACGAAGTCGCCTCGATGTTCGACGACGTGGCGGAACGGTACGACCTGACGAACGACGTGCTGTCGCTCGGCCAGGACCGGGTGTGGCGCAAGGAGGTCGCGAAGGCGGTCGACGCCCGGCCCGCGCAGAAGATCCTGGACCTGGCCGCGGGTACGGCCACCTCCTCGCTGCCCTTCGCGCGCACAGGTGCGTATGTCGTCCCCTGCGACTTCTCCCTCGGTATGCTCCGCGTCGGCAAGAAGAACTACCCCTGGCTGCCGCTGACCGCGGGCGACGCGACGAAGCTGCCCTTCAAGGACGACACCTTCGACGCCGTCACGATCTCCTTCGGGCTGCGCAACGTGCAGGACACCGACGCCGCGCTCACCGAGCTGTACCGGGTGACCAAGCCCGGCGGCCGCGTCGTGATCTGCGAGTTCTCGCACCCGACCTGGGCACCCTTCCGCACCGTCTACACCGAGTACCTGATGCGCGCGCTGCCGCCCGTCGCCCGCGCGGTCTCCTCCAACCCCGACGCGTACGTCTACCTAGCCGAGTCCATCCGCGACTGGCCGAACCAGCCCGCGCTGGCCGGGCTGCTGCAGAAGGCGGGCTGGTCGAAGGTCGCGTGGCGGAACCTGACGGGCGGAATCGTGGCGCTGCACCGGGGCTTCAAGCCCGCGTAGCTCGTACGTCGTACGGCTCGTAAGCCCGTCAATTCACTCGTACGAAGGACACGTTGACGGGAACCGGTCAATGGGAAACTCCGTCCGTTGAATACGTCCGATCACGGCACGAGTTCTCTGGACGACGGAGCGTTTCCATGGCGTCGCACTGCCCGCACTGCGGGGTTCCCGGTCCCGACGAGGCCCGCTTCTGCATGCATTGCGGACGCGAGCGGGCGGCTGCGGGGGATGCGCCCGTGGCGGATGCGCCCGCCGCCGTGCCGCCGACACCGGATGTTCCGCCGGCACCGGGTGCGCCGGAGCCGCCCGTCAGTGTGCCGCCCCCGCCCCTGCCCCCGCCGTCCGTCGCGCCGCCGTCGGGGCCACCGCCGTTGGGGCCGCCCCCGGGATACGTCCCCGGCCCCGCCTGGCCGTCACCGCTGGGCGCCTTCCTCGGCCGTACGTTCCGGGGCGACTGGGCGGGAGCCGCGCAGGCCGCGCTCTGGCCCCTCGGTCTGCTGCTGATCGCGTCCGCGGCGCTGGGGATTCCCTCGTACGGGCAGTCCTCCGACGGGGGAGAGGCGATCATCGGGTTCGGCGACCGGACGCGGATCGCCCTCGCCTTGCTGCTGCAGGCGCTCGGCGGGGGCTTCGAGGTGAAGTCGGCTCCCGCGTCGGTGTTCGGCGGGGGCGGCTCGGGCGGCGGCCTGGCCGGGGACTTCGAGGGCGGCGGCTCGCTGTCCCTGATCCCGCTCACGGTCACCGCCCTGTGGATCGTGGCGCTCTTCATCGGCGTACGGATGCTGCGTACGCGGATGGCGCGGACGCAGTTCGCAGGGCCCCAGTTCGCACAGGCTCAGTTCGCACAGGACCGCCCGTACGCCGGCGGCGGTGCCCCGCAGAGCGCGACCGCCGGGCTCGAAGCCGCCGCTCGCGTCGCGCTCCTGGTCACCGCGGGCGTCCTCGCCCTCAGCCTGATCGCGCGGCCGACGCTCCTGGGAGCCGTCCAGGTCTCGTCGTCGCCTGCGCTCGCCGCGCTGGGCGCCCTGCTGCTCGGGTTCGCGGTCGCGGGCGGCGTACTGCACCAGGACGACCTGGCGCGGTGGTCGGCGGCCCGGCCGGGCGTGCGGGCGCTGCTGCGCGCCACCGGCACCGCCCTGCGCGCGCTGTCCGTCGTCCTCGTCCTGTGCTCCGTCGTCGCGTTCATCTGCCTCACGCAGATCGACGACCTCGACGGCTTGTGGGACAACGACGGCATCTCGCCCCTGGCGGCGGCGCTGCTCGTGCTGCCCAACCTCGCGGTCACGGCCCTCGGCCTGTCCTGGGGTGCGCCCATCGAGGGGGAGGCCCGCGGCACGTCGTCGTACAGCTACGGCGGCGGCTACTCCCATGAGTCGTTCGGGCTCTCCGAGCTCGGCGACGTCACCAACTCCTGGGCGATCGTCGGCGCGTTGGCCCTCGGCCTGGTCTGCGCCCTGATCATCGGCATCATGGCCGCGCGTCGCTCCGCCGGCCGCGGCGAACAGCTCCTGACCGCGGGCCTCTGCTACGGCCTCTTCCTGCTGCTCGCCGGGTTCGGCGGCCTCGGCTGGGAGATGGCCGGCCGGAGTTCGGACTACGACACCGGGTACGGCTCCGGCTCGGGCGGTTCCGCCAGCGGCAAAGCCTCGATCGGCCTCGACATCCCGTACGCGCTGCTCTTCGGGCTGCTCTGGATCTTCATCGCGGCTTTCGTCGCACCGTATCTGCTGCGGATGACGGGTTCCGGGGCGGGACCGGTCGCACCGGCGATGCCGCCGATTGCGTCGCCGATGTCGCCGATGTCGTCCACGTCGCCTGTCTCGTCCGTGCCGACGCCGCCGATGCCGAGCAGCCCCACGCCGGGCTTCGTACCGCCGCCGGCCCTGGCATCGCCACCCCCGGCCCAGATGCCGGCCCCAGCCCCGGCTCCGGCCTCGATGCCGAATCCGGCCCCGATCCCGATCCCGTATGACTCCCACACCTTCCACCTCGGTCAGCGGCCGCCCGTCACCCCGAAGGCGCGCGGTCGTTCGCTCGTCTGGGTGGTGACCCTCGCCGTGGCGTTCGTCGTCGGAGGCGGTGCCGCGGCGGGCGTACTGATCTGGCAGGACAAGCACTCCGACGGGGACTCGAACAAGCCGGCGGCCGGGTCGACACCGACGGCTCCCGCGAGCTCTTCGCCCTCACCGGTCCTGTCGGAACCGCCGACAGCGGCCCCCACGAGCACCCCGACGGGCGAGGCAACGGGCGAGGCCACCGCCTCGTCCGCGGAACCCCCGGACGGCTACCGCCAGTTGGACGACCCCATGGGCTTCTCCTTCGCCGTCCCCGACGTCTGGGCGCGCGAGGGCGTCAAGAACGGCACCCAGGTCACCTACGCGGGCTCGACCGGTCTGGAGCACCTCCAGGTCGGCGTCATCGCGAACGCCGGCTACACCTCGTACGACAACTTCCTGACCCTGGAGAAGACCGCCAAGAAGAAGGACGCCGGCTACCGGCGGATCAAGCTGGAGAGCAACATCTTCCAGGGCCGCGCCGGTGCGATCTGGGAGTACACGTACACCGACGAGTCGGGCCGCACCCTCCACGCGAAGGACCAGGGGTACGTCGCCGCGAACGGCACCGAGTACGCGATCATGATCGTCGGCCACGACGACGTGTGGCAGAGCGGCCTCTCGGAGACGTTCCGCGTCGCCCTCGACTCCTGGAAGCTCACGTAGAACAGCGGCGCGGGCTGCTCACCTGAGGATGCTGCTCATCTGAGGATCTCGAACGGGTCGCCCGGCTCGTCGAGTTCGCGGCGCAGCCCGCCCGACGGCGGACCGGGCCGCCGCGGCTCGCGCACCCCCGCGCCTCCGCCGGCCTCACCCTCGCCGAGCTCGAACCACACGGTGACCACGGCGCCGCGCGGCACATCGGCGCCGGGCGGAGGATATTGGCGTACGACGTAGTCGATGACCGCGAGGTGGAAGTCGGGGCGGTCGGGCGCGGCGAGCAGCACACCTCGCGCCTCGGCCGTCTCGCGCGCGTCCACGGCCATCAGGCCGACCAGTCGCGGAACGCGCACCTCGGGTGTCTTGGGTGTTATGCGCACAGACGTCACCCCCAGCGGTACCGGAAGAGTAAGCCCCGCCGGTGCCGTTCCGGAAGCGTCCGCCGGACTCGGGAGCGCTCAGAGCGCCAGCCGGTAGCGGTGCCCCTCCTCCTGCGACCTCGGGCTCGTGAATCTCTCGGCGAGCTCCATCCCGAGCCGTCTGGTCACCGCGATGGAGCGCTCGTTGCGCGCGTTGACCATGGCGACGACGTCGGTGACGCCCGCGGCGCGCACCCGGTCCAGCGTCGTGTGCGCGGCCGCCGTGACGTATCCCCGGCCCCAGCGCGCCCGGCCGAGCCGCCAGCCGATCTCGATCTGGCCCGTCGGCCCCCAGCTGTGCGGCCACGGCTGCGCGCCCGTGAAACCGATGACCTCGCCCGATTCGTCGAGCATCGTCCACAGGCAGAAACCGTGCTCGGCGTCGTGCCGCCGCTGCCGGGCGGTCAGTTCCTCGTAGACGGACAACTCGGCCGCCCTGCCGCCGTGGAACTCCATGACGTCCGGGTCGGCGAAGATCCGGTGCCAGGCGAAGGCATCCTCGTCGGTGGGGACGCGGAGCAGTACGTCGGGGAGCGCTCGGTTCACGGGGCAGCCCTTCAGCCGGGTGATCAGTACCGCTGCATAGACTGCCCATGTCCAGTGCCCGTCAGCACGTAGATTTCGAACCTTGGGGAGATCCCGCCGTGACCGAGCCCCAGCCCCTCTCCGAAAACACCGCCGATGTGATCGTCGTCGGGGCCGGGCCAGCCGGTTCCACCACCGCCTACTACCTGGCGAAGGCGGGTTTGGACGTCCTGCTCCTGGAGAAGACCGCCTTCCCGCGCGAGAAGGTCTGCGGAGACGGCCTCACGCCCCGCGCGACCAAGCAGCTCGTCTCGATGGGCATCGACATCTCGGAGGAGGCCGGCTGGCTCCGGAACAAGGGCCTCCGCATCATCGGCGGCGGCGTCCGGCTCCAGCTGGACTGGCCGGAACTCGCCTCCTTCCCCGACTACGGACTCGTCCGCAAGCGCGACGACTTCGACGAGCAGCTGGCCCGGCAGGCGCAGAAGGCGGGCGCCCGGCTGTACGAGCGCTGCAACGTCGGCGCCCCGATCATCGACGACCGCACGGGCCGCATCACCGGCGTGCACGCGAAACTCGGCGACACCGGTGAGAAGCGCGAGGTCACCTTCCACGCGCCGCTGGTCGTCGCGGCCGACGGCAACTCCACCCGGCTCTCCCTGGCGATGGGCCTGCACCGCCGCGAGGACCGCCCGATGGGCGTCGCGGTCCGCACGTACTTCACCTCGCCCCGCCACGAGGACGACTACCTGGAGTCCTGGCTGGAGCTGTGGGACCGCCGGGGCGCCGAGGACCGCCTCCTGCCGGGCTACGGCTGGATCTTCGGCATGGGCGACGGTACGTCGAACGTCGGCCTGGGCGTCCTGAACACCTCCGACGCCTTCAAGGAGCTGGACTGGCGCGAGGTCCTGAAGGCCTGGTGCGCCTCGATGCCGGAGGACTGGGGCTACACCCCCGAGAACATGACGGGCCCGATCCGCGGCGCCGCGCTCCCGATGGCCTTCAACCGCCAGCCCCACTACACGAAGGGGCTGCTGCTGGTCGGCGACGCGGGCGGCCTGGTCAACCCCTTCAACGGCGAGGGCATCGCGTACGCCATGGAGTCCGGCCAGATCGCGGCCGACGTCATCGTCCAGGCCCACGCCCGCGCCACCCCGTCCCAGCGCGAGATCGCCCTCCAGCGCTACCCGCGGGTCCTCAAGGACACCTACGGCGGCTACTACACGCTCGGCCGCGCCTTCGTGAAGCTCATCGGCAACCCGAAGGTCATGAAGATCGCCGCCCAGCGCGGCCTGACCCACCCGATGCTGATGAAGTTCACGCTCAAGATGCTCGCCAACCTGACGGACCCGACCGGCGGCGACGCCATGGACCGCATCATCAACGGCCTGTCCAAGGTGGCCCCGAAGGCCTGACGGTCCGAGAACGCCAGATGGTCGCCTCCCCCCTCGGGGAGGCGACCATCTGCGTTGTCACCGCTGGCTAGAGCACCCGCACCGCACCCGTGGCCGGGTAGCCGGAGAGGTCCTGGATGACGACGCCCTTGGAGGGGTTGGCCGCGTCCAGGTACTGGCCGTTACCGATGTAGACACCCACGTGGTACGCCGAGCCGGCCGAACCCCAGTAGAGGACGTCGCCGACCTGGATGTTGGAGAGCGAGACCGGCGTACCGGACGTCGACTGGTCCTGCGAGACGCGCGGCAGATCGACGCCGACCTGCTTGAAGGCGGCCTGCACGAGACCGGAGCAGTCCCACGCGTTCGGGCCCGTGCCACCCATGACGTAGGCGTCGCCGACCTGCGCCTTGAGGAACGAGATGACCGTCGCGACGCTGCCGCTGGCCGGGGCTGAGACGTTCGTGGACGTGGACGTCGACGCGGAGGCGGACGCGGAGAGGGTGGTCCGCTCCGCGGAACGCGAGGCGGCCTCCTCGGCGGCGGCCTTGCGAGCGGCCTCGGCCTTCTTCTTCGCCTCGGCCTTCTTCTTGGCGTCCGCAAGGTCCGCCTTGGCCTGCTTGGCGGCCTTTGCCGCGGCCGCGTCACGCTCGGCCTGCAGCTCGTAGTTCGCCGCGGCCTGCTGCGTGGCGTCGGCGGACTCCGCGACCTGGGTGGCCAGGTCGGCCGTCAGGGTGGGCAGTTCGAGCGTCTGCGTCACGGGCTCGGCAGCGTTCGCCGAACCGGACGCACCGGCCACTGCCAGGGTGCTGAGGACGCCACCGGCAACTCCGGCGCGCATCGCGAGCGTCGACGCGTTGCGGCGGGGCTTCCGGTGGCTGCGTATGTGAGCGGTGTGGGACATGGGTACAACCGGTATCAGGGGCTCCTCCATACCTTCAAGAAACGTGTGGTGCGCCACAGTTGTTCAATCGGCGGCCGAATCTCCCACGCGTCACTCTTTATTGACGCCGTAACGGGCATTGTGGACATGGGTGATCAGGGCCGTGATCAAGGCCTTTCATCGTTACGCCCGAATTGCCCTCCGCTTACCACTGGTTGAGTCCGGTGGCCAAGCCCGGTTTATTCGGTCTTCTGTGAATGTGGCGCAGGTCACGGAACGGTCACCGCGGCGGCCGCGTCCCGCGCGTAGTCGGCGGTCGCCGACGCTCGTGAACGCGTGCACGCGTCCACTTCCGTCCACACTCCTCCCTCTGATGTGTGAACGGGCTCCTCTATCAAGGGATCTGGTCCAGCACCAATTTGCCCTGAAGGACGGCCTCTTGATAATGCAAGACCGCCCCGACCAGCAATGACGAGGTAAAATGTCACCTCTTGGTGATCAGTCGACTGCTTCGCGTACGAAGATCACTGCTCATCCGACTTCATGATCCTTCGCCTGGTGGTGGAGATCACAAAGTCCTTGATGACCCCCGTGTCGCAGATCACAGACCGGCAGGCATAAGATGCGGGGCAGTTGGGCTTGTGACCTGCTTCACATGTACGCGATCTTCGCCGGGACGGGCGGGGCGTGGGGCACGTGAGGTGAGGGAGCTCGCCCGACGCATCCGCCAGCAGTCAGTGCCGACTGAGAGGAGCGAGGAGCGGTGAACGCGTATGCGCCCATCCTCGTACTGGGAGCCCTCGGGGCAGGCTTTGCGATCTTCTCCGTGGTCATGGCCACGCTAATCGGTCCAAAGCGATACAACCGGGCCAAGCTCGAGGCCTACGAGTGCGGTATCGAGCCGACCCCCACGCCGGCCGGCGGCGGGCGCTTCCCGATCAAGTACTACCTGACGGCGATGCTCTTCATCGTCTTCGACATCGAGATCGTCTTCCTCTACCCCTGGGCCGTCACCTTCGACGCCCTGGGTGTTTTCGGGCTCGTGGAGATGCTGCTCTTCGTGCTCACCGTCTTCGTCGCGTACGCGTACGTATGGCGGCGCGGCGGCCTGGAATGGGACTGAGGGGCCTTTAAGCATGGGACTCGAAGAAAAACTGCCGAGCGGCTTCCTGCTGACCACCGTCGAGCAGGCCGCGGGCTGGGTGCGCAAGGCGTCCGTCTTCCCCGCGACATTCGGACTCGCCTGCTGTGCCATCGAAATGATGACGACCGGCGCCGGGCGATACGACCTGGCGCGCTTCGGCATGGAGGTCTTCCGCGGATCACCTCGCCAGGCCGACCTGATGATCGTCGCCGGGCGGGTCAGTCAGAAGATGGCGCCGGTGCTGCGGCAGGTCTATGACCAGATGCCGAACCCCAAGTGGGTCATCTCCATGGGCGTTTGCGCCTCGTCGGGCGGAATGTTCAACAACTACGCCATTGTGCAGGGAGTCGACCACATCGTCCCGGTCGACATCTATTTGCCCGGCTGCCCGCCACGGCCCGAGATGCTGATGGACGCGATTCTCAAGCTCCACCAGAAGATCCAGTCCTCCAAGCTCGGCGTGAACGCCGAGGAGGCGGCCCGCGAGGCGGAGGAAGCGGCACTCAAGGCGCTTCCCACCATCGAGATGAAGGGCCTGCTGCGGTGAGCGACGCGAACGGCAACGGCGCGAACAACGGGGTGAACCCCGAGAAGGACCTGAGCGCCTCCAACCTTCCCGGCCAGCGCGGCGACGCGGGCGAGGAGATCCGCGTCCAGCGCGGCATGTTCGGCGCCAACAACGGCGGCGACACCTCCGGCTACGGCGGCCTGGTCCGCTCGATCCGGCTCCCGGGCGAGGCCACGCGCCCCTACGGCGGCTGGTTCGACGAGGTCGCCGACGAGTTGGAAGGCGCCCTGGAGGAACAGGGACTCGTCCCCGAGAACGCGATCGAGAAGACGGTCGTGGACCGCGACGAGATCACGTTCCACGTCGAACGTGAGTACCTGGTCCGCGTCGCCCAGACCCTGCGCGACGACCCGGCCCTCCGCTTCGAGCTGTGCACCGGCGTCAGCGGAGTCCACTACCTGCACGACAAGGGCCGCGAGCTGCACGCCGTCTACCACCTGCGCTCGATCACCCACAACCGGCTGATCCGCCTCGAAGTCAGTGCCCCGGACGCGGATCCGCACGTCCCCTCGCTGGTCCCCGTCTATCCGACGAACGACTGGCACGAGCGCGAGACGTACGACTTCTTCGGCCTGATCTTCGACGGTCACCCGGCGCTGACGCGGATCATGATGCCGGACGACTGGCAGGGCTTCCCGCAGCGCAAGGACTACCCCCTCGGCGGCATCCCCGTCGAGTACAAGGGCGCCCAGATCCCGGCTCCGGACCAGCGGAGGTCGTACTCGTGAGCACGCAGACCCCTTCTTCTGCCGCATCGGCCCGTGAGACCACCGAGGGCACCGTATATACGGTCACCGGTGGCGACTGGGACGAGGTCGTCGAGACCGCGGCCAAGTCCGACGACGAGCGCATCATCGTCAACATGGGCCCCCAGCACCCGTCCACCCACGGCGTGCTCCGCCTCATCCTGGAGATCGACGGCGAGACGGTCACCGAGGCCCGCTGCGGCATCGGCTATCTGCACACCGGCATCGAGAAGAACCTCGAGTACCGCACGTGGACGCAGGGCACCACGTTCGTGACGCGCATGGACTACCTGACGCCGTTCTTCAACGAGACGGCGTACTGCCTCGGCGTGGAGAAGCTCCTCGGCATCGAGGACCAGATCCCCGACCGCGCCTCGGTCATCCGCGTGCTGCTGATGGAGCTGAACCGACTCTCCTCGCACCTGGTGTGCATCGCCACCGGTGGCATGGAACTCGGCGCCACCACGATCATGATCTACGGCTTCCGTGATCGTGAACTCATTCTCGACATCTACGAGCTGATCACCGGCCTGCGGATGAACCACGCGTACATCCGGCCCGGCGGCCTCGCCCAGGACCTGCCGCCCGGCGCGGTGGACCAGATCCGCGAGTTCGTGAAGAAGATGAAGAAGAACCTTCCCGAGTACGACAAGCTCGCCACCGGGAACCCCATCTTCAAGGCCCGCATGCAGGACGTCGGCTACCTCGACCTGGCCGGCTGCATGGCCCTCGGCGCCACCGGCCCGATCCTGCGCTCGGCGGGCCTGCCGCACGACCTGCGCAAGGCGCAGCCGTACTGCGGATACGAGAACTACGACTTCGAGATCCCGACCGCCGACACCTGTGACTCCTACGGGCGCTTCCTGATCCGCCTGGAGGAGATGCGCCAGTCGCTGCACATCATCGAGCAGTGCCTGGACCGGCTCCAGCCCGGCCCGGTCATGGTCGCCGACAAGAAGATCGCCTGGCCCGCCCAGCTCGCCCTGGGACCCGACGGCCTCGGCAACTCCCTCGACCACATCAAGAAGATCATGGGTACCTCCATGGAGGCCCTGATCCACCACTTCAAGCTGGTGACCGAGGGCTTCCGCGTCCCGCCGGGACAGGCGTACGCGGCGGTCGAGTCGCCCAAGGGCGAGCTCGGAGTGCACGTCGTCTCCGACGGCGGCACCCGCCCCTACCGGGTCCACTTCCGGGACCCGTCCTTCACCAACCTGCAGGCCATGGCTGCGATGTGCGAGGGCGGCCAGGTCGCCGACGTCATCGTCGCCGTCGCGTCCATCGACCCCGTGATGGGAGGCGTCGACCGGTGACCACCACCCCCGAGGGCGTCAGCCTGGGCATGCCCCAACTGCCCGCGCCCGACTACCCGGACGATGTCCGTGCCCGGCTGGAGACGGACGCGCGCGAGATCATCGCCCGCTACCCGGACTCCCGCTCCGCCCTCCTTCCGTTGCTGCATCTCGTGCAGTCGGAGGAGGGGCATGTCACGCGCACCGGCCAGCGGTTCTGTGCCGATGTGCTGGGCCTGACCACGGCCGAGGTCACCGCGGTCGCGACCTTCTACTCGATGTACCGGCGCAAGCCGAGCGGTGACTACCAGGTGGGTGTCTGCACCAACACCCTGTGCGCGGTGATGGGCGGGGACGCGATCTTCGCGGCACTCCAGGACCACTTGGGCGTCGGCAACGGCGAGACCACCGACGACGGCAAGGTCACCCTGGAGCACATCGAGTGCAACGCGGCCTGCGACTTCGCGCCGGTCGTGATGGTCAACTGGGAGTTCTTCGACAACCAGACCGTCTCCTCCGCGAAGAGCCTCGTCGACGACCTGCGCGCGGGAGCACAGGTCGAACCCACCCGCGGCGCCCCCTTGTGCACGTTCAAGGACACCGCCCGGATCCTGGCCGGCTTCCCCGACGCGCGGGAGGGAGCCGTGGAGGCGACCGGCAGCGCGGGACCCGCCTCGTTGATCGGCCTCCGCCTGGCCAAGGGGGAGGCCTCCGCCGCGCGCGTGGTCCACCCGCGAGGCTCCGGGACCTCTCAGGGCGGGCAGCCGCACGACCCGTCGCCGACCGAGCACCCCAGTTCGCACGACGCGCCGCAGCAGACATCGGCCTCCGACCCGTCCCACCCGGCGGGTCCTGTCGCCGAGGAGGGGGAGTGATGACCTTGGCACCCGAACTCAAAGACCACAGCCCTGAGAAGCTGCTCGCACCCGTGCTGTCGGCCTTCTGGGACGAGGACAAGTCCTGGACGCTGGACGTCTACCGAAGGCACGAGGGATACGAGGGACTGCGCAAGGCCCTCGCCATGTCGCCGGACGACCTCATCGCGTACGTGAAGGACTCCGGTCTGCGCGGGCGCGGCGGCGCGGGATTCCCCACCGGAATGAAGTGGCAGTTCATTCCCCAAGGGGATGGAAAACCGCACTATCTAGTTGTCAACGCCGACGAGTCGGAGCCGGGAACCTGCAAGGACATCCCGCTCCTCTTCGCGAACCCGCATAGCCTCATCGAGGGCATTGTGATCGCGTGTTATGCCATTCGGTCGTCGCATGCCTTCATCTATCTGCGCGGTGAAGTGGTCCCAGTACTGCGGCGGTTGCACGAGGCCGTGCGAGAGGCCTACGAGGCGGGCTACCTCGGCGAGAACATCCAGGGCAGCGGGCTCGACCTCCAGCTCACCGTGCACGCGGGCGCGGGCGCGTACATCTGCGGTGAGGAGACCGCGCTGCTCGACTCGCTCGAAGGCCGCCGTGGTCAACCGCGGCTCCGTCCCCCTTTCCCTGCCGTCGCGGGCCTCTACGCGTGCCCGACTGTTGTAAATAACGTCGAATCCATCGCGTCAGTTCCCGCAATTCTCCAAAAAGGCAAGGAATGGTTCAGGTCGATGGGAAGCGAGAAGTCCCCGGGCTTCACGCTCTACTCGCTCAGCGGCCACGTCACCAATCCCGGCCAGTACGAGGCCCCGCTCGGCATCACACTGCGCCAACTCCTCGAAATGAGCGGCGGGATCAGGTCCGGCCACCGGCTGAAGTTCTGGACGCCGGGCGGCTCCTCGACCCCGATGTTCACCGACGAGCACCTCGACGTCCCTCTTGATTACGAAGGAGTGGGCGCCGCGGGTTCCATGCTCGGCACAAAAGCACTCCAGTGCTTCGACGAGACGACCTGCGTCGTACGCGCCGTCACCCGCTGGACCGAGTTCTACGCCCACGAGTCCTGCGGCAAGTGCACACCGTGCCGCGAAGGGACGTACTGGCTCGTGCAGTTGCTGCGCGACATCGAGGCCGGCAAGGGCGTCATGTCCGACCTCGACAAACTCAACGACATCGCCGACAACATCAACGGCAAGTCGTTCTGCGCCCTCGGTGACGGCGCCGCCTCGCCGATCTTCTCCTCGCTCAAGTACTTCCGCGAGGAGTACGAGCAGCACATCACGGGCCGCGGCTGCCCCTTCGACCCGGCCAAGTCGACGGCTTGGGCGGACAAGCACACGGAGGTGAACGCATGACAGTGACCACCAGCGCTCCCTCCGGAGGCGGGGAGGCGGCGGTTCCGCCGGAAGATCTCGTCTCGCTGACGATCGACGGCGCCGAGATCAGCGTGCCCAAGGGCACCCTGGTCATCCGGGCCGCCGAACAACTCGGCATCGAGATCCCCCGCTTCTGCGACCACCCGCTCCTCGACCCGGCCGGCGCCTGCCGCCAGTGCATCGTCGAGGTCGAGGGCCAGCGCAAGCCGATGGCGTCCTGCACGATCACCTGTACGGACGGGATGGTCGTCAAGACTCAGCTCACCTCGCCCGTCGCCGAGAAGGCCCAGCACGGTGTGATGGAGCTCCTGCTCATCAACCACCCGCTGGACTGCCCGGTCTGCGACAAGGGCGGCGAATGCCCGCTGCAGAACCAGGCCATGTCACACGGCAACGCCGAATCCCGCTTCGAAGGAAAGAAGCGGACGTACGAGAAGCCCGTCCCGATCTCCACGCAGGTGCTGCTGGACCGCGAACGGTGCGTACTGTGCGCCCGCTGCACCCGGTTCAGCAACCAGATCGCCGGCGACCCGATGATCGAGCTGGTCGAGCGGGGCGCGCTCCAGCAGGTCGGCACCGGTGAGGGTGACCCCTTCGAGTCGTACTTCTCCGGGAACACGATCCAGATCTGCCCGGTGGGCGCGCTCACCTCGGCGGCGTATCGCTTCCGCGCCCGCCCCTTCGACCTGATCTCCTCGCACTCCGTGTGCGAGCACTGCTCCGGCGGCTGCGCGACGCGCACCGACCACCGGCGCGGCAAGGTCATGCGGCGCCTCGCCTCCCCGGACCCCGAGGTCAACGAGGAGTGGCTCTGCGACAAGGGGAGGTTCGGCTTCCGCTACGCGCAGCAGACCGACCGCATCACCACCCCGCTGGTCCGCAACGCCGAAGGCGTCCTGGAGCCCGCTTCCTGGCCGGAGGCTCTGGAGGCGGCGGCTCAGGGACTGCTGGGTGCCCGGGGCAGGGCCGGAGTCCTGACCGGCGGCCGGCTCACCGTCGAGGACGCCTACGCGTACAGCAAGTTCGCGCGCGTGGCCCTCGACACGAACGACATCGACTTCCGCGCGCGCGTGCACAGCGCCGAGGAGGCCGACTTCCTGGCCGCCCGGGTCGCCGGACGCGGACGGGACCTCGACGGTACGGGCGTCACGTACACCGCGCTGGAGAAGGCGCCGGCCGTCCTGCTCGTCGGGTTCGAGTCCGAGGAGGAGGCGCCCGGCGTCTTCCTGCGACTGCGCAAGGCCTGGCGCGGGCATCAGCAGCGGACCTTCTCGCTCGCCACGCACGCGACCCGCGGCCTGGAGAAGGCGGGCGGCACGCTGCTGCCCGCCGCGCCCGGCACCGAGACCGAGTGGCTGGACGCCCTCGCGAGCGGCGTCGGTCTGGAGGGCGACGGTGCCCGGGCCTCCGAGGCGCTGCGCGTCGAGGGTTCCGTGCTCGTCGTCGGCGAGCGGCTGGCCGCTGTGGCCGGCGGGCTCACCGCCGCCGTACGCGCCGCGTCCGCGACCGGCGCCCACCTGGTGTGGATTCCGCGCCGGGCCGGAGAGCGCGGAGCGATCGAAGCGGGCGCGCTTCCGTCGCTGCTGCCGGGCGGACGCCCGGCCACCGACCCGCGCGCGCGGGACGAGGTCGCCGCCGCCTGGGGCGTCTCCGAACTCCCGCACCGCTACGGCCGTGACAGCGGGCAGATCATCGAGGCCGCCGCAGGTGGCGAACTGCGGGCCCTGGTGGTGGCGGGCGTGGAGGTCACCGACCTTCCCGACCCGGCACGCGCGCGTGCTGCCCTTTCCGAAGTGGGCTTCCTGGTGTCGCTCGAACTGCGGCCCAGCGAGGTCACCGAGCACGCGGACGTAGTCCTTCCGGTCGCCGCGGTCGCGGAGAAGGCGGGCACCTTCCTGAACTGGGAAGGCCGGGTGCGCTTCTTCGAAGCCGCTCTCAAGCCCGAACAGATGATCCGCCGCCTGGCACCCACCGACGCCCGCGTCCTGCAGATGCTCGCCGACGCCATGGACGTACATCTCGGTCTGCCGGATCTGCGCACCGCGCGCGGGGAGCTGGACCGGCTCGGGGCGTGGGACGGGCCGCGGGCCACCGAACCCCTGGAGACCGCCGCTCAACTGCCCCGCCCCGCCGCCGGGGAGGCCGTACTCGCGGGTCACCGGCTGCTGCTCGACCAGGGCCGTCTCCAGGACGGCGACGACGCTCTGGCCGGGACCCGGCATGCCGCCCACGCGCGCGTGTCGGCCGCCACAGCCGCCGAAGCGGGCGTCAAGGACGGCGACACCCTCGCTGTCACCGGCCCCGCCGGAACCGCCGAACTCCCGCTGGAGATCACGGAGATGCCCGACCGCGTGGTCTGGCTCCCGCTGAACTCCGCCGGGGGAGGCGTCGCCTCCGACACCGGGGCGGTGCCCGGCGCACTCGTCCGCATCGGCCCGGCGACCCTCGCCACCGAGGCCCCCAAGGAGGTGGAGGCATGACTCCGTACCTCGCCGCTGAAGACCTGTCGATGTTCGGCCGCGACCCCTGGTGGCTGGTCGTCATCAAGGCGGTCTTCTGCTTCGCCTTCCTGATGATCACCGTGCTCTTCTCCATCGTGTGGGAGCGCAAGGTCGTCGCCTGGATGCAGCTGCGCATCGGCCCCAACCGGCACGGCCCCTGGGGCATGCTCCAGTCGCTCGCCGACGGCATCAAGCTGATGCTCAAGGAAGACGTCATCGTCAAGCGCGCCGACAAGGTGGTGTACGTCCTCGCGCCGATCGTCGCGGCCATCCCGGCCTTCATGGCGATCGCGGTGATTCCCTTCGGGCCCTCCGGCAACGAGGTCTCGATCCTCGGTCACCGTACGACGATGCAGCTCACCGACCTGCCGATCGCGATGCTCTACATCCTCGCGGTCGCCTCGGTCGGCATCTACGGGATCGTTCTTGCGGGTTGGAGTTCTGGATCCACCTATCCGCTGCTGGGCGGTCTGCGCTCCTGCGCGCAGATGATCTCCTACGAGATCGCCATGGGCGCCGCGTTCGCCTCGGTGTTCCTCTACTCCGGGTCGATGTCGACCTCGACGATCGTCGAACAGCAGCACGACCGCTGGTACATCATCCTGCTGCCGGTCTCGTTCCTGATCTACATCATCACGATGGTCGGCGAGACCAACCGTGCCCCCTTCGACATGCCGGAGTCCGAGGGCGACCTGGTCGGCGGCTTCAACACCGAGTACTCGTCCATCAAGTTCGCGCTGTTCATGCTCGCCGAGTACGTGAACATGGTGACGGTCTCGGCCGTGTCGACCACCCTCTTCCTGGGCGGCTGGCGGGCACCCTGGCCGATCAGCACCTTCTGGGAGGGCGCCAACCACGGCTGGTGGCCGATGCTCTGGTTCACCATCAAGGTCCAGTTGCTGCTGTTCTTCTTCATCTGGCTGCGCGGCACGCTTCCCCGCGTCCGCTACGACCAGCTGATGAAGCTCGGCTGGAAGGTCCTCATCCCGGTCTCCGTGGTCTGGCTGATGCTCGTCGCCACCGTGCGGACCCTCAGGAACGAGAACTACGACTTCGCCGACATCGCCCTGTACGTCGGCGGGGGAGTCCTCGTGCTGCTGTTGCTCTCGTTCGCGGCCGACATCTTCCGCGACCGCTCCGGCAAGGAGCAGGAGGCGCCCGCCGAACCCGCCGCCTTCGACCCGATGGCGGGCGGATTCCCCGTGCCGCCGCTGCCGGGGCAGGAGTTGCCACCGGTGCCGCGGCGCCGCCCGCGCCGCGAGCGCGAGTTGATTGTCAGTGGCGGGTCGGATACTGCGAGTGACGGATCGAATGGCGGAACTCGTGACGGAAAGGAGGGGTCCGATGGCTGAGGAGCCGAAGGAGACCAAGCCCGGTTTCATGAACCCCGTCGCCGGCTTCGGCGTGACCTTCAAGGCCATGTTCAAGAAGCGGCTGACCGAGCAGTACCCGGAGCAGCAGAAGACCACCGCCCCGCGGTTCCACGGCCGGCACCAGCTCAACCGCCACCCGGACGGCCTGGAGAAGTGCGTCGGCTGCGAACTGTGCGCCTGGGCCTGCCCCGCGGACGCCATCTACGTGGAGGGCGCGGACAACACCGACGAGGAGCGCTACTCGCCGGGTGAGCGGTATGGCGCCGTCTACCAGATCAACTACGCCCGCTGCATCCTCTGCGGCCTGTGCATCGAGGCGTGCCCCACCCGCGCGCTCACGATGACCAACGAGTTCGAGCTGGCCGACAGCAGCCGCGCCAACCTCATCTACACCAAGGAGCAGCTGCTCGCCGGACTCGAGGAGGGCATGGTCGAGTCCCCGCACTCGATCTTCCCCGGCATGGACGAGCAGGACTACTACCGAGGACTGGTGACGGAGGCCGCGCCCGGCACGGAGCGCCAAGTCGCCGTCTCCCAGGGCGAGAAGCCCACCGAAGAGGGGGTGGAGGCATGAGCGCGCAGCTTGCCGCCTACTCCACCTCTACAGGTGAGGCCTTCCAGTTCTGGGTTCTCGGCACGGTCGCCGTGATCGGCGCCCTGAGCACCGTCTTCATGAAGAAGGCCGTGCACAGCGCGCTCTCCCTTGCCGGGACCATGATCATCTTGGCGGTGTTCTACCTCGCCAACGGGGCGTACTTCCTTGGCGTCGTCCAGATCATCGTCTACACCGGCGCGATCATGATGCTGTTCCTCTTCGTCGTCATGCTCGTCGGCGTCACCGCGGCGGACTCCCTGAAGGAGACCATCAAGGGCCAGCGCTGGCTGGCCCTGCTGTGCGGACTCGGCTTCGGCATCCTCCTGTTCGCGGGCATCGGCAACGCGTCCCTCAATGAGTTCGACGGCCTGTCGAAGGCCAACGCGAACGGCAACGTGGAGGGCCTCGCCGCCCTCATCTTCACGAAGTACGTGTTCGCCTTCGAAATCACCGGCGCCCTGCTCATCACCGCCACGATCGGCGCCATGGTCCTCACGCACCGCGAGCGCACCGAGCGCGCCAAGACCCAGCGCGAGCTGTCCGAGCAGCGCGTACGGGAAGGCAAGCACCTGCCGCCGCTGCCGGCGCCCGGTGTCTACGCCCGGCACAACGCGGTGGACATCGCGGGCCTCCTCCCCGACGGCACCCCGTCGGAGCTCACCGTCAGCAAGACGCTGCGCGAGCGCGGCCAGATCCGTGACGTGTCGACCGAGGCGCTGAACGATCTGCGGGCACTGGAACAGCGTGCCGAGGAGCGACTGGAGCGCACCGAGGTCGAACAGGTGCACCTCAAGAGGGCCGAGGAGGCGTCGAAGTGAATCCCGTCAACTACCTCTATCTCGCCGCCCTGTTGTTCACGATCGGCGCCACCGGCGTGCTGATCAGGCGGAACGCGATCGTGGTGTTCATGTGCGTCGAGCTCATGCTCAACGCCTGCAACCTCGCCTTCGTCACCTTCTCCCGAATGCACGGCAATCTCGACGGCCAGATCATCGCCTTCTTCACGATGGTCGTCGCCGCCGCGGAGGTCGTGGTCGGGCTCGCGATCATCGTGTCGCTGTTCCGTTCCCGCCACTCGGCCTCGGTCGACGACGCCAGCCTGATGAAGCTCTGAGGGGTCGCTGAATCGTGGACAACCTGATTGCGCTGCTCGTAGCGGCGCCTCTGCTCGGAGCGGCCGTACTGCTGTGCGGCGGACGGCGGCTCGATGCCGTCGGCCACTGGATCGGCACGCTCCTCGCGGCCTCCTCCTTCGTCATCGGCGTGATCCTCTTCGCCGACATGCTGGGCAAGGACGCCGATCACCGGGCCATCGGCCAGCACCTGTTCAGCTGGGTCCCGGTCGCCGGCTTCCAGGCCGACGTCTCCTTCCAGCTCGACCAGCTCTCGATGACGTTCGTGCTGCTGATCAGCGGCGTCGGCTCGCTCATCCACCTGTACTCGATCGGGTACATGGAGCACGACGAGCGCCGCCGCCGCTTCTTCGGCTATCTGAACCTGTTCCTCGCGGCGATGCTGCTCCTCGTCCTCGCCGACAACTACCTGCTGCTGTATGTCGGCTGGGAGGGCGTTGGCCTCGCCTCGTACCTGCTGATCGGCTTCTGGCAGCACAAGCCCAGCGCCGCCACCGCCGCGAAGAAGGCCTTCCTGGTCAACCGCGTCGGCGACATGGGCCTGTCGATCGCCATCATGCTGATGTTCACCACCTTCGGGACCTTCGCCTTCGGGCCGGTGCTCGAATCCACCGGTCAGACCTCCGAGGGCAAGCTCACCGCCATCGGCCTGATGCTGCTGCTCGCCGCCTGCGGCAAGTCCGCCCAGGTGCCGCTGCAGTCCTGGCTCGGCGACGCGATGGAGGGCCCGACCCCGGTCTCGGCCCTCATCCACGCCGCGACGATGGTGACCGCGGGCGTCTACCTGATCGTCCGCTCCGGGGAGATCTTCAACGGCGCGCCGGACGCGCAGTTGGCCGTCACCGTCGTCGGCGCGGTCACGCTCCTGTTCGGTGCGATCGTCGGTTGCGCGAAGGACGACATCAAGAAGGCGCTGGCCGGCTCCACGATGTCGCAGATCGGCTACATGGTGCTCGCCGCGGGCCTCGGCCCCATCGGCTACGTCTTCGCGATCATGCACCTGGTGACGCACGGCTTCTTCAAGGCCGGGCTCTTCCTCGGCGCCGGTTCGGTCATGCACGGCATGAACGACGAGGTCGACATGAGGAAGTACGGCGGCCTCAGGAAGTACATGCCGGTCACGTTCATCACCTTCGGCCTCGGCTACCTCGCGATCATCGGCTTCCCGGGCCTGTCGGGCTTCTTCTCCAAGGACAAGATCATCGAGGCGGCCTTCGCCAAGGGCGGCACCGAGGGCTGGATCCTCGGCGGCGCGGCCCTGCTGGGCGCGGCCATCACGGCGTACTACATGACACGCGTGATGATCATGACCTTCTTCGGGGAGAAGCGCTGGCAGCCCGATGCGGAGGGCCATGAGCCGCACCCGCACGAGTCGCCCAAGTCCATGACGATTCCGATGATCGTGCTGGCCTTCGGATCGGTCTTCGCGGGCGGTTTCTTCAGCATCGGCGACCGCTTCCTGCACTGGCTGGAGCCGGTCACCGGGCACTCGGAGGGCAACTCGCCCGTCAGCGCCCTCACGGTCACGCTGGCCACCATGGCGCTGCTCGTCGTCGGCGCCGCAATCGCGTACGCCCAGTACGGTCGCCGTCCCGTCCCGGTCGCCGCCCCGCGCGGATCGCTGCTCACCCGGGCCGCCCGACGCGACCTGCTCCAGGACGACTTCAACCACGTCGTGCTGGTGCGCGGCGGGGAGCACCTCACCCGCTCGCTGGTGTACGTCGACCACACCCTGGTCGACGGTGTCGTCAACGGCACGGCGGCCTCGATGGGCGGCCTCTCCGGGCGGCTGCGCAAGCTGCAGAACGGCTACGCGCGCTCGTACGCGGTCTCGATGTTCGGCGGTGCGGCGGTCCTCATCGCTCTGACCCTGCTGATGAGGGCGGTCTGATACCGATGTCCTTTCCTCTGTTGACAGCGACGGCGGCGCTCCCGGCACTCGGGGCGATCGCCACGGCCGCCGTGCCGGCCGCGCGGCGCGTCGCCGCCAAGTGGCTGGCGCTGCTCGTCTCGCTCGCCACCCTGGCGCTCGCCGCCGTGACTCTGGTGCGCTTCGATCCCGACGGCGACCGCTACCAGCTCACCGAATCGCACGCCTGGATCAAGGACTTCGGGGTGCGCTACGAGCTGGGCGTGGACGGCATCGGGGTGGCGCTCATCGCGCTGACCGCGCTGCTGATCCCGTTCATCATCCTCGCGGGCTGGCACGACGCCGACCCGCACGAGACCGGGAACAAGCGCTGGCGGCCGACTCAGGGCTTCTTCGCTCTGATCCTGGCCGTCGAGGCGATGGTGATCATCTCCTTCGAGGCCACCGACGTCTTCCTCTTCTACATCTTCTTCGAAGCCATGCTCATCCCGATGTACTTCCTCATCGGCGGCTTCGGCGACAAGGCCCACGAGCACGGCGACGAGGTGGCGGCGACCCAACGCTCGTACGCCGCCGTGAAGTTCCTCCTCTACAACCTGGTCGGCGGCCTCATCATGCTGGCCGCCGTGATCGGTCTCTACGTAGTGGCCGGGAACTTCTCGCTCCAGGCGATCGCCGAGGCCCGGGCCAACGGTTCGCTGCACATGGCGACCAGCACCGAGCGGTGGCTGTTCCTCGGGTTCTTCTTCGCCTTCGCGGTAAAGGCGCCCCTGTGGCCGCTGCACACCTGGCTGCCCAACGCCATGGGTGAGGCCACCACCCCGGTCGCCGTGCTGATCACGGCGGTCGTCGACAAGGTCGGCACCTTCGCGATGCTCCGCTACTGCCTCCAGCTCTTCCCGGAGGCCAGCAAGTGGGCGACGCCCGCCATCCTCGTCCTGGCGCTGATCAGCATCATCTACGGGGCGCTGCTCGCCGTCGGCCAGCGGGACATCAAGCGGCTGGTGGCATACGCGTCGATCTCGCACTTCGGGTTCATCATCCTGGGCATCTTCGCGATGACCAGCCAGGGCCAGTCGGGCGCGACGCTCTACATGGTCAACCACGGAATCTCGACCGCCGCCCTGATGCTGGTGGCGGGCTTCCTGATCTCGCGGCGCGGCTCGCGTCTGATCGCCGACTACGGAGGCGTGCAGAAGGTCGCGCCGGTGCTCGCCGGCACCTTCCTGATCGGTGGTCTCGCCACCCTCTCGCTGCCGGGCCTCGCGCCCTTCGTCAGTGAGTTCCTGGTCCTGGTCGGCACGTTCACGCGCTACCCGGCGGTCGGGATCATCGCCACCTTCGGCATCGTCCTCGCCGCGCTCTACACGCTCGTCCTCTACCAGCGGACGATGACGGGCCCGGTGAAGGCGGAGGTCGCCGAAATGCCGGATCTCAGGGTGCGGGAGCTCCTGGTGGTCGCCCCGCTGATCGCGCTGCTGATCTTCCTGGGCGTCTACCCGAAGCCGGTCACCGACATCGTCAACCCGGCGGTCAAGCAGACCATGTCAGACGTACACAAGAAGGACCCCAAGCCCGAGGTGGAGGCGGCCAAGTGAGCGCAACAGCCGTCCACAGCCTGTGGACAATGGCGGCGGACCCGATCGACAAGATCGACGCGCCGAAGATCGAATACGCACAATTGTCGCCCACCTTGATCGTCATCGGGGCGGCGGTCGTCGGTGTGCTGGTCGAGGCGTTCGTACCGCGCAAATTCCGCTACTACGCCCAGGTGTTCCTGTCCGTCGTCGCGCTCGCGGCCGCCTTCGCGGCGGTCGTCGGGCTCGCGGCGGGCGGATACGGCACCACGAAGGCGCACATCGCGGCGATGGGCGCGATCGCCGTCGACGGACCGTCCCTGTTCCTCCAGGGCACGATCCTGCTCGCCGGAATCCTCGGTGTCTTCACCTTCGCCGAGCGCCGCCTCGACCCGGAGGCGCACGGCAACCGCGTCGACTCGTTCGCCGCGCAGGCCGCCTCCGTGCCGGGCAGCGACAGCGAGAAGGCCGCGGTCAAGGCCGGGTTCACCACCACCGAGGTGTTCCCGCTGCTGCTCTTCGCGATCGGCGGCATGCTGGTCTTCCCGTCGGCCAACGACCTGCTGACGCTCTTCATCGCGCTGGAAGTGTTCTCGCTCCCGCTGTACCTGCTCTGTGCCGTGGCCCGCCGCAAGCGGCTCATGTCCCAGGAGGCCGCGGTCAAGTACTTCCTGCTCGGCGCGTTCGCCTCCGCGTTCACGCTGTTCGGCATCGCCCTGCTGTACGGCTACGCGGGCTCGGTGTCGTACGCGACGATCGCTCAGGTCGTCGACGGCACCATCCAGAACGTCGACCCGGCGCTCGCCGGCACCATGGGCAACGATGTGCTGCTGCTCATCGGCGCCGCGATGGTCGTCATGGGTCTGCTGTTCAAGGTCGGCGCGGTGCCGTTCCACATGTGGACCCCGGACGTGTACCAGGGAGCACCGACGCCCGTCACCGGGTTCATGGCGGCGGCGACGAAGGTGGCCGCGTTCGGCGCGCTCCTGCGCCTGCTGTACGTCGTCCTGCCCGGGCTGCGCTGGGACTGGCGGCCGGTCATGTGGGCCGTCGCGATCGTCACCATGCTGGGCGGTGCGATCGTCGCGATCACCCAGACCGACATCAAGCGGCTTCTGGCGTACTCGTCGATCGCGCACGCGGGCTTCATCCTCGCGGGTGTCATCGCGACGACGCCGGACGGCGTGTCCTCCGTCCTCTTCTACCTGGGCGCGTACTCGTTCGTCACCATCGGCGCCTTCGCCGTCGTGACGCTCGTACGTGACGCGGGCGGCGAGGCCACGCACCTGTCCAAGTGGGCGGGCCTGGGACGCAGGTCTCCGCTGGTGGCGGCCGTGTTCGCGGTCTTCCTGCTGGCCTTCGCGGGCATCCCGCTGACCTCTGGTTTCGCCGGGAAGTTCGCCGTGTTCAAGGCGGCGGCGGAGGGCGGTGCGGGAGCGCTGGTCGTGGTCGGTGTGATCTCCTCGGCGATCGCGGCGTTCTTCTACATCCGCGTGATCGTGCTCATGTTCTTCAGCGAGCCTCGTCCCGAGGGTCCGACGGTCGCCGTGCCGTCGCCGCTGACCATGACGGCGATCGCGGTGGGAGTGGCGGTCACGCTCGTGGTCGGTGTGGCGCCGCAGTACTTCCTGGATCTGGCGGGACAGGCGGGAGTCTTCGTCCGCTGACCTGCCACAACGCTGCCAAGTATGGGCATCGGGCCCCGGTCTCCTCAGGGAGCCGGGGCCCGACGCATGCGCTCGTGGGGTCAGGGGGCCGGGCAGGTGACCCTGGGGTTCCAGGAGTGGAACAGGCCCCGGGGGTTGGGCTTGTAGAGCCAGGCGTGCAGGGTGAAGTGACCGGGCAGCTCGTTCTTCTGGAAGGTCTGGCCGAACAGCTTCGGCGTGGCCTGGCCCGTGTCCGCGACCACCCACTCCACCGCGACGAGCCGGCGCTTGCCGTCGCCCCTGTCCTCGTAGAGCAGGGCCGCCGGTGCGGCGGGGTCGAGCGAGCCGATGTTCTTCTTCTTGACGTAGTGGTAGCCCATGCCGCCCTCCGGCGGGTTGGCGACACAGTCGTCGGTGCGGACGTATCGGTCGGCGACGCCGAACGGCTCGTAGGCGTACGCGGAGGTAGCGTCGTACGTCTTGGACAGGTCGGTCCAGACACTGGGGTCCGGGTCGGTCGCGGCCCGGGCGGGAGCGGCGGCCAGGGCCAGCGACGCTGCCGCCGCCAGAGCGAAGAAGGCCTTCAGGGGACGTGCGGACATGCGGCGGGACTCCTTGGAATGAAGGGGAGACGCCCGGGAGGACGCCCATCCGGCGGCGGGCCCTCCCCCGTCCCGCTCGAGCAGCATGTCCGGAATGCCGCAGGCCTGCCATCCGGATGGCCCGACGGACTGACGGCGGGCCGAGCGGGCGGGCCACCGGATCCGCGCAGCCTGTGGATAACTCTGGGACTGTCGGCGCGGAGGCCTATGGTGGCTGTCGTGGGAGAAGCACGACGGACGGGGGACGGGCGATGGGTGGGACGGGTGTGATGACCGAAGCGGGCGCTACGGGGACTCTGGGTGACAGCGAGGCGCTGGCCACGCTCCACCGGGTCTTCGGGTACGACGCCTTCCGCGGCGAGCAGGAAGCGATCATCGAGCACGTCGTGGCGGGCGGTGACGCCGTCGTCCTGATGCCGACGGGTGGCGGCAAGTCGCTGTGCTACCAGATTCCGTCCCTGGTCAGACCCGGTACGGGAATCGTCGTCTCGCCCCTCATCGCGCTCATGCAGGACCAGGTGGACGCGCTGCGGGCGCTGGGCGTGCGCGCCGGGTTCATGAACTCCACGCAGGACTTCGACGAGCGGCGCACGGTGGAGGCGGAGTTCCTGGCGGGAGAGCTCGACCTGCTCTACCTCGCCCCGGAGCGGCTGCGCCTGGACACGACCCTCGACCTGCTGTCACGTGCCAAGATCTCCCTCTTCGCCATCGACGAGGCGCACTGCGTGTCCCAGTGGGGCCACGACTTCCGCCCCGACTATCTGGCGCTCTCCCTGCTCGGCGAGCGCTGGCCGGACGTCCCGCGGATCGCGCTGACGGCCACGGCCACGCGGGCGACGCACCAGGAGATCACCCAGCGCCTGGGCATGCCGACGGCGCGCCACTTCGAGGCGAGCTTCGACCGGCCGAACATCCAGTACCGGATAGTCCCGAAGGCCGACCCCAAGAAGCAGCTGCTGTCCTTCCTGCGAGAGGAGCACGAGGGCGACGCGGGCATCGTGTACTGCCTCTCGCGCAACTCGGTGGAGAAGACCGCCGAGTTCCTCTCCCGCAACGGCATCGAGGCGGTGCCGTACCACGCGGGCCTGGACGCGGGTACGCGCGCCAGGCACCAGTCGCGCTTCCTGCGTGAGGAGGGGCTGGTGGTCTGCGCGACCATCGCCTTCGGGATGGGTATCGACAAGCCGGACGTCCGGTTCGTCGCCCACCTCGACCTGCCGAAGTCGGTCGAGGGCTACTACCAGGAGACGGGTCGCGCGGGCCGCGACGGACTGCCGTCCACGGCCTGGATGGCCTATGGCCTGCAGGACGTGGTCCAGCAGCGGAAGCTGATCCAGGGCAGCGAGGGCGACGAGGCGTTCCGACGTCGGGCCGCCGCCCATCTGGACTCGATGCTGGCGCTGTGCGAGACGGCCGAGTGCCGGCGGGGTCAGCTCCTGGCCTACTTCGGCCAGGACCCCCGCACCCCCGCCTGCGGCAACTGCGACACGTGTCTCACGCCGCCCGAGACCTGGGACGGCACCGTCGCGGCGCAGAAGCTGCTGTCCACGGTGGTGCGATTGCAGCGGGAGCGGGGGCAGAAGTTCGGTGCGGTCCAGATCGTCGACATCCTGCTGGGGCGGCGCACCGCCAAGGTGATCCAGTTCGACCATGACCAGCTGTCCGTGTTCGGCATCGGCGAGGAGTTGGCCGAGTCCGAATGGCGGGGTGTCGTCCGGCAGTTGCTGGCTCAGGGGCTGCTCGCGGTCGAGGGCGACTACGGGACGCTGGTGCTGACCGATGCCAGTGGGACGGTGCTGCGGCGCGAGCGGGAGGTGCCGTTGCGCAAGGAGGCGCCCAAGCCGCCCACCGCCCGCTCGTCGTCCTCCCGGGGGGAGCGCAAGGCCAAGGCTGCCGCGGTCGAGCTGCCCGAGGAACTGGTGCCCGCCTTCGAGGCGCTGCGTTCCTGGCGTGCCGAACAGGCCAAGGAGCAGGGCGTTCCGGCGTACGTCATCTTCCATGACGCCACGTTGCGGGAGATTGCCACGGTGTGGCCGAAGTCGGTGGCGGAGCTGGGTGGGATCAGCGGCGTGGGTGAGAAGAAGCTCGCCACATACGGGGAGGGCGTGCTGGCGGTTCTTGGCTCCCTGGGCGGGGTCCCTGAGACGCCGAGTCCCGTGCCCGACCCGGCACCGGGCGAGGCACCGGACCCGGGCCCGGACTGGCCCGAGATGGAAATGGAGCCGGAGCCCGAGGACTGGATATAGAGGGCCGGAATAGGGGGGGGCCGACCTCTGTGACGGTCAGAGCCACAGGGAGCCCGTGACGGTCGCAGGTCCTGCGACCCTCACAAGGCTCGTGACGCGTAGGCCCTGACGTCGGCGTCGGAATCGGTTGTGGCCGTGGCGAGGGCCGCGCGGGCGTCCTCGTCGGTGTCGGAGTGCCGTATCAGCGCGAGCACCGCGGCCTTGCGGACGTCTGCGTTCGGGTCGCCGACGGCCTTGGCCAGGGTGGGTACGGCGAGGCCGGCCGGGGCCGCGGACAACGCGGTCGCGGCGCCGGACCGCACCTGCCAGGCGGGGTCGGTCTGGGCGGCGACAGCACGGGCGGCCAGCGGAGCCGGGCATCCCGTGGCTGCCAGCGCCTCGAAGGCCGCCGCGCGCACCAGGGCGTCGGGGTCGCCAGTGAGCTGGTCGAGGGTGCCCTCGACGAGCCCGTTCGGGGCCACGTGGGCCAGCGCCTTGGCCACGGTGACGCGGACCTCGCGGGAGGAGTCGGCCGCAGCGCGGGTCAGGGGCTCGGTGGCGTCGACGGAGACGAGGGCGCGCACGGCCTCGATGCGGACGGCGGTGTCCGGGTCGGCGAGGACGGTCACGAACAGCTCCGCGTCGCCCAGGCGCAGGGCACGCAGGACGTCCAGTGCGGCGGCTCGTACGACGGGGTCGTCCTCGGTGAGGGCGGCGGCGAGGCCGTCACGGAGTTCGGGGCCGGGCGGGAGCGTCTCGACGAGTTCCCGCAGGGAGGCCGCCGCGGCGGCGCGTACGCCCGCGTGTGCGTCTCGGAGGGCAAAGGAGAGGGCGGGACCGGTGCCGGGCGGCACGGTCTCGGTGAGGACGGCGACCGCCGCGCGTCGGACTGCGGGGGAGGGGTCGTCCAAGTAGGGGCGCAGTGCGGTGAGTTCGGGTTCCTCCTCGGCTAGGGCGAGGAGTTCGAGGAGGCGGGGGGAACCGGGTTCGCCCCGGTCTTCGCCCTCGCCTGAGCGATCGGAGACGGAGAGGGCGCCGGCGCCCGGGGTGGGGGTCGCCGTCGGTTGTGAGGTCACTGGCGCCACCTCGCGGGCCCCGGCCGTGGCCACCTGCTCCGGGTGGACCTCGCCGAGGTGCCGGGAGGGGCCGCCGGTCGGGGTGAAGTCGGGGATCGGGACGAGATACGGAGCTACGGGTCGGGCCGTGAACTCCATCGAGCCGGAGGGGGACTTGTGCAGGTCGAGGTGGTGGAACCAGGAGGCGTCGTCGCGGGCCGGGTGGTCCAGGCGGTCGTGGTAGAGGCCCCAGCGGGACTCGGTGCGGGCGAGGGAGGCGCGCGCGGCCATCTCCGCGCAGTCGCGAATGAAGGAGACCTCCGCGCACCGCATCAGCTCGTGCGCGGTGCGGGCGCCCATCTCGGCGACGTCCGCGCGCATCCGCTCGAACGCCTCCAGGGCGAGGGAGAGGCGCGCGCCGGATTTCGGCGGGGCCACGTAGTCGTTCACGAAGCGGCGGAGTTTGTACTCGACCTGGGGCTGCGGGGGCCCGTCCGGGTTGCGCAACGGGCGGTAGACCAGATCGTGCGCGTCGCGCAGCTGGTCCTGCGGCAACTCGCCCTCGTACGGCGTGTACTGGGACGCGTCGGCTCCCGCGAGGTCGCCGAAGACGAAGGCGCCGATCATGTAGTTGTGGGGGACGCAGGCCAGGTCCCCGGCGGCGTACAGCCGCGGCACGGTCGTGCGCGCGTGGTCGTCGACGCGGACGCCGGACGCGGAATGGCCGCCGCACAGGCCGATCTCGGAGATGTGCATCTCGATGTCGTGGGTGCGGTAGTCGTGGCCCCGGCCGGCGTGGAAGGTGCCGCGGGTCGGGCGTTCCGTGGAGTGCAGGATGGATTCGAGGGCGCTGACCGACTCCTCGGGGAGATGACTGAGCTTCAGGTAGACGGGACCGCGGTCGGAGGCGACTTCAGCGGCGAACTCCGCCATCATCTGGCCCGACCAGTAGTCGGAGTCGACGAAGCGTTCGCCGTGCCGGTTGACCTGGTAGCCGCCGAACGGGTTGGCGACGTAGGCGCAGGCGGGGCCGTTGTAGTCCTTGATCAGCGGGTTGATCTGGAAGCACTCGATGCCGGTGAGTTCGGCGCCCGCGTGGTAGGCCATGGCGTAGCCGTCACCGGCGTTGGTCGGGTTCTCGTAGGTGCCGTAGAGGTAGCCGGAGGCGGGCAGACCGAGGCGGCCGCAGGCGCCCGTTGCGAGGATCACGGCCCCGGCGCGGACGGTGACGAAGGTTCCCGTACGGGTGTTGAAGCCCGCCGCGCCGATCGCCCGGCCGTCGGCGCCGGTGAGCACCCGCACCGGCATCACGCGGTTCTCGATGCGGATCCGCTCGCGCATCTCGCGTCGCCGCAGCTGCCGGTAGAGGACCTTCTTCACATCCTTGCCCTCGGGCATCGGCAACACGTAGGAGCCGGAGCGGTGCACCTGGCGGACCGCGTACTCGCCGTGCTCGTCCTTCTCGAACTTCACGCCGTACGACTCCAGACGCTCCACCATCGCGAAGCCGCGGGTCGCGGTCTGGCGGACGGTGGACTGGTCGACGATGCCGTCGTTGGCGCGGGTGATCTCGGCGACGTAGTCGTCGGGCTCGGCGCGGCCGGGGATGACGGCGTTGTTGACGCCGTCCATGCCCATGGCGAGGGCGCCGGAGTGGCGCACGTGGGCCTTCTCCAGGAGGAGGACGTTCGCCCCGTGCTCGGCGGCGGTGAGGGCGGCCATGGTGCCGGCCGTGCCGCCGCCGATGACGAGAACGTCGCAGGTGAGCTCCTCGGCGTCCGCGAGGGCGGGGATCTGCAGAATCTCCGGGGGAGCGTCTGCGGAGGGGGCCACGGGGGTGTCCACGAGGGTGCCTTTCGAGTACTTCGAGTAAGGGGGCTGAGTCCGGGTCAGCTGCTGAGGGATGTGAGGACCTCGCGCCGCAGGGAGCGCCTTGCCGGGTCGTCGTGGGCGGCGCGCTCGCGTGGGTGCGGGATGTCGCGGACGCCCAGCACGCGGCCGGTGCCGAGCAGGGCCACCCGGTCGCCCAGGAACAGGGCCTCGTCCACGTCGTGGGTCACGAAGACGACGGTCGCGCCGGTGCCGTGCAGTACTTCGACGAGCAGGTCCTGCATGCCGGCGCGGGTCTGGGCGTCGAGGGCGCCGAAGGGTTCGTCCATGAGGACGGCGCGGGGCTGTCCGGCCAGGGCGCGGGCGAGTTGGACGCGCTGGCGCTGTCCGCCGGAGACGCGGTGCGGCAACTGGCCTCCGCGGCCGGCGAGTCCGACCCGGGCGAGCCAGTCCTCGGCCTGCCCACGGCGTTCGGCGCGGGGGAGCCCCTTGATGGCCAGGGGGAGTTCGACGTTGGCGCGCAGGGTGCGCCAGGGCAGGAGGGCGTCCTCCTGGAAGACCAGCGCCCGGTCGGCGCCGGGGCCCACCAGGAGGCGGTCGTCCTGGGCGATCGTTCCGGCGAGCGGGGGCAGGAGCCCGGCGAGAGTGCGCAGGAGGGTCGACTTTCCGCAGCCCGACGGGCCTACGACGGTGAGGATCTCGCCGGGCGCGACGGCGAGATCGACGCCTTCCAGGACCGGGGCGGTGGGACGGCCGAGCGTCGCGTTCACGAGGGCGAGGCGGGTGCCGCGGACCGGGTCGGGCGTCTTGGTCACGGTCGCTTCGGGCGCGGAGGTCCCGGAGCCCTCGGTGGTCCTGGACTCCGTGGTCCTGGACTCCGTGGTCTCGGACTCGGAGGTCTCAGACGAGGTGCTCATCGCGAACTCCCTTGCTGCGAGGGGCCTTCGGGGTGGGCGGGGCCGGGGCGGAGCCCTTGCGGCCGCGCGCTCCGGCGACGTACTCCGTGCGCGGCAGCCAGCGGGTGAGCCACCGGCCCACCTGTTCGACCGCCGTGGAGGTGACCCAGCCGAGGACGCCGATGGTGACCATGCCGACGAAGACACCGGGGTAGTCGACGACGGTGTAGTCCTGCCAGGTGCGGTAGCCGACGCCGTACTGACCGGAGATCATCTCGGCGGAGATGACGCAGATCCACGAGACCCCGATGCCGACCGAGAGGCCACCGAAGATTCCGGGGAGGGCGCCGGGCAGGACCACCGAGGCGAGCACCCGCCACCGGCCGCCTCCCATGGTGCGCACCGCCTCCTCCCAGACGGGGGAGAGTGCGCGCACCGCGTGCCGGGTGGAGACCAGGACCGGGAAGAAGGCGGCGGTGCAGGTGATGAAGACGATGCCCTGTTCGTTGCTGGGGAAGAGCAGGATCGCGACGGGGACCAGGGCGATGGCCGGGATCGGGCGGAGCACCTCCAGCGGCGGGCCGAGCACGTCTTCGGCGAGACGGGAGCGCGCCACCGCCACGCCGGTCGCCACTCCGAGGGCGGCGGCCAGCAGGAAGCCGGTGAGGATGCGGGTGAGGCTGTCGGTGAGGTCCGTCCAGTAGTCGTCGCCGGAGAGTCGGCCGGCGAAGGTGCGGGCCACGTCCGCGACGGTCGGGAACTGCGAGAAGCGCAACCAGAGATCGACGTTCAGGCTGGTCAGCAGCTGCCAGCCGCCAAGGAACCCGGCCAGCGAGGCGGCCCGCACCGTGTGCCGGGCCGCTCCGGCATACCGGGTCATGACGCCCGCTCCAGTGCGTCGGCGTACGAGAGGACGCGCGCGCCCTCGTGGCCGGTGATGTATGCGCGGGCGGTCTCCGCCGTGACGAACGGCAGCAGGGCGTCGCCGTCGGCCACCCACACCGCCTTGTCGGCGAACCAGAGGGTGCCGGTGGTGGCGTCGGGGACGTACGCGGCGCGGACGGTGTCGCGATGCGCGGACACGTAACGGAGAAGAGAGGAGGGGGAGTTGAAGGTGCGCGTCTGGGTGGCGCCCTTCGGCCACACCTCGCTCGCGGCCGGTGCGGGGGGCTCGGTGAGCTGCTGGTCGTACGTGGCGCCGAGGGCCTTCTTGACGTACCGGTCTTCGACGAAGGCGTCCACGTCGACATCGCCGACGAGCTTCGCCGACTTCAGGACGGACACGTCCTTTTTCAGGGCGGAGACCAACTGGGGCTTGAGAGCTGGGTCGAAGGTGGAGATGCCGTGCGCGCCGTTGTAGAGGTAGACGACCTCGGCGGGCAGGCCGGTGGCCTTCGCGACCTTCTCCGCGGCGGCCACCGGGTGGTCGTGGAGGTAGGCCGTCGCGACCGACTGGGCCTTGAGGAAGGCCTCCAGTACGGCCGGGCGCTTCTTCGCGAAGTCCTCGCGGGCGGTGACGCCGTGGAAGGTCGGCAGGTTCAGTTCGGCACCGTCGTACAGGGCTTTCGCCTTGCCCTGGTAGGCGAGCAGGCCCGGCCAGGCGACGAACTGGGAGAGTGCGTCGGTGCTGCCCGCCGCCAGGGCCGAAGCGCCCACAGCGGGCTGCTGGTTGAGCTTCTGGATGCCCTTGTCCGGGTCGATCCCGGCGCGCTGCAGGGCTCGTACGAGCGTGCCGTCGGCTGCGGAGCCGACGCTCGTCGACACCTTCCTGCCGCGCAGATCCTTGAGCGAGGTGAGCTTCGAACCGGGGGCGGTGACGATGGTGTTGAGGCCGCCGCGGAGGTTGTAGCCGGTGACCGAGACCAGGTGGGTGGGGCGGCCGAGCTGTTTGCCGCGGGCCGCGTTGATGAGGAGCGGGAAGTCACCCATCGAACCGATGTCGATCTTCCCGGCGGTCATCTGGGCGGTGATGGGGGCGCCGGTCGCGTAGTCCTGCCAGTCCACCTTGTAGGTGGTGCCGTCGCCGAGGGCGTTCAGCTCCTTCTCGAAGGAGCCGAGGGAGCGGAGCAGGGTGCCCGCCGTGACGGTGTTGATGGTCTTGGACTGGTAGCCGACGGTGATGGTGACCGTGGAGCCGCTGCCGGCCTCCGCGTCACCGCCGCAGCCGGTCAGCGGGAGGAGGAGTGCGGCTGCGGCGAGTGCGATCGCCTTGTGCTTCACGGGAGTTCGGGGCATGGGAGTTGGGATCACGGGAGTTCGGGCCTCTCACCGGAGCAGATAGGGCATGTTGACCGTGACCGCCCCGGTGGGGCAGCGGGCCGCGCACGGGCCGCAGTACCAGCACTCGTCGACGTGCATGTACGCCTTGCCGTTGCTCTCGTCGATGGCGAGGGAGTCCAGCGGGCACATGTCCACACAGAGCCTGCAGCCGTCGATGCATTTCGACTCGTCGATGGTCACGGGCACGTCGGCCCGCTGGGGCGCCAAGGGCATGGCTGTCTCCAGGGATGTGCTGCGGGAAAGGGATGTGCTGCTGGTGAGGGATGTGCTGCGGGGACGGCTGTTTCGGGGGGATCAGAGCGTGCGGTGCAGCAGGCCGCTCATCGTGATGCGGTCGCCTCGGAAGCGGATGAACTCCAGGTCCACGGGGCGGCCGTCGGCGAGGTGCGTGAGGCGTTCCAGCATCAGGACGGCCGCACCGCGCGGGGCCTGCAGTACGGCGGCGGAGTGCGCGTCCGCGTTCACGGCCTCCAGGGTGATCTCGGCGTGCCCCAGCGGCTGGCCCGCGATGGTTTCCAGGAGGCGGAAGACGTCGGTGTTCTCCAGGTCCGCGCCGAGCAGGGCCATGCCGATGTCGAGCGGGATGTAGGTGAGGTCGAGGGAGAGAGGGAGGCCGTCGAGGCGGCGGAGGCGTTCGATGTAGAGGACGTCGGCGCCGGGCTGGACACACAGGCGTTCGGCGACGGGAGCGGGTGCGGCGACGGGGCCGACCGTGCGGACCTCGTTGCTGACCTGGCCGTGTTCGCGCAGGGTCTCCGCGAGTCCCATCAGCCGGTCGAGTCCGTGCGGGTACTTGCGGGCGACGACGACCGTGCCGACGCCGGGGAGCCGTTCGACGAGGCCCTCCGCGCGCAGGAGGTCGAGGGCCTGGCGGACGGTGTTGCGCGAGGCGCGGTAGTCGTCGCCGATGGCGGCCTCGTGCGGGAGCGTGCCGTCCGGGAAGCCGCCGGTCAGGATCTGGTGGCGGAGGAGGTCGGCGAGTTGTCTGGCCCGGTCCGCGCGCAGCCGTCGCCGGTGAGCGGCGACGGTGGTCGCGCCCTGGCCGGCGTGGTCTCGGATGCGGTCGGTGGACATGCGACGGACCATACCGAGGGGGTGGGGGGTGTGGTGTTGCTGGAGTGTTGCGCCACCTGGGGAGGCGGCCGGTGACGGGTTGACCTGCGGGTTTCTCCTACCTTGTGGGAGATCTTCCACCGGGTCCGGCGGGGACGCCTTACGCGGGGGCGCCTGCGGGTGCGTGGTGGGTCGGGGCCGCGCCGGTACATCCGCCCGCATCCGTACGGATCGGCTGTGGGCTACAGGGGTGCTGTTTCTTCTTGATCCGTTCGGATGAGGGCATTTGATGTACCGGCACGGCCCCTTGCGTGCGTACGTGGCTGCCGGCCAGGGGGGCCACCGGGTGGGCGGTTCGTGTCAGGGGGCCGGTGTGATCCTGCCCGATACCTCGCCCAGGGCGACTCGGGTGCCGTTCGGGCCGGGGGCCCAGGCTGTGAGGGTCACCTCGTCGTCGTCCTCCAGGAACGTGCGCTTGCCGGTGGGGAGTTCGAGGGAGTCGCGGCCGTTCCAGGTGAGTTCCAGGAGGGAGCCGCGTTCGGCCTCGGTGGGGCCGCTGACCGTGCCCGAGCCGTAGAGGTCGCCGGTGCGGAGGGAGGCGCCGTTGACCGTCATGTGGGTCAGCTGCTGGGCGGCCGTCCAGTACATGGTGGAGAACGGGGGCTCGGAGACCGTGTGGCCGTTGATGGAGACGGAGATGCGGAGGTCGTAGCCGGTGGGTTCCTCGGAGGTGTCGTCCAGGTAGGGGAGGAGGGGGTGGGTGCGCTCCGGGGGTGCGACCTGGGCGTCCTCCAGGGCGTCCAGGGGGGTGATCCAGGCCGAGACGGAGGTGGCGAAGGACTTGCCGAGGAAGGGGCCGAGGGGGACGTACTCCCAGGCCTGGATGTCGCGGGCCGACCAGTCGTTGAGGAGGCAGAGGCCGAAGACGTGGTCGCGGAAGGAGGAGAGCGGGACGGAGGTGCCCATGGCGGTGGGGGTGCCGACGACGAAGCCGACCTCCGCCTCGATGTCGAGCCGGATGGACGGGCCGAAGGAGGGGGCCGGATCCGTGGGGGCCTTGCGCTGGCCCGACGGACGCACCACGTCGGTTCCCGAGACCACCACCGTGCCGGACCGGCCGTGATAGCCGATGGGCAGGTGCTTCCAGTTGGGGGTGAGGGAGTCGGGGGCGTCCGGGCGGAAGATCTGGCCGACGTTCCGGGCGTGGTTCTCCGAGGCATAGAAGTCGACGTAGTCCGCGACCTCGAAGGGGAGGTGCAGGGTCACCTCGGAGAGGGGATGCAGGAGGGGCGCGATGGCCTCCCGGTGGGAGGGGACCGTCACCCAGGCCGTGAGGGCACGGCGGACGTCCGACCAGGCCGTGCGGCCCGCCGCCAGAAGCGGGTTGAGCGTCGGCTGCGCGAGCAGTGACACGTACGGGGAGCCGAGTTCGGCGGCTGCCGCGCCCGCGTCGAGGACGTGGTCGCCGAGCCGGACGCCGACGGTGCGGTCCGTGGAGCCGGTACGGGAGAAGACGCCGTACGGAAGGTTGTGCGGACCGAAGGGATCGCCCTCGGGGACATCGAAGGGGGGCATCGGGTGCTGCCTCGCTTTCGTGCTCGCCATGTGTGCCATGCGTTCCGTGTGGTCGCGCCACACGTTACGTGGGAGTGACGGCGCTGCGGCAGGGCCCCCTGGGGGACCGGTGGTTGTACCGCGCGTGCCTAAAGAGTTCGCAATGTCCGATTAGGTCTTGTCGGAGGCCTCAATTCCGGCTTAGCGTCCTTTGGGGGACACGGACGGGGTGGGTCCGGTCCGTAGGGGGGACACGTGGGGGGACCCGTGGCCAGGAGCGCCGGTGGCGTTCCGGTTGACGCAGACCGGGACGTTCCGGGCCTGATCGTGAAGTTCGGCGACTATCCGCTGCATCACGGCGGCGTGGGCGCCATCCGAAGCCTGGGTCGCCTGGGCATACCGATGTATGCAATCACCGAGGACCGCTACACGCCGGCCGCGGTCTCGCGCTATCTGCGGCGCGCCTTCGTCTGGCCGACGACGGGGACGGAGGCGCCGGAGCGGCTCGTGGAGGGGCTGCTGCGGATCGGGCGGCGCATCGGACGCCCGACGGTCCTCGTGCCGACGGACGAGGAGGCGGCCGTCCTGATCGCCGAGCACCAGGACGTGCTCGGCGACCGGTTCCTGTTCCCGAAGGTGGACGCCAAGCTGCCGCGCCGTCTCGCCAGCAAGCAGGGCCTGCACGAGCTGTGCGTGGAGCACGGCATACCCAGCCCGGCGGCCGCCTTCCCGCAGTCGTACGACGACATCGTGCGCTTCGCCAGGACGGCCCGCTTTCCGCTCGTCGCCAAGAACCGTGAGGCCTTCGTCCGCCGGAAACAGCCCGCGGTGAACGGGACGACGAGGATCGCGACGCGCGAGGGGCTGCTCACGCTCGCCCGTGACTGGGGCGAGCATCCGGGTGTGATCCTCCAGGAGTACCTGCCGAGGGAGGACGCCGAGGACTGGATCGTGCACGCGTACTTCGACGCGGACTCGACGCCGCTCGCGATGTTCACCGGTGTGAAGGTGCGTTCCTGGCCGCCGCACGCGGGAATGACCGCAAATGCATACGTCGTCGACAATCCGGAACTCGCGGACCTCGCGGCGCGTTTTATCAAGCAGATCGGCTTCAGCGGAATCATCGACCTCGACCTGCGCTTCGACCGGCGCGACGGGCAGTACAAGCTCCTTGACTTCAATCCGCGGATGGGCGCGCAGTTCCGGCTCTTCGAGAACGAGTCGGGGATCGACGTCGTCCGTGCCATGCATCTCGATCTGACCGGGCGCGCCGTTCCCGAGGGGGAACAGCGGGCCGGTCACCGCTACGTGGTGGAGAACATCGACCTGCCGGCCCTGCTCGCCTACCGGCGCAGTGGGTACACGACGCCGCACGCGCCCGCTCGCGCGAGCGGTACGGAGCTGGCGTGGCTCGCGGGTGACGACCTGCGGCCGTTCTTCACCATGCTGGCGCGCTTCGTGCGGCCCGGCGCGAAGCATCTGTATCAACTGTGGCGGACCAATCGTCGCGGCAGCATCACGACCAGTACGACGACCAGTACGACGACCAGCACGAGGCCCGGTGGCGTCGGCAAGGGCGACCAGTAAGGGCGAGAGGGAACGCACGACCGCGAAGTGGCGAAGTGGTGTCCTGGGGAGGGACTTCGTGATTCATCCGGTAGCAGTCATCGGTGCCGGGCCGTTCGGCCTGTCCACCGCAGCCCATTTGCGGGCGCGTGGCATTCCTGTGCGCGTCTTCGGTGAGCCGATGGTCAGTTGGCGTGACCACATGCCCGAGGGGATGCTGCTGAAATCGACTCCGGCCGCATCCAGCATCGACGCGCCGCAACGCGGCCACAATCTCGTCGACTACTGCGACGCGGCGGGCATACCGCGGCTCGTCACGGACGAGGACATCATTCCCGTCGAGACGTTCATCGGGTACGGGGAGTGGTTCCAGCAGAAGCTCGTGCCCGAGCTGGAGCGGGTGCGGGTCGTCTCCGTGGACCGCAAGAGCGGGCCAGGGGGCCAGGGGGGCCGGAGTGGCGGCGGCTTCGAAATCAAGCTGGACTCGGGGGAGTTGTTCACGGCCCGGGCGGTCGTGGTGGCCACCGGGCTGTCCGGGCTCGCGCATCTTCCCGTCGAGCTCAGGGGCGCGGCGGCCGACGGCCCCACCCCCACGGGCCCTGTCTCCCACAGCTCCCAGCACCACGACCTGAGCCGGTTCGCGGGCAAGGAGCTCGTGGTCGTCGGCGCGGGGCAGTCCGCGCTGGAGACGGCGGCCCTGGCCGCGGAGGCGGGCGCGCAGGTGCGGGTCGTCTCACGGGGCCGGGGCAGGGTCGCCTTCGGCGCGCCCCCTTGGGAGCAGCCGAAGCTGCGTCCCGAGTCGCCGTTCGGTCGCGCCTGGTCCCTGTGGGCGCTGAGCTACTACCCGCAGCCGTACCGGCATCTGCCCGCGGAGGCCCGCCACTACCTGGTCCGCCGGGTCCTGGGTCCGCTCGGTGCCTGGTGGTTGCGTGACCGCTTCGAGGGCAAGGTCGGCGTCCGCGAGGTCGCGCGGATCGTCCGTGCGGAGGCCCAGGACGCGCATCCGGTGCTCACCGTCCAGACGCTCGGCGGCCGTACCGAGGAGCTCTCCGCCGACCACGTCATAGCCGCGACCGGCTACCGCGTGGGCATCGCGGCGATGGACTTCCTCGGACACGAACTGCGTACCCAGCTGGCCGTGAGCAGGGGCACGCCGAAGCTCGGCGCGGGCTATCGATCCTCCGTACCGGGGCTGTACTTCACGGGATTGCCGGCGGCGGCTTCGTACGGCCCGGTCATGCGGTTCGTGTGCGGTACGGAGTTCGCGTCACCGCGGCTGGCGAAACACCTGGCGGCAGCGCACGGCTGAGGGGAGCGGACGAGCCGTTGACGGCGGCCGTCGACGGCTCGGGGGCGTGGCGTCCGGCCGCCGCGCCGTTGGCCGTCACGCCGCCCAGGTGGTTGTCCCGCGGCCCCGTGTCACTCCCCATCCTCCAGCGTCCAGGCCCCCGAGTCCCGCGGTGGAGCCGGGCGGACGTTCCACTGGGTGAGGTCGCCGTCGGCGTTCTCGTCGCCGGAGGGGAGGCGGCCTTGGGCGTCGGGTCTGAAGTAGAGGCCGTGGGCCCAGTATTCGGGGAGTTCGTGGCCCAGGAGGTCCTCGCCCATGGGCTGGAGCTCCTCGGCGGCGTACCGCTCGTTGATGCGGGCGACGGCCTCCGCCCGGGAGATCCCGAAGCGCTCCACGAGGACGTCGGCCATCTCGCGGAAGTAGTCGAGCCAGTCGGTGTCGAGGCGCAGGAGGAACTCCTCGGTCCGCGGGGCGCTTTCATAGGTCGCGGCGTGCTGCCAGGCCAGGAAGTCGGCGATCGACCCGGGTGGGTTGGCGGCCTCGGTGGCGGCCAACTCCCAGCCGGGGGCGTACATGTCGAAGACGACGATCGGAAGGGGGCGGCCGAGGATCCGCTCGATGTGGCCCGCGGAGTGCAGATGCCGGGCGAGGGAGATGCAGGCGCCGGAGAAGTGCAGGCCGAGGAGGTCGTCCTTGCCGTCGATCTCCTTCTGCTCGGCCTCGGGGAGGTCGTCGGGCAGCTCGAACTCGCCGTCGTATCCCTCGTACCAGAGCCCGAGTTGCTTCACCTCCTCGACGTAGAGGCGGCTGCCCTCCGAGTCCTCGGGCACGTTCCCGAGTGTCTCGAAGCCCTCCAGGAGCCAGTAGGCGTAGTTCCAGCGGGCCTCGCCCGGGTCCTCCGGCTGGGTCTCGCGTTCGTACTGGCTCTCGGTGTTGTAGCCGATGGCCACATAGGGGCGGCGGCAGTCGTCGTCGGTCCGCCAGATGCGGAAGGAGAGGACGTAGATCTCCGGCCTCAGCTCTTCGGGGAACCGCTCCAGGATTCCCACGGCGGTCCTGCGCAGATGCGCTTCGAAGAGGCTCATGTCTCTCTCCTGAATTTCCCGATGGGTCAACTTCCCGACTTCCCACAGGCGTTCGAGCCGGTGTCGCGTCATCATCCTGCTCCCGGCACGGCGGTGCGGTACCGGCCCGGCGAAGCGGAACCGGATCGGTATCGGGAAGCGGAACCGGATCGGTACGGCGAGGCGCGGGGCGCACGAGATACCGGACGTCGTCCGGTTCACGCAGGGCCGATGTGTCGTTCGATCCGTATTCTTCGGATCATGGCCGCTCCGACTGCATATTCACTTATCGCCACTGACCTGGACGGAACGCTGCTCCGCGGCGACGACACTCTCTCCGACCGGTCACGGGCCGTGCTGGCGCGGGTGGCCGGGGCGGGCGCACAGCATCTGGTGGTGACGGGACGCCCGGCGCCCAGAGTGCGACCGCTGCTGGAGGATCTCGGCAGCACGGGTCTCGCGGTGTGCGGGCAGGGGGCTCAGCTGTACGACGCCGGGGCGGACGAACTGCTCTGGTCGGTCACCCTGGACAGGGAGTTGGCGGAAACGGCACTCGGCAAGATCGAGGCGGAGGTCGGCCTGCTCTACGCGGCGGTGGACCAGGACGGCGTGGACGGGCTGACGCTCATCGAGCCCGGGTATCTGATGCCGCACCCCACGCTCCCCGCCGTGCGCGTGCACCGGCGCGACGACCTCTGGACGGAACCCATCAGCAAGGTGCTGCTGCGCCATCCGACCCTGTCCGACGACGAGTTGGCGTCGGCGGCCCGCACGGTGGTCGGTTCGCTGGCGACGGTCACCATGTCGGGCCCCGGCACCGTCGAACTTCAGCCATGTGGCGTGACCAAGGCGACGGGCCTTGCGCTGGCCGCCGCGCACCTGGGTCTGGAGGCCTCCGCCACGATCGCCTTCGGCGACATGCCCAACGACATCCCGATGTTCGACTGGGCCGCCCGCGGCGTCGCGATGGCCAACGCACACCCCGAACTCAAGGCCGTGGCCGACGAGGTGACGCTCTCGAACGAGGACGACGGGATCGCGGTCGTCCTCGAGCGACTGTTCTCCGGGCCACCGGCCCGGCAGGGTGCCCCGCTGCCGCGGTAGGTCGCGTCAGACCTGTTGCTCAGTAGGCCCCGTTGACGTTGTCGATCGACCCGTACATCGCGGCGGCGTAGTTGCACGCCGCCGTGATGTTGGCGACCGGGTCGTAGGGGTCCATCGAGGTGCCGGGCACGTGGTAGGCGCTGAAGGTGGGGTCGATCACCTGGAGGAGGCCCTTGGACGGGGTGCCGGCCGCGGCGTTCGAGTCCCAGTTGTTGGTGGCCAGGGGGTTGCCCGACGACTCACGCATGGCGTTGCGGTAGATACCGTCATAGGTGCCCGGTATGCCGGACTTTGCCATGATGTCCAGCGACTGCTTGATCCAGCCGTCGAGGTCGTTGGTGTACGTGGTGGCGGAGGCGGGGGTAGCCGTGAACGATTTGGCGGTCGTCCCAGTCGTTCCCGTTGTTCCCGTCGTTCCGGTCTTTGCCGTCGTCCCGGTCGTCCTCGTGCCCACCGTCAACGTGAGGCCCGGGTGGATCAGGGTCGGGTCGTCGCCGATGACCGCACGGTTGGCCTTGTAGAGGGCCTGCCAGCTGCCGTCCTTGGAGTGGTCGTGAGCGATCCCGGACAGGGTGTCGCCCGTGTGGACCTTGTACGTGACGAGCTGGATCTGCGGGAGATCGGCCTGCGCGGCCTTCGCGGCTTGTGCTGCCTGCGTGGCCTGCGTGGCCTGCGTCGGCTCGGCCGCGTGGGCGCCGGTCGCTCCCACGATCGGGAGTGCGAGTGCGGCTCCACTCGTTCCCGCGGCGACGAAGCCACGGGTGAGGGGGCTGGTCTTCGGACGGCGGTGCTTGCCTCGTGCGGCCATGACGCGTTCCTCTCCGCCGCCTGCGAGGTGAGCTGTCGGGTTCGGGCGGGAGGTGCCCGGTCGCGGAGTCGGCGCGACTTCACCCCGAGCCGTTCCGGAGTCCGGATCGGCGGCTTACCTGGGTCCCCCGCTCCTGCCGTGCGTGGGTGGGGTTCCGGGCGGTGGCAGGATTCGGCGGTCCGCTCGGATTGACGCGAACGTATGCGAGAGCACATGTCGGGAACAAGGTCCGATATCGCGGCGAACCCGATTTCACCTGCAGAGATGAAGGGAGAAATTGTCCGATTGGCTCGGAATGTGATTCTCAACTTGCCTTCCGCGAAGGGGAAGTCACCGAGTGATGCGGAAGGTGCACTCGTCCGAACGTGACTCAATTCACGCGATCAAGCATGAACAAGGCGGAGCAAGGTGCATAACTTGGGCATTACGGTTCGACCGGCTTGGACCCCTCGACCGTCTTCGACCCCTCGACCGTCCCGGACCCCTCGATCGTCCAGACGCCGGAGTCCCTGGGCGGAGCCGGCCGTACCTCCCACACGGAGAGGTCCGTGTCCGGGTCGTCGTCGGGCAGCCGCCCGGCGTTGGGCTTGAAGTAGAGCCCGTACCCCCAGTACTCGGGAAGCTCGTGGCACATCAGATCGGGATACGGCTCGAACTCCCGCCCCCTGTAAGCCTTGTTGATCCTCGCCACGGCCTCCGCCCGTGAGATCCCGAACCGCGTGACCATCTCGTCGGCCATCTCACGGAAGTACGCGAGCATCCCCTCGTCGAGGCGCATCAGGAATTCCCCAGTCCTGGGCATTGCTCTCGAGCCCCCAAATCCCCTGCGCGCGCGTTCCGTCCGGCTCGTCGGCCCCGGCGCGTCAGCCCGCCGTACGCGGAATTGTCCTCTCCCACGTCCGGTGGAACACCACCTCGTCCCCGTCCTTGCAGATCACCTCGTTCGAGGTGAGGAAGTTCTCGGCGTCGCAGGTGATGTCGGAGCGGGTCTCCACCCGTGCGTCCCAGCCCAGTTCGGGGCGGTGCAGGCGGATCGACCAGGTCGAGTGGGTGCGGGCGGACAGGGGGTCGGACTCGTTGATCGTGTACGTCTCCACGGCGTCCTCGGTGAATTCGAGGCCGTCGGGGTAGACGCGGGTGCCGCCGTAGCGGGGGTCGACCTCCAGGCGCCATTCGCCCTTTGCGACGTCGCGGATGACCAGGCGTTCCGGACGGGGCTCGTCCAGGGTGGCCGGGAACACGACACCGAGCGGCTCGGACTGCTCCGGTTCGTCAAAGGTGATCGGCTTCGATTCCTCCGAAGAAGGCGCCGACTCCCGTACGCGTACGGGCAGTTCGAGCGCGCTCCCCGCCGGGTCCAGCGTGAACCCAGCCTCGGAGCCCGGCTGCGGCCAGATCCAGGGCCAGTACGCGGAGGAGACCGCGAGCCGGATGCGGTGGCCGGGCGGGAACGCGTGGCCGATGCCGTTCAGTTCGAAGGTGACCTCCTCCGTGGTGCCCGGCGTCCACGGAATCGCCCGGTCGCGGCCGTGCCGGGCCGAGAAGTTGAGGACGCCCCGGGTGACGAGGGTCGACGCGCCGTCCGGCGACACGTCGCACAACCGCGCCACCACCTGGCCCCGGCCCAGGGGAGCGCCGGAGGTGAGCCGCAGCCGCACGCGTGGCCGCCCGAGCACCCAGGTCTCCTCCGGCACCTCGAACTCGAAGCACGCCGACCGGGCGTCCTCCTCCCGCTGGTCCGGCGGCAGGTCCGCGTCGTTGCCGAAGGGGAAGAAGCGGCCCGCGTCCAGGCCGGTGTGCTGGGGGGAGCGCACGAGGACCGGGGCGCCCTGGAGCGTGTACGAGAGGGGGGTGACGGAGCGCGAGGGCCAGGTGTCGTCGCCCACCCAGCGGCCGGGCAGTACGTCGTAGACCGTCGCCGGAGGGTGCGAGTCGCTGACGTACGAGCGCAGCAGCGGTTCCGCCATGACCCCCGTGTCGGTGCCGCGGAGCCAGTGGTCCCACCAGCGCAGCGTCTCCTGGAGGAAGCCGATCGCCGGTCCGGGCGGCAGGCCGCGGTCCGGGTACTGGTGCGACCAGGGGCCGATCAGGCCGCGTACGCGGTCCGGCGGCAGGTTCTCGATCAGGCGCAGCACGGTGTCGCGGTACGGGTCGTGCCAGCCGCCCACCGCGAGGACGGCCGCCTGGATCGCGCCGTAGTCCTCGCAGACGCTCCCGTGCCGCCAGTACGCGTCCCTGGTCTGGTGTTCGAGCCAGGTGTGGAGGTACGGGTCCACCGCCTCCAGCCGTTTCAGCCACAGCTCGCGCCACATCAGCTCACCGGCGTACGCGGGGTCCGGCGGGCGGGCGACGAAGGCGAGCATGGTGGCCGCCCACGCGTGCATGTCGACGGCGAGGACGGAACCTCCCATGTAGTGCACGTCGTTGTCATAGCGGTCGTCCGTGGAGCAGACCGTGACGACCGCCTTGAGCGGCTCGGGCGCGAGGGCCGCGAGCTGGAGGGAGTTGAAGCCGCCCCAGGAGATGCCGAACATGCCGACCCGGCCGTCGCACCAGGGCTGCGCCGCCAGCCAGTCGATCACCTCCACCCCGTCGGCCAGCTCGGTCGGGGAGTACTCGTCGGTCGGCAGGCCCTCCGAGTTGCCGTGCCCGCGCACGTCCACGCGCACGGATGCGTACCCGTGACCGGCGTACCAGGGATGACGCTGCCAGTCGCGGGGAGCCGTCCAGTCCGTGAGGCGGTACGGGAGGTATTCGAGGAGCGCCGGGACGGGCTCGTCGGTCAGCGGGCGCCAGACGCGGGCGTACAGCCGTGTGCCGTCCGACAGCGGGATGCGGACGTCGTCGTGCGCCGTCTCGTAGGGGAAGGACGTACGGATGCGCGGGCTCATGACGGTCACCTCAGTGGAACTCATGAGAGCTGCCTCAGTGGACGGGGTGCATCGTGCGGCGCAGCCAGGGCGCGAGGGCGATCACGGCCAGGCCGGCGGCCACGGCGATCGCGCCGTTGACGCCGAAGTACGCCGGCTTGGAGACGTCGTCGTAGAGCTTCACGGTCTGGGCCTGGATGCCGTTGGCGAGGGCCAGGGACAGGAACCAGAGGGACATGGTCTGGCTGGAGAAGGCGACCGGGGCGAGCTTGGTGGTCGCGGACATGCCCGAGGTCTCCAGCAGGATGTCGCCGAGGCCCAGCAGCAGGTAGGAGCCGACGATCCACCAGGCCGACATCAGGTAGTCGTCGCTCGGGTGGCCGCTGGTCGGCAGGACCATCAGGAGGAAGGAGAGGCCGCCGAGGATCACGCCGATCGCGATCTTGTTGGAGGCGTGCGGCTGGCGGTGGCCCATCCGGACCCAGAGCGCGGCCACGAAGGGCGCGAGACCGACCTCGAAGGCGCCGAGCGCGGAGGCGTACCAGCTCGCCGGGAAGTCGAAGCCGAGGATCGTCGTCTCGGCGTTCGACGCGGCGAGCAGCATCATCGTCGAGTACGCCTGGAAGAGGATGAAGTTGAAGACGGTCGAGGCGAGGAAGAGGACGACGTACGGCCGCAGCCGGCCCCGCTCCTCGGCGCTCACCCGGTCGCTGCGGAACATGACCGCGAAGTAGACCACCGGGGCGATCACCGAGACGAGGGTGAGCAGGTCGACGAAACGGCCCATGGTCAGCCACCCGCCGGCCGCCAGGAGCACCGCGAGGACGGCCGCGGCGAGCAGCCCGAGGACGATGCGGCGCACCGCGCGGCGCATCGCGCCCGGGGGGAGTGCGAACTGGGCCGCGTGGGTGCGCCCGGCCAGGTGACGTCGGCCCGTGACGTACTGGATCAGGCCGAACGTCATGCCGATCGCGGCCGCCGAGAATCCCCAGTGCCAGCCCTTGTGGTCGCCGAGCCAGCCGGTGATCAGCGGGCCCGCGAACGCGCCGATGTTGATCGCCATGTAGTAGAGCGCGAAACCGGCGTCGCGGCGGTCGTCGTCCGTGCGGTAGAGCTTGCCGACCATGGTGGCGACATTGGGCTTGAGCAGGCCGGTTCCCGCGCTGATCAGGCCGAGGCCCGTCCAGGTCATGGCGGCCGTCGGCACCGCCATGGAGTAGTGGCCGCAGGCGATCAGGATGCCGCCCCACAGGACCGCGCGGTACGAGCCGAGCATGCGGTCGGCGAGCCAGCCGCCGGCGACGGACACCAGGTAGACGAGCGTTCCGTACGCCGCCGAGACCGACGCGGCGGTGCCCGCGGCCATGCCCATGCCGCCGTGGGCGACGGTGTCCGCGAAGAAGAGGACCAGGATCGCCTGCATCCCGAGGAACGAGAAGCGCTCCCAGACCTCCAGGCCCGAGAGCGTCAGCAGGCCCCTGGGCTGGCCGAAGAAGGCGTGGTCGTCGCCCGCCGGCGGGGGGCTCTCGGGCTCGGTTTCGACGGCGCTTCGGGACACGCGGGCCTGCTTTCAGGTAAGTCGACGAATATCCGGTCGTATCACCTGATGGGGAACATACCGCCCGTGATCCGATACCGCCCGGCCTGGAAGGGCGGGCGCTCGTGGTGATCGAAACGTGACCGGATACGCTGACTTGAGTGATGGCAGCGACACATCGACAAACCGTGTCATCGACCGAATGATCGACCGAGTTCGCCAATCGACCGAGTTCGCCGTGTGATCGTCAGCAGACAGGAGTACCTCACGTGACCGTCGTCGGGCCGTTCGGGCTGAGCGTGCGGGACCAGGCTCTCGAAGCCGATGTCCAGGCCGGATTGGCGGCTGTCGAGGAGGGTTTGCTCGAAGCCACCAAGAGCGAGGTCCCCTTCATCACGGAAGCCGCCCAGCATCTCGTGCGCGCGGGCGGGAAGCGGTTCCGTCCGCTTCTCGTGATGCTCGCCGCGCAGTTCGGTGATCCCTACGCGCCGGGTGTCGTGCCCTCGGCCGTGGTCGTCGAGCTGACCCATCTCGCCACGCTGTACCACGACGACGTGATGGACGAGGCGGACGTACGGCGCGGGGTGCAGAGCGCCAACCAGCGCTGGGGCAACTCGGTCGCCGTCCTCACGGGTGACTTCCTCTTCGCGCGCGCCTCCTACATCCTGGCCGACCTCGGTCCCGAGGCCGTCCGCATCCAGGCCGAGGCGTTCGAGCGGCTGGTCACCGGGCAGATCCTGGAGACCGCGGGGCCGCGCGACGGACGCGACCCGGTCGACCACTACCTCGACGTTCTCGGCGGTAAGACCGGTTCGCTGGTCGCCGTGGCCTGCCGGTTCGGCGCGATGATGTCGGGCGCCGACGAGACGGTCGTGGACGTGCTCACGCAGTACGGCGAGCGGCTCGGCGTCGCCTTCCAGCTCGCGGACGACGTGCTGGACATCGCCTCCGACTCGCACGAGTCCGGCAAGACGCCGGGCACCGACCTGCGCGAGGGCATTCCCACGCTGCCGGTGCTGCGGCTGCGCGAGCGCATGGAGAGGCTGGGGCTGGCCGAGGACATCGCGCTGTGCGAGCTGCTGGACTCCGACCTGACGGACGACGCCCGGCACGCCGAGGCGCTCTCCCGGCTGCGGGTCCACCCCGCGCTGGACCAGGCGCGCCTGGACACCGTGCGGTACGCGGAGGAGGCGCGGGCCGCGCTGGCGCCGCTGCCGGAGTGTGATGCGAAGGCCTCGCTGATCGAGCTGTGCGACGCCGTGGTGCATCGGGCGGGGTAGTTCGGTTCGCCGAAGGGCCGAATCCGCCATGGCCGGCCCTGTCGTGACCCACGTCACACTCTTGGATTGAGTCCAAGCTGAGATCGGTTCCGTACTCATGCACAGAAGCTGACGCAGGGGGCGTCGGCTGAGCTACGGGGAGAAAACAGAATCATGGGACGTAAGAGCCTGATCCTGACCGCCGCCGGTATCGCCGCCGCGGCCGGTGTCGCCGCCGCCGTCGTCCCGGCGGTGGCCGACAGCGGCAGCCACGGCGCCGGGCACTCCGGGCACGGCGACCGGACCATCGCCGTACAGAGCGGAGTCCTCGGCGGCAGTGGCACCATCCTCGCCACCAGCCTGCGCGGTGCCAACGAGGTGCCCGTGCAGGGTGGCCCCGCCGTCGGCGACAAGAACGGCGCGGCGCTGGAGTTCATCAAGGTCAAGGGCGACAAGGTGTCCGTCGCCGTGACCTGGCGCGGCACCGGCAGGCCGACCATGCTCCATATCCACCAGGGCGCCAAGGGCACCAACGGCGGCGTCAAGGTCGACTTCACCAAGCTGCTCGGCAACATCAAGCACCACAGCGTCACCGGCACCGTGAAGGTCGAGGACGCCGCCCTGCTCGACCAGTTGAAGAACGACCCGGGTGCGTTCTACGCCAATCTGCACACCACCGAGTTCCCGGGTGGCGCCGTCCGCGGCCAGCTCCACAAGGTCACCGGCACCTTCGACTTCCGCCACGCCCTGAACAACTTCCAGGCGTCGGTGGTCAAGGGGCAGCAGATCTACGAGTGCAAGGCCGTCGAGGGCGGCGGCTACGCGTTCGCCCAGCGGGACGTCAGCGCACGGCTCGGCGGCGGCATCGCACACTCGTTCACCGCGCCCAACTCCGGTACGCCGCAGTGGGTCGCGCGGGACGGCAGCGCGGTCACCGGCGCGCTGATCTCCAAGACCCCCAACGGCGACAAGAACATCGCCGAGCTGGACCTCAAGGCCACCCGGTCCGGCAAGCACCACGGGCTGCTGGCCCATACGCAGGAGATCCTGCGCCTCAACACCGTGGGCGGCGTGGCGCCGGCCGGGTCCTGCTCGCCGGGCACGATCGTGGGCGTGCCCTACCAGGCCGACTACGTGTTCGTGCAGCGCTGACCGGCTGACACGGACCTGATACGGCGGCGGTGTCCCCCCGAACCCCTACGGGTTGGGGGAGGCACCGCCTCTCCGTGTCATACCGCAGCAGTACGCGGAGTTGATCCCGGGGTCTGACGCTTCCCTTCGGCCGATTTGGTCAGATGGAAAGCACCACTCCTCACCGATTCGGGTGAGAATGGCGGCTCAGGGGTGGACGAGTGCAGGGGACGGTTGGCCGCCGCCGACGACGGAGGTAAGGCACACATGGCACCGTACGAATCCGATGACACGTCGGTCGAAGAGGCCGAGGACGTGCGCGCGGGGCGGCGGAAGGCGGCGCGCTACGTCGTCCCTGCCGCGGTGGTGGGAGTGGCGGCGGTGACCATCGGGCTGGTCCCGGCCCTCGCCGACTCCGGCGACCCCGACCTGCCGAAGATCAGCGCACAGCAACTCGTCGAGAAGATCGCCAAGTCGGACGTCCAGCAGCTGTCCGGCACGGTGAAGATCAGCACCGACCTGGGCCTGCCCGACTTCGGCGGCCTGGTGAGCGGCTTCGCGTCCGGTGCGGCCCAGGGTGACGGCGGTTCGTCCGCCGACCCGCAGTCCAAGCTCCTCGAACTGGCCTCCGGCACGCACACGCTGCGCGTCGCGGCTGACGGCCCGGACAAGGGCAAGGTCTCGCTGCTGGACAAGGCCGCCGAGTACAGCGTCATCCACAACGGCGACCAGGTGTGGGCCTACGACAGCAAGTCGAACGAGGTGTACCACGCGACCGCGCCGAAGTCCGACGGTACGAAGAAGGCGACCCCCAAGGGCGACGACGTTCCGGCCACGCCCAAGGAACTCGCCGACGAGGCGCTGAAGTCGGTCGACGACACGACGTCCGTGAAGGTCGACGGCACGGCGCATGTCGCCGGGCGCGACGCGTACCGGCTGGTCGTCAAGCCGAAGCAGTCCGGCACCACGGTCGGCGCGATCACCATCGCGGTGGACGCGAAGACCGGGGTACCGCTGAAGTTCACGCTCACCCCGGCGAGCGGCGGCGCGGCCGTCGTGGACGCGGGCTTCACCCAGGTCAGCTTCTCCAAGCCGGCCGCGTCGACCTTCGACTTCACCCCGCCGAAGGGCGCGAAGGTCACGGAGGCCGACGAGAAGGGTGACGGGAAGGCCGACGGCAGGACGCTCCCGAAGGGCACCGAGCACTTCGGCAAGGGCCTGGACAGGGGAGGCAAGGGCGCCAAGGGCGACAACGGCCTCGGCGGCGAGGGCCTGGACGGCCTGAACGTGATCGGCAAGGGCTGGAACTCCATCGCCTCCTTCGACACCGGCGGCGAGGGCATGCCGTCCGGGGCCGCTGGTGGCAGGGGCAGCGGCAACAGCGACGTCGACGGATTCCTGAACTCCCTCGGCGACCACGTCACCGGCAAGTTCGGCTCGGGCACGGTCTTCTCGACCCGCCTGGTCAACGCGCTGATGACGGACGACGGCAAGGTGTACGTGGGTGCGGTCACCAAGGGCGCGCTGGTGAAGGCGGCCAACGCGGCGCAGTAGGCCACGTAGGTACGCGACGAGTCCTGTGCGGGCACGACAAGTCGCCTACGCACAGGACGAGTCGATCGGAGACTGAGGGAGCCCATGGAGGAACTGTCCGTCGCGGAGCCCGACCCGAAGGGCGGCACGGTGATCGCCACGCGCGCGCTCACCAAGCGCTACCGCGGCGGACAGCTGGCCGTCGACGGCCTGGACCTGACCGTCCCGGAGGGTAGCGTCTTCGGCTTCCTCGGCCCCAACGGCTCCGGCAAGACCACCACCATCCGCATGCTGATGGGCCTGATCGAGCCGACCTCGGGCACGGCGCGGGTCCTGGGGCGTCCGATGCCCCGCTCCTCCCGCGCCGTGCTCCCGCAGGTCGGCGCCCTCATCGAGGGCCCGGCCCTCTACGGCTTCCTCTCCGGGCGCGACAACCTCCTGCGCTACGACGCCGCGGACCCGGTCGCCGACCCGCGCACCCGGCGTACGCGCGTGGCGGCCGCACTCGACCGGGTCGGCCTGACGGCGGCCGCCGGGAAGAAGGCGAAGGCGTACTCGCTGGGCATGAAGCAGCGGCTCGGGCTCGCGGCCGCGCTGCTCCAGCCCCGCCGCCTGCTGGTCCTGGACGAGCCGACCAACGGTCTGGACCCGCAGGGCATGCGTGAGATCCGGGCCCTGATAAGGGAGTTGGCGTCCGACGGCACGACCGTCTTCCTCTCCTCCCATCTCCTCGACGAGATCGAGCAGGTGTGCACGCACGCGGCCGTGATGGCGCAGGGGCGGCTGATCACGCAGGGAGCGGTGGCGGACCTCGCCGCGGGTGCGCGGGGCCGGCTCGTCGTGACCACCCCGGACATGACGGACGCGGCGCGCGTACTGAAGGAGCAGGGGGTCGGCGACCTGGTCGTGACGGACACCGGAGTGACCGGCGAACCCCCGGACCAGGACCGCGAACTCGCCGAGCTGAACGCCGCGTTGGTGACGGCGGGCGTCCGGGTGCGCGGCTTCGGGGTCGAACGGGCCTCGCTGGAGGACGCGTTCGTGGCGCTGACGGGGGAGGGGTTCGATGTCGCAGGCTGAGGAGACGGCCGCGCCCGTCGTGGCGGTTCGTGCGCCGAGTCCGCTGTGGACCTTCGGCCTGTTGCGCAGCGAGCTCGTCACCACCTTCCGGCGCTGGCGGACGATCGCGCTGCTCGCCGTCCTGGCGGCCGTGCCGATCCTCGTCGGCATCGCGATCAAGATCGAGACGGGCGACGGCTCGGCGCCCGGCGGCGGAGGCGGCGAGGGACCCGCGTTCATCGCGCAGATCACCAACAACGGCCTGTTCCTGGTGTTCACGGCACTCGCCGCGACCCTCCCGTTCTTCCTGCCGATGGCGATCGGCGTCATCGCGGGCGACGCGATAGCGGGCGAGGCGAACGCGGGAACCTTGCGCTATCTGCTCGTCGCGCCGGCGGGCCGTACCCGCCTGCTCCTCACCAAGTACGCGACCACGATGGCGTTCTGCCTGGTCGCGACGCTCGTCGTGGCGGTCTCGGCGCTCGCCGTGGGCGCGCTGCTGTTCCCCCTCGGCGAGCTGACGACCATCTCCGGGACGCGGATCAGCTTTGCCGACGGGCTCGCGCGGGCGCTGTTCATCGCGCTCCTCGTGGCCGCGTCACTGATCGGCGTCGCCGCGCTCGGCCTGTTCATCTCCACGCTCACGAACAGCGGCATCGCGGCGATGGCGACGACGGTCGGGCTGCTCATCACGGTTCAGATCCTCGACCAGATCCCGCAACTGCACGCGCTCCAGCCGTACTTCTTCTCGCACTACTGGCTGTCCTTCGCCGACGTGATGCGCGACCCGGTGTACTGGGACGACATCGTCCGCAACCTCGGCCTGCAGGGGCTGTACGCGGCGGTGTTCGGCTCGGCGGCGTGGGCGCGGTTCACGACGAAGGACGTCACGACGTAGCGGTCGCCTGCTCGACGTCCTCGTAGGGGAATCGGGCGAGCGGCGGATCCTGCGCGAAGAACGTCTTCGCGCGTACCAGGGCCGCCTCGTCCTTGAGTACGTCACCGGGCTTGCTGCCGTTGCCCAGCAGGACCCCGCCGAAGTGCATGCCCAGGTACGCCGCCGAGTGGTTGAGGGTGCCGATCAGCGGCCCGGCGACCTCTTCCTCCTCGTGCGCGAGGGCGGTGACGCCCCACAGCCGACGTCCCGCCATGGTGGCCTTGAAGTCGACGCCCGGGGTGCGCAGCCAGCCCGACCAGTGGTCCAGGTAGCGCTTGGTGTGGGCGGAGACCGAGTACCAGTACAGCGGTGACGCGATCACGATGTCCGTCGCGGCGAGCGTCGCGTCCAGCAGGAGGCCGACGTTGCCGTCCCGCGGCCGTACGTGATCCGCGTCGTGCCGCAGATCCTCGAAGTCGGGCAGCGGATGCTCGGCGAGGCTCAGCCAGCGCTGCTCGACGTCCGAGGGCAGTTGCTCGGCCGCCCTGCGGGCCAGCGACTCGGTGTTGCCGGCGGGGCGGCTGCTGCCGAGAAGGAAGAGAAAGCTGCGGCTCATGGGGACCCCCGGGTGTGCGGCGTGCGGTGGCTATATGCGCACACAATATATGCATGCGCATCTGACTGTCCAGGGGTGGGGTCCGTGCTCGACGAGCGGGCTCCGCGCCCGGCTTTCCGGTCTGCGCCGCTCCACCGCCCCGGAAAGCGCTTTAGCACTGCCTCAGCAGTCCCACACCGCGCCATCACCACGCCATCAGCACGCCCTCAGCAGGCCTTAAGAAGCGCACGGTCCTCTGAGAGGCACCAGAGGCGGGCGGCGCGCTCGGGCTCGGAGGGAGAGGTCGCTGTGCGGGACGTTGAGCAGGTCTTCCGGGATGCTGTGCGTGACACGCCGTTGCGACGGGTCCGCTGCCGCTACCGGGGTGGCACGGTCCCGTTCGGTCTGAAGATGGAGGCCCACGGAAGCTCCGGCTCGGTCAAGGACCGCACCGCCGTCGGCCTGCTCCGGCAACTGCACCAGGAGCGGCCCCTGGTCCCCGGAACGGTGGTCGTCGAGTCCACCTCCGGGAACCTCGGGCTGGCGATGGCGCGGATCCTCCCGGAGATCGGCTGTGAGTTCCTGGCCGTCGTCGACTTGAAGACCCCGGGGCCCACCATGCGCGCCCTGCGCGACATGGGTGCCCGCCTGGTGGTCGTGGACGAGCCGGACGGCCGGGGCGGATACCTGCTCAGCCGCCTGGAGACGGTGCGCAGGCTGTGCGCCGAGAACCCCGGCTACCGCTGGACGAACCAGTACGAGAACCCGGCCGGTCCGCGGATGCACTCCCGGACCACCGGCCCGGAGATCGTCGCCCAGGCCGGGCCCGAGCTGAGTGCGGTGTACGCGCCGGTGTCGACCGGCGGGACCTTCGCGGGGATCTCCGCCCATCTGCGCGACGCGCGCCCCGACGTGGCTAGGGTCGCCGTGGACGTGACCGGGTCGGCCGCGCTGTACGGCGACCCCGGGCAGCGGCGGATCCCCGGTATCGGCGCGAGCCGACCGTCGCTGTTCATCACACCGGGCGACTACGACCGGGCGGTGCTGGTCGAGGACGCCGAGGCCATGGCCGTATGCCGGATCCTGCACGAGGACCTCGGCCTCGCCGTCGGCGGCTCCAGCGGCTGCACGGTGCGCGCCCTGCTCGCGGACCACGAGGGCCCCGACGGCGGGCTGTCGGTGTGCCTCGCCGCCGACGGCGGTGAGAAGTACCGGGAGACGATCTACTCCGACGAGTGGACGGTGGCACAGGGCATCCACGAGGACGTCCTGCGCGCCGTCAAGCAACTCCGTTACGAGGGGCTGTCGTTCACCTGGGCGCGGAGCGCCTGATGGCCCAAGAGCGCACTCCCCTGCGCGACTTCATGCCGATCCTGCAAGGAGCCGCGCTCGTCGAGTGGACCGGCACCGGGCTGTTCCTGGCCGTGTCCACGGTGTACTTCGTCAAGGTGGTCGGGCTCAGCCCCGCCTCCGTCGGCACCGGTCTCACCCTCGCCGGCGCGGTGGCCATGGGCGCGGCCCTGCTGGTGGCCCGCCTCGCCGCGGCGTACGGGCCGCGCCGGCTGCTGGTCGGCGTCAACCTGGCCCGCGCGGTGGCCACCCTGGCCTACCTCCGGGTCGACAGCTGGAGCAGCTTCCTGCTGGTCGCCGCCCTCACCGCGATCACCGACCAGTCCGCGCCGCCGCTGATCCAGGCGTACGTGGGCGCCCGCGTCCGGCAGGATCTGCGCACCCGGGTGATGGCCCTTCAGCGCACCGTGGTCAACGTGGGGATCAGCCTGGGCGGGCTGATCGCCGGCGTCACGCTCGGCTCCGACACCAGAGCCTCGTTCCGCTGGCTGCTGATCGGCGGCGCCGTCGCCTACGTACTCGTCGCGGTGGTCTTCGCGGCGGCACGCGGGGAGGGCGGTGTCCGGCGCGAGACCGGCGCGCTGCGTCCGCTGCTGCGGGAGCGCCGACTGCGGAACCTGTGGGCCTTCGGCGTGGTGATGGCCCTGTGGACGCCGATCCTCAACCTGGCGTTCCCGCTGTGGCTGCTCACCCGCACCGACGTGCCGCAGCGGATGGTCGGAGTGCTCTACGCGGTCAACACCGTGGCCTGCATCGCGCTGCAGTACCCGATGAACCGCTTCGCCCGCACGATCGGGAGCGCCTGGCGGTCCTACGCCGCCGCGGCCGTGCTCCTCGCGCTCACCTGTGTGGCCTTCGCCGTCGCGCCCTCCTTCCACGGGGCCGCCGTCCCGGTCTCGTTCACCGTCGCCGTACTGCTGCTGACCGCCGCGGAACTGCTCCAGGTGGGCGCCTCGTGGACGCTCTCCTACGAACTGGCCCCCGCCGCCTCGCGCAGCGCCTTCCTGGTGCTGTTCGGCATGGGCCGGACGGCGGGCACCCGGGTGGCCGGACCGCTGCTGATGACCGGCGTGGTGCTGGCCTCCGGCGCTGCGGGCTGGATCGCGCTCGCCGCGGCCTTCCTGCTCAGCGGGCTCTATCCGCTCTCTGCCCTGCGCGCCCTGCGGGGAAGCGACGACGCGACCGCGCCGGACGAATCCCGATCCGACGACCCGCCGGTCATGGACGGCGAGGCCGTCGCGCGCGGCAAGACCGTCTCCGCCGCCTAGGTCCATCGGAAGCCCCCAGCCCATCCTCAGGAGGACTGCCCCCGTGTATGAGCAGGACTATCCACAGACCCCGTTCCGCTATCTGACCAGGGCCGACGTCATCGAAGCCGCCCAGGGCGTGGACATCGTGGACGCGGTGGAGCACGCCCTCGTCCTGCACTCCCAGGGCGGCACCGAACTCCCGCCGGAGGCCTACCTGGGCTGGACCACCCCGGCCGGCTCGGCGGCGCGGCTGCTGGCGATGCCCGGCGCGCTGTGGGACGCCGGGCGCCCGGTGGTCGGCCTGAAGACCATCAACGCCAGCCTCGACAACCCCGCGCGGGGCATCCCCCGTTCGCAGGGCTTCACGCTGCTCCTCGACCCCGACACCGCACGGCCGACGGCGCTGATGGAGGCCGCCTTCGTCAGCGCGATGCGCACGGCCGCGGTCACCGCCCTCGCCGTGAGGGAGTTGGGGGTGCAGCGGCCGGGGGCGCTCGCCCTGCTCGGCTGCGGCGAACTGGCGCGTGCGCACGCCTGGCTGCTGGCCACGCGGGTGCCCTCGCTGGAACGGGTGGTGCTGTACGACGAGATGCCGGTCCGGGCCAAGGCGCTGGCCGAGCAGCTCACCGCGCTGCCCGCCTTCGCCGGGGTGAGCGTCACGGTCGCCGACAGCCCGCGTTCCTGTGTCGCCGAGGCCGAGATCGTGGTGCCGGTGACCACGGTCACCGAGGGGTATCTGGAGCCCGAGTGGCTGCGGCCGGGAGCTCTCGTCGCCCACGTCTCGCTGGACGACCTCACCGAGCGGGCGGTGCTCGCCGCCGATCTGCTGGTGGTGGACGACTGGGGTCTTGTGAGTGACGACCCGCGCCGTCTGCTGGGCAGGATGCACCGGTCCGGCACGCTGCTCGGCCCGGACGGCGAGCCCCGCGACGGGGTCACCGCGCGACCGGGGGCCCGGCGGGTCGACGGCACGCTGGGGGACATCCTGACCGGCCGTCACCCGGGCCGGTCCGACGCCCGCGACATCGTCGTCAGCAACCCCTTCGGCATGGCGGTCCTCGACGTCGCCGTCGCCGACCGGATCCACGCCCGCGCGGAGGAGGCCGGCATCGGCCGCACGCTCACCCTGTGACACCGACGGACCACGCACACCACTGACGAACCCCACACGGACCCCGCGCCGACCGTTGTGCGCGAAGGAGAGGATGGCCATGCCCACGCACCAGGACGTGCGCGAGATCAACCGCACCATGTGGTCGTACGGCGAGTACTGGCGCGTCGCCGACCTGCTGCGGCCCGGCGCGGAGGACCTGGTCGAGCGTCTCGCCCCCGGCCCCGGAACCCGGCACCTCGACGTCGCCACCGGCAACGGGAACGTCGCGCTGCTCAGCGCCGGACGCGGGGCGCGGGTGACCGGCCTGGACCTGACCGACGAGTTCTTCCCCGACGCCCGTGAGCGCGCCCGCAGCGCCGGAGTCGAGCTGGAACTGGTGCGCGGTGACGCCGAGGAACTGCCGTACCCGGACGCCTCCTTCGACCTGGTGACCTCCACGTACGGCATCCAGTTCGCCCCGCACCACGACGCCGCGGCGGGCGGCATGGACCGCGTGCTGCGCCCCGGGGGCCGGATCGGCATGTGCAACTGGACCAGCCGCAGCTGGACCGCGCACTTCCAGGAGATCCTCTCCTCCTACTTCCCCACCCCGACGGGCCACCAGGGCCAGCCCATGCTCTGGGGCGACGAGGGTTACCTGGCGGACCTGTTCGGCCCCGGCTTCACGTTCCGCACCGAACGGCGCAACCTGTGGTACCCGTTCGCCGAGGCGGAGGAGCTGGTGGCCTTCTTCGAGTCCTGCTTCGGCCCCTGCATCGCGGCGAAGAACACCATCTCGCCGGCCTCCCGCTGGGCCGAACTGCGCGCCGAACTGGTCGAGATGACCGAGAGCTTCGTGACCACGGACGAGCGCGGCACCGGCGTACCGGTGGAGTACCTGCTCGTGATCGCGCAGAAGCGGGAGCGGTGATGGACCAGGTCTACGGAAGCCTGCCGATCGCTCCCGAGGAGCGGGCCCGCGCGGCCCGTGCGGCACTGCACCGCACCGAGGACTACGACCGGAGCGGCACCGTCCTGGACCGGGTGGACCGGCACGCGGCCGCCCGGCCCGACGACGCCGCGCTGGTCCACGAGGGGTCGACGGTCAGCTACCGCGAGCTGGCCGCCGAGGTACAGCGAGCCGCGGCCGGGCTGGCCGCGGCGGGCGTGCGGGGCGGTGGGACCGTCGCGGTGGGCGGGCGGCGCGGCGGCGAGGTGGTCACGGCCTTCCTCGCGCTCGAACTCCTCGGCGCGGTCTACCTCCCGGTGGACGCCGCCTGGCCCGCCGCCAGGGTCGAACAGGTGCTGGTCGACAGCGGCGCCGTGCTGCTCGTCACCACCGGGGGCGCGCAGGACGCAGAGAACGGGCAGTACGCGACGTCGCTGCGCAAGGGTGCCGCCGCGGCCGACTGCCCGCACCGGCCGTACGAGACCCTGCTGTCCGCGGGGGAGCCGGCCGTGGACGGCACCGTCTCCGGGCCCGCCGCGCCGGCTCGTCGCGCCGACCCCGAGGAGGTGCGCTATCTCCTCTACACCTCCGGCTCCACCGGCCGCCCCAAGGGCGCGCTGATCGAACAGCAGGGCATGCTCAACCACCTCTGGGCCAAGGTGCAGGATCTCCGGCTGAGCCCGGACGACCGGGTGGCGCAGACCGCCCCGCTCGGCTTCGACATCTCGGTCTGGCAGATGCTGACCCCGCTGCTGATCGGCGGATGCGTGCAGTTCTTCTCCGACGAGGAGGCCCAGGACGGCGCCGCCCTGCTGGACGCGGTGCTGCGGCGCGGGACCACCGTCCTGGAGACCGTGCCGACGCTGGTCCGGTTCCTGCTCGACGCGGCCGACACCGGTGGCTCCCGTCGCGGCTTCGGCGCACTGCGCTGGATGATCGCCACCGGCGAGGAGCTGCCTCCGGCGCTCGCCCGGCGCTGGCTGACCCGGCACCCGGGGATCGGCCTGCTCAACGCCTACGGCCCGACCGAGTGCTCCGACGACGTGACGCACGCGGAGCTGACGCTGGGTCATCTGAGCGTCGACGGCAAGGAAGTGGCACATCTGCCGATCGGGGGACCGGTCGGCAACGTCAGCCTGTACGTGCTGCGGCGCGGCGCGGACGGCTGGCTGGCCTGCTCGCGCGGCGAACCGGGCGAGCTGTTCGTCGGCGGCGTGTCCGTCGGCCGGGGATACCTGGGCGATCCCGAGCGCACGGCCGCCGCGTTCTTCGCGGACCCGTTCGCGGACGCCGGGGGCCGCCTGTACCGCACGGGCGACGCGGTGCGGGTGCTGCCGAGCGGGGAGCTCACCTACCTGGGCCGGGTGGACCGGCAGGTCAAGCTCGGCGGGGTGCGCATGGAACTCGCCGAGATCGAGGCGGTGTTGACGAGTCATCCGACCGTGGCCGCCGGCGCCGTGACGGTGGTCCGCGCGGCCCCGCAGGCGGCGCTGGTCGCCCGGGAGAGCGCGCACGCCCTGGCGCCCGCCGAGCCGGACCGGCTGGTGGCCTACGTCGCCCCGGCCCCCGGCGCCTCCTGCGACCGGCAGGAGCTGCTCGACCACCTCGCCGCCCGGCTGCCCGGTCCGATGGTGCCGAGCACGGTCGTCGAGCTGTCCGCCCTTCCGCTCACCCGGAACGGAAAGATCGACTACGCGGCCCTGCCCGCCCCGCCGAGGCGCGAGCGTCCGGCCGGGCTCCGGCTCGACCCGCCGGTCGGCCCCGCGGAGGAGGGCATCGCCCGGATCGTCGCGGAGCTGCTCGGACTCGACTCGGTCGGCCGCCGGGACCGCTTCCTGGCGCTGGGCGGCGACTCCCTGATGGCCATGCGGCTGGTCGCCCGACTGCGCAGGCTCGGCTCCCGGGCCACCCTGCGCGAGGTACTGCTGGACGGCAGCCCGGCGGCACTGGCCGGGTACGGCTGGCAGACTCCCACCGAGGCGCCGTCGGCTTCCCTGCACACCAGCTCCTTCGAAGGAGAACGCAGCAGGCCGCTCACCCCCCAGCAGGCCGGCGTCTACTTCCACTGGCGGCTGGACCCGGAGAGCCCGTACTACAGCTACCAGGGATCGCTGCTGATCGAGGGGCCGCTCGACACCGACCGCCTGACCCGCGCCTGGGGGCTGCTGCTGCGCGAGAACCCGCTGCTGCTGGCCCGCTTCACGGAGCAGGACGGGAAGCCGGAGCACAGCTACCCCCACTGGGAGGTGCCGCTTCCGCCGGTGGAGACCTGGGCCGACCCGGCGGCCTACCGCGAGCTGGCGTTCGACGAGGCCGCCCGCCCCTTCCGGCTGACCGAGGAGCCCTCCGTACGGCTCCGGCTGTTCCGCATGGGCGAGTTCGAGCACCGCCTGCTGGTGACCATGCACGAGATCCTGATCGACGGCTGGGGCGCGACCGTCCTGTTCCAGCGACTGGCCGAGCTGTACGGCGCGGCGGCCGACCCGGAGGCCGAGCCCGGACCGGAGCACACGGCCCGCTACGACCGCTACCTCGACTGGCACGAGGAGCGGCTGGCCGCACCCGAAACCGCCGAGGCGGGGAAGTACTGGCAGTCCCGGCTGTCCGGTCCGCTCCCGGTGCTCGACATCGCCCGACAGCCGCGTCCGAGCCGGCCCGACTACCGGGGCGGCATCGTCGAGGCGGTGCTGGACCGGCGTACGGCGACCGCCCTGCGGGAGGCCGCGGCCGACGCGGGCGGCACGCCGTTCGTCCACCTGCTGGCCGCCTACGCGCTCGCGCTGACCTACTACGGCGACGCCGAGGAGGTCGTGATCGGGGCACCGATGGCCAACCGGGAGCACCCCGAGCAGGCCGATGTGCCCGCCTTCCTGCTCTCCATGCTGCCGCTGCGGATCACCGTGCCGGCCGACCTCCGCCTGGGCGACTTCGTGGCCATGGTGCGGGACCTGGTGCTGGAGGGCTTCGCCGCGGCCGAGCATCCGCTGGGCTGGACACTGCGCGGGCTGGCCGGCACGGCCCGCAGCGGTGCCGCGACACCGGTCTTCCAGACCATGCTCAACATGCTCGCCTACCCCAGCCGGGAGACCGCGTCCGACGGGGTGTCCTTCCGCTTCGTCGAGCTGGACACCCGCTTCACCAAGTACGACTGCGCGCTCTACGCCCAGCCGCACGGCCACGGCGAGCTGCTGCTGCAGTTCGCCCACCAGCTGCAACTGCTGGACACCGGCGCCGCCGAAGCCGTACTGGCGAGCACCCTGCGTGCCCTGCACGCGCTGATCGACGCCCCTGGCACGGCGATCCGCGACCTGAACCTGCTCCCCGGGGCCGAGCCGTCCCCGACCCACACCGGAGGACACAGCTGATGCTGGACCAGTACGTCACCCCCAGTCCCGCCACCGCCCGTGCGGCCACGGCCGCGGAGACCCTGCTCGCCCTGTTCGCCGCCCAAGTGCGCGCCAGGCCCGGCCAGATCGCTCTGCAACACGGCGAAACCGCCCTCGACTACCGGCAGTTGGACGACTGGAGCAGCGCTCTCGCCGCCCGGCTCAACGAACGGGGCGTCGGCCCCGGGAGCCTGGTCGCCCTCGCCGCCGACCGAGGCGTCGGCGCCGTGGCCGGTGTGCTCGCGGTGCTGAAAGCGGGCGCCGGCTACGTCGGCCTCGACCCGTCCATCCCCGCACGGCGCCAGCGCCGCATCGTGGAGGAGACCCGGCCCGACGCCGTACTCGCCGAACCGGGGCTGGACCAGTTCCCCACGCTGGACGCGCCCCGGGTGCCGCTCATCCGCACCGACGACACCCCCTCGCCCGGCGCGCCGGAGGTGGCGCCGAGCCCGGCCGGGGACCCGGACCGGCTCTTCCACGTCGTCTACACCTCGGGCACCACAGGCGACCCCAAGGGCGTACGGATCAGCTGCCGTTCGGTGCTGAACCGGCTGGAGTGGATGTGGCGGGAGTACCCGTTCCCCGAGGGGTCCGTGCTGGCCGTGCAGAAGGCCCTGTCGCTGGTCGCCTCGCCCTGGGAGCTGCTCGGCGGTCTGCTGGCGGGCGTGCCCTCGGTCGTGCTCCCGCGCGAGGAGGTCCTCGACCCGCAGCTCTTCGCACAGGCCGTGCAGCGCCACCGGATCACCCACCTCTTCCTGACACCGCACCTGATCAACGGCCTGCTCGACGGCACGGAACGCATCGACGGCGCGGACGGCAGCGGCGGCGCCGCCGAGCACCGGCCGGTGCTGGTCACCAGCGGTGCGGACGCCCTGCCCGTGGCCACCGTGCTGCGCTTCCGTACGGCGTTCCCCGGCACCCTGCTGCTCAACCTGTACGGGATGACCGAGACCGCCTCCAACATCGCGGCCTACGACACCTCCGCGCTCGCCGAGGACGCCCAGCGGGTGCCCGTCGGCAGGCCCGTGGCCGGTGCGGTGATCAGCGTCCGGGACCGTCTGTCGCGGCCGCTGCCCCCGGGCGTCACGGGCGAGGTCTGGGTCTCCGGCACCCCACTGGCACTGGGCTACGTCGGCGGCCACGACTCGGACCGCTTCGTCACCGACACGGACGGCAGCGTGCGCTACCGCACCGGCGACCGGGGCCGGGTGCTGACGAGCGGCGATCTGGAGATCACCGGCCGGACCGACAACCAGGTCAAGATCCGCGGCTACCGGGTCGAGCTGGAGGAGATCGAGGCGACCCTCCGTAAATCCCCCGCGGTCTCCGACGCCGGGGTGCTGGTCCTCGGCGCGGCGGACGACCCGCAGCTCATCGGCTGTGTCACCGCCGTGCAGGAGGCCGACCCCGCCGCGCTGCGCGCCTTCCTGCGCGACCGGCTGCCCGACTACATGCTGCCCGCCAGGATCGTGGTCGTGCCGTCCCTGCCCACGGCCGGCAACGGCAAGGTGGACCGGGCGGCGCTGGCGACCCTGGCCGAGCGCGCGGCCGAGGGGGTCCGTGAGCAGTTCGAGGCGGCCGACGACACCGAGCAGGCCGTCGCCGACCTGTGGCAGCAGTTGCTCGGTGCCGCGCCGGCGTCCCGCGAGGACAACTTCTTCGACTGCGGAGGGCACTCGCTGCTCGCCATCCGGCTGGCCAACCGGCTGGAGCGGGACTTCCAGCGGGGGATCACGCTGCGCCAGGTCCTCGAATCCCCCACCCTGGCGGGCCTGATCGCGCTGTGCCGCGCCTGATGCCTCGCCCACGTCCGTCGTCGGCCACCTGATTCGACCGTTCGAAGGGAACCCAGCCATGCAGCGAGTCCAGGAGACCGCGGACGGCTCCGCCGGACTGCCCGGCCCGGGGCTGCCCGTCCCCGGGCCGGGGCCGCTCTCCTCCGCACAGGAACGGCTGTGGTTCCTCGACCAGCTCCATCCCGGCAACGCCGCCTACCTGATCCACTGGTGCGCCCGGATCCGAGGCCCGCTGGACCGGGCCGCACTGCGCGCCGCGCTGGCCGACGTCGTCGCCCGGCACGACGCGCTGCGGACCGTCTTCCCCGCCGCGGAAGGCAGCCCCGCCCAGCGGGTCCTGGCGGCGGTCGAGGTGCCGTGGACCGTCCTCGACCTGACCGGGGCGGCCGAGGAGGAGGTCGTCGGGCGCGCCCAGGAACTGGCGCGGGAGCCCTTCGACCTCGCCGCGGGCCCGCTGCTGCGCGCCGGGCTGCTGCGCGCGTCCCAGGACGAGCACCTGCTCGTCCTGACGGTTCATCACATCGTGTTCGACGGCTGGTCCCAGGGCGTTCTGATACGGGAACTGGCGCAGTGCTACCGGGCCCGGACCGCCGAAGCGTCCGTACGGCCCGAACTCCCGGTACTGGAGCTCCAGTACCCCGACTACGCCGCCCGGCAGCGGGAGTGGCTGGGCACCGGTGTGCTCGACGAGCAGGTCGAGTACTGGCGGAACCGGCTCGCGGGCGCACCGCAGTCACTGGAGCTGCCCACCGACCGGCCCCGGCCCGCGAACCAGTCCTTCGCCGGCGGCTACGAGCCCCTGGACCTGCCCGCCGAGCTGCTCTCGGAGGTGGGCGCGCTCGGGCAGGAGTCCGGCGTCACCCTGTTCACCGTGCTGCTGGCCGGGTACGCCCTGCTGCTGTCCCGGCACAGCGGCAGGGACGACCTGCTGATCGGCGTTCCGGTCGCCGGACGCGACCAGGTGGAGCTGGAGCCCCTGGTCGGACTGTTCGTCAACAGCCTCGTACTGCGGGCGCAGTTGGACGACGACCCCACGGTGCGGGAGCTGCTGGAACGCGTGCAGGACGAGTTCTTCGAGGCCTGGTCCCACCAGGATCTGCCGTTCGAGCGGCTGGTCGAGGAACTGCGTCCGGAACGCGACCCGAGCAGGTCCCCGCTGGTCCAGACGATGTTCTCGCTCTACCACGCCCCCGCCCCGGAGTCCTTCGGCCCGGAGCTGGCACTCGACCGGGTGGAACTGGACCCGGGCGCCGCCAAGTTCGACCTGTCGCTGTTCCTGGAGCAGACCGGGACGCAGGTGACCGGCGGGATGGAGTACTGCACCGACCTGTTCGAGCCGGCGACGGTCCGCCGGATGCTGGGCCACTACCGGGAGCTGCTGGGCGCCATGTGCGCAGCTCCCGAGGCCCGGCTGTCCGAGCTCGACATGCTGCCCGCCGACGAGCGCCACCGGCTGCTGACCGAGTGGAACGACACCGCCGTGGCCTGGCCGGACGACGCCTGTCTGCACCAGCTGGTGGAGGCCCAGGCGGCGCGCACCCCGGACGCGGTGGCCGTGGAACACGCCGGGACGTCGCTCAGCTACGGCGAGCTCGACCGGCGGGCCGAGCAGCTGGCCCGGTGGCTGCGCGGGCAGGGCGCGGGACCGGGCGCCTTCGTGGGCGTCTGCCTGGAGCGCTCCCCGGACCTGGTGGTGGCGCTGCTGGCCGTACTCAAGACCGGCGCCGCCTACCTGCCCCTGGACCCGGGGTATCCGCAGGACCGTATCGACTTCGCGGTGGCGGACGCCGGGGCGGCGGTCGTTCTCACCGAGGGACGGATGGCCGGGGCGTGGGGCGAGACCGCTGCCGCGGGGATGTCCGCTGCCGTTCCGGTGGAGGGTTCGGGCGGCGGCCTCGCCGCACCGGTGGAGGTCTCCGCCGACGGCCTCGCCTACGCCATCTACACCTCGGGCTCCACGGGCACGCCGAAGGGCGTGATGGTCGGGCACCGGGCCATGGTCAACCTGGTCCGTTCGCTGGCCGACGAGATCGGGTTCGGCCCGCGCGACCGGCTGCTGGCGGTCACCACGGTGGCCTTCGACATCGCCGGGTTCGAGCTGTTCGGCCCGCTGAGCCGCGGCGCCACCGTGGTCCTGGCCGACCGTGACACCGCCGTGGACGGCGACGCGCTGGCCGCGCTGCTGCGCTCCTCGGGCGCGACGGTCATGCAGGCCACGCCCTCCACCTGGCGGCTGCTGCTCGCCGCCGGCTCCTGGTCCGGCGCCCCGGAGCTGCGGGCGCTGTGCGGCGGCGAGGCGCTCCCGGCGGACCTGGCCCGCCGTCTGGTCGACGGCACCCGCACGGTGTGGAACGTGTACGGCCCCACGGAGACCACGGTGTGGTCGCTGAGCGCCCGGCTCGACGCGGACACGCTGGACGGGGCGGCCTGCGTCCCCATCGGGCGGCCGCTCGCGAACACCCGGGTGTTCGTGGTCGACGACCGCCTGCGCCCGGTCGCCCCGGGCGTGCCCGGGGAACTGCTCATCGGCGGTACCGGCGTGGCGCACGGCTATGTCGGACGGGCCGAGCTGACGGCCGAGCGGTTCGTGCCCGATCCCTTCGCGACTCCCTCCCAGGGGATACAGCGCCTGTACCGGACCGGCGATCAGGTGCGCTATCGCGCCGACGGTTCCCTGGAGTTCCTGGGCCGGCTCGACCACCAGGTGAAGCTGCGCGGCTTCCGGATCGAACCCGGCGAGATCGAGAACGTCCTGGCCCGCCACCCGGGGGTCGGCGCCTGCGTGGCCGTGGTGCGGGAGGACGAACCGGGTGACGCCCGCCTGGTCGCGTACTACACAGGAGATCCGGTTGCGGGCGAGCGGCTGCGTGAGTCGTTGCGGGCCAAGCTGCCCGACTACATGATCCCCTCGGCCTTCGTGCCGTTGGCGGAGCTGCCGCTGACCGCCAACGGCAAGATCGACCGGGGTCGGCTGCCCCGGCCCGAGCTGCGGCGCGCGGACCTTGAACGGGAGTACACGGCCCCCCGCGACCGGACCGAGCGCGTCCTGGTCGAGACCGTCGCCGAGCTGCTCGGACTGCCCGCCGACCAGGTCGGCGTGCACGACGACTTCTTCGAGCTCGGCGGACACTCGCTGCTGGCCACCCGGCTGGTGGCCCGGATCCAGCGCGAGCTGGGCGCGGCGCTCGCACCCCGGGACGTCTTCGAGGCGCCGACCGTGGCCCAGCTGGCCGGGCGGGCGCGCGGCCGGGCCGTCCTGCCCGGCCAGGTGATCGCCCGGCGCGAGCGCGGCAGCACGCCCCCGCTGTCGGCGGTGCAGCAGCAGCTCTGGTTCATCGACGAGCTGACGCCCGGCACCGCCGCGTACAACCTCGCCCCGGCCTGGCGGCTGCACGGCACCCTCGACCGCGCCGCGCTCGCCCAGGCGCTGGGCCGCCTGACGCAACGCCACGAAGCGCTCCGGATGTCCTTCCCGCCCGGCCCGGACGGCGCACCGACCGTCGTCGTCGCCGAACAGGCCGACATCCAGCCGCGCTACGTCGAGCTGGACGCGCCCGAGCAGGACGCGCTGCCCCTGCTCAGGGAAGAAGCCGTGCGCCCCTTCGACCTCGCGCGGGGTCCGCTGCTGCGCGCGACCGTGATCGCCTTCCCCGGCGGCGACCACATCCTCCAGCTGACGACCCATCACATCATCGCGGACGGCTGGTCCTTGGACCTGATCAAACAGGACCTCCAGGCGTTCTACGAGGAGGCGGTGACCGGCCGTACGGAAGCCGCCCCCAGGCCGCTGCCGGTCGGGTCCGGCGACTTCGCCGCCTGGCAGCGGGCGCTGCTGGACGGCCCCGCCCTGGAGTCGAGCCGCCGCTACTGGCGCGAGGAGCTGGCCGGCGTGCCCCCGCTGGAGCTGCCCACCGACCGGCCCCGCCCGGCGGTCGCCGGCGTCGTGGCCGCGACGCACGACTTCCGCTGGGACCGCGAGCTGGTGGACATGCTCCGGTCCGTCGCCACGGCCGAGGGCGCGACGCTGTTCATGGTGCTGCTGGCGGCGTTCCAGTCGCTGCTGTCCCACCACACCGGGCAGCGGGACTTCGCGGTGGGCACGCCGACGGCGGGACGCCTGCACCCGGAACTCGAAGGGGTGGTCGGCTCCTTCGCCACGATCATGCCGCTGCGCGCCCGGCTGGACGGTGACCCCTCGTTCCGGGAGCTGGTCTCCCGGGTCAAGTCGGGCCTCCTGGACGCCTTCGAACACCAGGAGCTGCCCTTCGCCGAGATCGTGCGCGAGCTCGCCCCCGAACGCAACACCGGCCGGTCGGCGGTCTTCGACGTGACCTTCGCCCTCCAGAACCACGGCAGCATGACGGCCCGGGGAGGCGGCGCCCCGGACTTCACCGACGTCGACTACCCCGCCGACCGGACCCACTTCGACCTGTCGCTCTACCTCACCGAGGACGAGGACGGCCTGGCCGGCCGCTTCGCCTACCGCACCGATCTGTGGGACGCGTCCACGGTCGCGGCTCTCACCGACCGCCTCACCACGCTGGCACGGGCGGCGGCCGCCGCCCCGACGACGACGGTCGACCGGCTGCCGGTGCTCACCGAGCGCGAGCGCGACCTGCTGCTCGGCGCATGGGCCGGTACGACGCGGGCCCCGGCCGGCGAGGCGGCCACACTGACCGGTCTGCTCGACCTCGCCGCGCGGCGGTATCCGGACCGGCCCGCCCTCGTCCACGCCCGGCAGAGCCTCAGTTACCACCAACTCCACAGTCACGCCGACGACTTGGCCCGACGGCTGCGCGGGCTGGGAGTCGGCCCCGACCGGCGTGTGGCCATCTGCACGCAGGAGCCCGCCCGGACCGTCGTAGCGCTGCTGGCCGTGCTCAAGGCCGGGGGAGCCTATGTGCCGCTGGATCCGGCACAGCCCGTCGAGCGCCTGGAGTACCTCCTCGCCGACTCGTCCGCGACCGTGCTGCTGACGGACCGGCAGGTCGGCCGGCGGCTGGCGGGCTTCGCGGGCGAGCGAATCCTGCTCGACGACTGGGAGACGGACTGGGCGGCGAGGGGGGACTCCGGGCCGGACGAGGAACTCGCGGCTCCGCCGCTCACCGCCCCCTGCGCGGACGACCTCGCGTACGTCATCTACACCTCCGGTTCCACGGGCCGGCCCAAGGGCGTCGCCGTCCAGCACCGCGAGATCGTGAACTACGTGAACGGGGTGCGCGAGCGCCTGCGTATCGTCCCCGGCGCGAGCTACGGCCTGCTCCAGTCGCTCTCCTTCGACTTCAGCCTGACGATGCTGCTGCTCGCGCTCAGCACGGGCGGCCGGCTCCACCTGCTGCCGCGCGACAGTTCCGGCGCGGAGCTTGCCGAGGCGGTCGCCGAACACGGCATCGACTACCTGAAGTTGACGCCCTCGCACCTGGCCGCCCTCGCCGTGGAGGCAGGCCCCGAGCCGCTGCTGCCCCGTCGCGGCCTGGTGCTGGGCGGGGAGGCCGGCGCGCACGCGTGGGCGCAGACCCTGGCCGGGTTCGGGCGCTGCGCGGTCTTCAACCACTACGGCCCCACCGAGGCCGTCGTCGGGGCCACGGTGCACGAGGTCACGGCGGAGGAGGCGACGGCCGGCGGGTCCACGCCGATCGGCAGGCCGCTGCCCGGCGTTCGCGTCTACGTACTGGACCGGGCCCTGCGGCCGGTGCCGCCCGGCGTGACCGGCGAGCTCTTCATCGGCGGGCCCCACCTCGCCCGCGGCTACCTCGGACGCATCGAACCGACGCGGGAGCGGTTCCTGCCCGACCCGTTCGTCGCCCGGCCGTCGTCCGGGGCCGCGAACGGGGTCGGACGCATGTACCGGACGGGTGACCTGGTGCGCCGACTGCCGGACGGCAGCCTGGAGTTCCTCGGCCGCCAGGACCACCAGGTGAAGATCCGCGGGTTCCGGGTGGAGCTGGGCGAGGTCGAGACCGCGCTGGCGCAACTGCCCGGCGTCGCCCAGGCCGTGGTGGTCGTGCACGGTGACGCCGAGCGGCAGCAGCTCGTGGCCTACCTGGAGCAGCCGGGCACCGTGGCCCAGCCGCAGGCCGAGCACCTGCGCAGGGAACTGCTGCGGCGGCTGCCCGAGTACATGGTGCCGACCCGCTTCGTCGCCCTGGACCGCCTCCCGCTCCAAGGCCACGGCAAGGTCGACCGCAAGGCGCTGCCGGACCCGGGAGCGCTCCAGGCGGCTCCGGTCGCGCCGTCAGCCGGGCCCGCGACGCCCACCGAACGCACCGTCGCCCGCATCTGGGGCGAGCTGCTCGGCATGGAGGGAACGGACGCCGTCGGCGCGACGGACGACTTCTTCGCACTCGGCGGCTACTCGCTGCTCGCCACCCGGCTGGTCGGGCGGCTGCGGCAGGAGTTCCCCGAGCAGGCGGTACCGGTACGGGTGACGGACCTGCTCCACAACCCGACGGTGCGCGCGATGGCCGCCCTCGTCGACGGGCCCGAGGCGGACCGCTCCGCACCCGAGGGGCGCGAAGCCGGTGACGCCGTTCGCGGCCTGCTGCATCGGCTCACCCCCGCCCGCCCGGTCCCGGCGAGCACCCATCTCGTCTGCGCCCCCTACGCGGCCGGGAGCGCGCTGATCTACCAGCCGCTCGCCGAGGCCCTGGCCCCGGACTGGGCCCTGCACGCGATCGCCGCGCCCGGCCACGAACCGGGCGAACAGATCCGTGCCCTGCCCGAACTGGCCCGTGACTGCGTCACCGAGATACTCGAACAGATCGACGGCCCGGTGGCGCTCTACGGCCACTCGGCCGGCGTGGCCCTCACCGTCGAGATCGCCCGCGGTCTCGAAGCCGCCGGACGCCGGGTCGAGGCCGTGTACCTGGCGGCGAACCTGCTCCCGGCCGGCCGCCTCCCCCGGCTGCGCCACGGCGCCGCGTCACTCCGGGAGCGACTGGGCGGCGCCCGCGCGTGGACCGCCACCCTGGTGGACGCGGACGTCGATCCGGCCCAGCTGAGCCCGGACCACCTCGCCCAGCTGGTACGCAACCGTCGCGCCGCCTGGCGGGAGTCCCAGCGCTACTACCGCTCCGTCCGGACAGGCCGTGGTCCGCGCCTGAGGGCCCCGGTCATTGCCGTCGTCGGCGACCGGGACCAGGCGACCAAGAACTTCCGCGACCGCTACCGGACCTGGCGCCATCTCTCGGACCGAGTCCTCCTGACGGTCCTCCCGGACGCGGGCCACTACTTCCTCAGGCCCCGCGCCGCCGACCTCGCCGACCTCGTCGAGGCCACCCGCGCCCTGCTGGCACAGAGCACCCTGAACGACGCGGCAACGTCGCGGCGCGGATGGCGCGTGGAGGATGTGCGGTGGTCGGCGCCGGGTGGGGAGGCGTAGTCCGGCGCCGTGCCCCGGGCTGTCAGCGGCTGGGTGCGCCCCCGCCCGGCTGTGGTGGCCGCGGGACGCGTGGCTGCTGTGCCGGAGCCGAGCTCCCGCCCGTCGGACCGGAGGGACCGCCGGGGGTGGCCGTGCCCTTGCCGGACCGGGTCCGGGCGATCCTGGCTATGGGGTTCACGGAGGCAGGGCCGGTGGGACCGGTGGCGGTGGGACCGGTCGCGGCCGGGCCACTTGCGGTCGGTCCGGTGGCGGCGGGTCCGGTGGCGGTGGAACCGGTCGCGGCAGGTCCGGTGGCGGTCGGTCCGGTCGCGGTGGGACCGGTCGTGGTGGGACCGGTCGTGGTGGAGCCACTTGTCGGGACCCCTGTCGTCGTCGTGGCGTTCGGCGCCGAGGCCTTCGGCGCCGACGGACTGTTCGCCGATGCCGATGCCGATGCCGATGCCGTGGCCGTCGTGGGCCTCTGCCAGCTCTCCGGAACGGAGCTGTGCCGCTGCACGGTCCCCTGCTCCCGGGCCTCGGCGAGGCGGGCGGTCTGCGTGGCCGTGGGGGCGAAGCCGACCGCCGCGTTGCCGGTCTGGGCGGGAACCTGACGTACGGCCATCGCGGTGAGGGCCGGCTGGGTGTCGGACGGGAAGACACCGCGGGGCAGCAGCAGCGACGCGGACCCGGTCACCTCCACGCGGTGCTGCTGCCCACCCGCTTCGAAGTTGAGGCCGTACCCGACGTACAGCCGGTCCTGGTCGAACATCAGGTCCCCGTTGACCTGACCGCCACCGGACCGGGTCCGCTCACCCAGCTCCTGAAGGGGCTCGGGCAGCGGGAAGGTACGGCCGAGGCAGCCGACGTACGCCTCCGCCTCCGCGTTCCCCTCGCGGAACCGCGGCTTCCCGTCGGGCCCGGTGTGCATCTGTACGGCGCCGACGCGATTGGCCGGGTCGATGTCGATGGTGAGCCGCCCGTCACCCCCGTGCGAGGCCTCGAACCGCTCGCGCATCGCGTTGAACTGGACCTGGTTCTCCAGCGCCGGAGGAAGGTTCGGGCCGACGATGGTGACCCTCGCCTCGGGGTCGGCCTCCAGGATGATCTCGGCGTTGGCCACACCGGTGCCGCCCGCACCCGCGATCAGCCAGGTCTTCGGGCCGTCCGCAGCCGTCGGGTCGAAACGGTTCTCGGCGATCTCGTCGCCGATGAAGACCCGTCCGGGCGCCTCGGCCCGCACGTGCTCCCACTGGGCCGTGGCGTCGAGTGTGCGGAGCGCACCCCTGCTTCCGTCGTCGGCGCGCAGTGTGTCCAACACGCCGTCCTCGCCCAGCACTTGGAGAGCAGCCTGAGCGGTGGGCGCCTCGGCGAGCCGGGCGTGCAGAGGTGAGTCGGCGGGCAGCCGCTCGCGCACCGTTTCGAGGGCTTCGGGCAGCGTCTGCACCGTGCGGTCGGCGCCCGGGATCAGCTCGGGCGTCAGTCCGGTGGAGACGGTCGGCACGCCCTGGACCTTGACGTAGACCTCGTCGGAACCGTCGGCGGGTTTGATCTGTGCGTACAGGTTCCCGTCGCCCGCGGCGACCAGCGTGCCGTTGCCATCGACGACCGGGCCGCGTACCGCGAGGGTGTCCTCCCACAGACGCAGGGCGTCGCGCGGCACCCGGCTGCCGGGGTCGACGAACTGGTGGGCGTCACCCAGGCCGGCCGCCGGCATGCCTCGTGTCTGGTCCGCGGACTGGACGAGGCCCTCGCCGGGATCCAGGTGCCATCGGCCGCGCGCGTCGATGAGCAGGGCGTCCGGATCGCGGCCCGCGAGGCTCGCCCCACCGCCGATGACGACCTGGCGGGTGGGCCACTCGCCGTTCGCCGCGGCCTCCGCGCGCAGTTGGGTGAGGGTGTCGGCGCTGACGCGGGTGCGCTGCTCGGCTGCCTCGGCGGCGGCCGAGGCGAGTTCCTCGCGGGGGATGGGGGAGCCGTCCGGCCGCAGGCCCGGCATCGGCGGCCCGTTCCCGAGCGGCAGGGTGTACTCGGCACGGGACCGGAACGCCTGGAGGTCGGCCGCGTCGGCGGCGCCCAACTGCTCGACAGGAACGGCTAGTTGGGCGACAACGGCACGGGATTCGGGGGTCAGGTGCGGGTCGACCGTATCGAGGCGGAGGTCTGCGGCCTGAAGTTCCCGCGCGTGCTGCTCGGAATCGGCCGGGGCCTGCGGGCGCAGACCGGCGTGGTCGACGAGGGCGGACAACTCACCTCGTGCCTCGGCGCGTTGGTCCTCGCCCAGGCTCGCGTCGTGCATGCGCGCGGCCAGATAGTTGAGCTCGCCCACACGGCCGAGGTCCTCGTCGGTGAGCCGGAAACCCTGCTCGGCCGCGGAGAGTTGCCCGCGTGCCAGCAGGTTCTGGCGCGGCGGGGCGACCCCGGCGACCTCGGGGTCACCGGCCGCCGCCCGCATCGCGCGCTCGCGCACGGAGAGCATCTCGCCGACCTCGTGGCTGAGTGCCCGGCCGACCTGCTGCGGGTCCATCCGGTCGGAGAGCTGCACGATGTGGTGGTCCGACGTGGGGTTGACGTAGGCACGGGCGACCGTGCCCGTCGGCAGCGGTACGGAGTCCACGCGGAGCGTGAGGTCCCTGCCCTGCCGGTCGGTGAGCGCGAAGTAGGGCTCACCGGCCTGGTCGGCGCGCAGTTCCACCGAGCGCAGCCGCTCCGCGTACAGGCTCTGCACGACCATCGGCAGTGTGCTCTGCGCCTGCGCGATGACGGCGGCCTGCCGCCCCGGTTCCGGGGCCGTGCCCGTGCCGCCGGTGAAGCGGCTTCCGGCCACGTCGGCCGCCGTGATGACGCTGATCTCCTGTGGCTGCGGTGCCGGGTCCCCGGCCTGGTCGTTCCTGCGGTTGAGCGGTTCCTGCTCCACTGGCACTTTCCCCCTTGACCGGCCTCGTGGCACGTAGGATCTTGTCATGCTGATCGCCCGTTCGACGCAAGAAGCGCACCTCTACATGGACCTGCACGCATGCGAGTGCGGGGCGACCGAATTCGCGCGCGAGCACCGCCTGGAAGAGCGCGACGGCGCGTTGGTCGCGGTGTACGAAGGCGCGTGCCCGCAGTGCGGCCGCGTCCGTTCGTTCGCGTTCGTCATGACCGACGAACTGCCGCCCGCGCCCCCGGCGTTCGGCGGCGCCGAGCCGTCGGGGATCATCGACCCCGGCGAGTTCCTGTGGGTCGCCGACCAGGTCGGCACGGACGCGGGACTGCGGCTGCTGAACGTGCCGCCCGCCGGGCAGCGCGAGCACCGCCCGGGCATGGAGTACGCACTCGCCGCCGTGGACGAGGTGCTCAAGTTCCTTCCGGAGGGCGCCGATTCGATCCCCGAGGAGCGCTTCACCTCGGAGCGGGGCCGCGAGCTGTACCGCAAGGACCCGACCCGCTTCAGCCGCGTCTGGCTGCTCGACAACCAGGCACGCAAGCGGCGCATCCTGGCGGGCGTCGACCGGTTCAGCCCGCCCGAGGGCGTGTAGCCGCCTAATGACGCACGAGGGGCTCGGGGCGCCGGCGGTGTGATCGCGGCCGCCGGGCCGGTGGTGCCCGCCGGGCGGCCGGCAACCGGCCCGGCTGTGCCCGTACTCGTACCGGCGCCCGAACGCAGCTTGCCCGCGGCGGAGATGCGGAAGATGGCGTCGCCCCGCAGGAAGCCCTGCTGAACGCCCTCTTGGACTCCGTGCTGGACGCCCTGCTGAGAGGCGGCGCCCGCCCCCCTGCCTGCTCGCGCCGCGAAGTCGCCCCGCTCCGACGTGATCAACCCTGTCGCCAGCCCGCCCGCCACCAGCTTCTCCGCGTTCTCCCGGCTGATGGAGAAGCCGCGTCCCGAACCGCTCCGCGCGTAAAGGTCCTTGATCATGGCCTCGGGTGCCATGCGGCCGCCGTACCAGTCGCGGCCTGCGTCGAACTCGCCGCGCCCATGCTGCCAGCGGCCCGCGTTCTGTGCGAGGCATTGCTCGACGGGAACCTCGACCGAGAGCAGGACGCGCTTGTCGTAGCCGTCGTGGCGGAGGCTGCCGAGGAGCTTCTCGTTCCAGGGCTGGTCCCGCAGGGTCGCGTCGTAGAGCAGGTTGTAGCCCTCGCCGCGCGCCCACTGCTCGAAGACCTCTTGCAGGTACGCCGACTCACGGTGCGTGAGCGAGGCCATCTCGGACGGGGACACCTGGCGTCCGTCGGACAACTCATGAGCTGCCGACGGCAGTTGAGGCGCACCACCGTGCTCGAAGACGGCCACCTTGAACTCGTCCGGGTCGAGGACGACATAATCCCGTACGGCCACGCCGTGCACCCCGGCCAGCGCGCGCCCCAACTCGTCCTCGCGACTCTGCCATTCGGCGAGCCCGCGCAGCGCGCCACTCTTGCCCGCGCCGGGCGCCCCGGCGGTGAGCAGCGCGGCATGGCCGTCCCGGGGCAGCCCGGCGCACCGTGCCTGGAACTCCTCCAGGATCGAGGCGTGCAGTCGCTCACGGTCCGGGCTCCACAGCACACCGTGCCGGAACCGGTTGTACGTGTCGCCGTCGCCCGGCGCGAGATCGCCGCCGGGCGACATCCGGGTCTGCAGCTCCCGGTACAGCGGGCGGTATTCATGTCTCAGCTCCGCCTCGGGCCCCTCGTCACCAGGAGTCACGGTCGCGGATCTGTCCCGTCCGCCCGGTCCCGTTCCCACTCCCGCGCCCGGTCGATGCGGCGCTGGATCTCCTCCAGGTCCTCGCGGGTCAACTGGCCGAGCAGCCGGGCCGCGGAGACCACGGACAGGGTGTTGTCCTGGTGGGTGGGCTCGGGGTGGCCCTCGTCCAGGCCCTCTTCCTCCTCGAAGGGCCAGGCGGCGACGTGGGCGAGCATCTGCTCGCGCTCGACGAACCCGGCGGCGTAGAGGCCGAGGTAGGCGCGGAGCGAGGGGGTGGAGTCGGGGGCGGGGGTGCCTTGTGCGGGGGTGCCGTGTGCGGGCGTCTCGTTCATGATCGGGAGTATTCCTTCCGGGCTGTGCCGGTCTTCCTGGGCGGCGTCCTGGCGGTCCGGCTACCAGAGGCTCGTCTCGTACGGATCGGGTTCCTTCTGGCCGCCGCCCGCCCCCGGGGCGACGTACGGCTCGGCCTTCGGTACGGCCTTCACCCGGTGGCTGCCCTCCTTGCAGCCCGCGAACGGGCCGGTGGGGGAGCGGAGTTCGCCGAGTACGGGGGCGAGGTGGTCGCGGTGCCAGACGGAGGGTCCCGTGGCGCCGGCCGCCGGGTCGGTGAGTTCCTGCCAGGCGAGCCAGAGGGCGTGCAGGCGGGCGACCGCCTCCAGGTGCTCCCACCAGCGCGGGCACCAGGGCTGCTGGGAGGTGACCTCGCGGCCGTAGACGGGCAGGAGGAGGTCGGACACCCAGAGGGCGAGGCGGCCCATCTCGTCGATGTACTCCTCGCCGTCCAGGTAGAGGATGAACGGCGGGGCGGCGGACTCCTCCGGCTGGGGTTCGGTGGTCGTCATCGGATGATCCCTTCGGCGGCGCGTGCGGTGATGGCCTTGACCTCGGCCTGGGCCGCGGTCGCGATGCGCTCGGCGCCGCGCTCGGCGTACCACGGGCGGAGCTTCACCAGCGCGGGCTTGATGCCGGTGGCCAGGAGGAGGGCGGTGCCCTTGGGCAGGGCGCGGATGCGGTCGGCGGGCAGGATGCGCTCGAGGCGGTACGACGTCGAACGCGAGCGCCCGTCCTTGCTCTTGGTGTAGCTCACCGTCGACACGTCGTGCTCGCCGACGAGCCGCGAGACCTTGTCCACGAAGTCGGCGTCGTCCAGGCCGGCGCCGAGCAGCTTGATGGTGGCCGCGCCCCACAGCGCGTCCATGCCCGCCTCTCCCCACACCCGGGTGCCCTGCCGGTAACTCTGCAGCAGGGTCACGATGTTGATGCCGCGCGAGCCGAAGTGCGAGTACAGGTCGGGCAGATCGGAGATCCGGCAGACGTTCGCCGCCTCGTCCAGCACCGCCGTCATCGGCGGGTCGAGCCGCCCGCCCATCCGCTCCGCGGCGACAACTCCCGACCGCAGCACGGAATCCGCTGCCGCAGCGATGACGCCCGCAGCGGAGCCGCCGCCGTCCTTGGAGAGCAGGTACAGCGTGTCCCGGGACAGCACGTGCTGGGACGGCAGGAACTGCGGGAGGTCCGGGTCGGGGCTGATCCAGGCCGCGATGCCCGGGTCGAGCAGACACGCCACGCACTGGCGGGCGGTCTCGTAGATGCCGTCGCGGGTCTCCACCGCGCCCTGCACGGTGCCCTGGAGCTGGTCGGCGAGCGCCGTCATCCCGGCGTCCCGCAGCAGGTCGACCGGCGTACGGTCGGCGGGGTCCGCCAGCCAGGCCAGCACCTCGCCGACCTGCCGCTTGCCGCGGTTCGCGGCGTGGAACAGCGCGGTGAGCGTGTTCTGCGCCGCAGAGATCCAGAAGTCCCGCTTCGACGCGTCGTCGTTCACCGCTCCGACGAAGTGCCCCGCCAGGCGGCGGGCGCCCTCGATGGTGGCCGCGTCCGCGAGCATGTCCCACCACAGGGCGCGCGGCGTGTGCGCGATGCCCTGCGGGTCGAACGTCCAGACCCGGCCCACGCGTTCGCGCTCGGCACGCGTCACGCTGTACACGTCCGCCTTGTTGGACGTCAGCAGCACGCTGCCGCGGGCGCGCAGGACGCGCGGCACCGCGATGCCGGTGGACTTGCCGGCGCGCGGCGCCATCAGGTCCAGCTCCACGTCCTCGTAGCTGGAGCGCAGCTCCGGGCCGTTCGGCTCCAGGTTGCCGAGGAGGTTGCCGGTGTCGTCGGCTTCGATCTTGCCCAACTTGGCCAGGGACGGCCGGAGTTGGCGGGCCCGCTCCGCCGCGCCCTTGGGGAGCAGACCGGCCAGCTCCTTGCGGCCGGCCAGACCGCTGGGCCTCGCGACCCGGTGGCGTACGAGCATGATCAGCACGACCACGGCGGCCACGACGGCGCCGAACACGGTGGCCATCCCGGCCGCGATCGCTGTCGTCCCCGCCTTCGGCCATACCTCGGCCGGGCCCTCCTTCACGAGGGTGGACAGCGTGGACAGCCCGAACGGCGGCGGATCCCAGCCCGCCCCGCTCATGGCCGCGCCGAGCGTGCCGCCCAGCCAGGCGGCGAAGAAGAGGGTGCCTATGAGGAAGGCGGCACCGGGGACGATCCAGGGGAGGAAGTCCTCGCCGGTGGCGCGCTGTGGCTTGCGGGTGGTCATTTCGGGTCCCCGTGGGTGGTGGTTGGTGTGAGGGGGCGACTGCAGTTGTCAGCGGCTCCGCCGCGGGCCCGTAGGGCTGCCCCGGCTACCCCTTCTCCAGCAACGTCTTCCCCGCCTCCGACCACCGCGTGTTCGTGTTGTGCAGCGCCCGCTCGGTGTCCGTGATCGACACCTTGATCGGGATCCCGGGCCGACCGCCCACCTTGATCAGGAAGCGCCCGCGCCCGGGCGGCTCCTCGTTCCCCCCGGTGGAGGCCCACCCCGGCGGCGACGACCACGACGAGACGAGGTCCATCTCGCGCTCGGACATACCGACGATCTCGCCGAGGTCCTTCATCTCCGAGCGGGGAAGCCCGGCGCAGACGACCATCCCGGCCCGCTCCACGAAGCCGCGCGCCTTCGCCCGGTCGGCCTCGCTGCCGAGCGCCTCCGCGTCCTTGAGGGTGTGGGTGATCTTCGCGTCGCCGAGACCCAGCGACCGGTTGAGCCGGGTCAGCGCGTCGATGCGCTCGACGATGCCGGAGGCGGCCCGCAGCGGACGCCACAGCTCGTCGAGGACGGTGAAGAACCAGCGCTGCGGGGCGAGCCCGGCATCCGCGAGAGCGTGCGCGGCGGCCACCGTGCCGAGCCCGTCGGACCAGGCGGCGAGCATCGCGGCGGCGGTGAGCTGGGTGTCGGCCTCGCCGATGCGGGAGATGTCGATGCATACGGCGGGCGCGGCGGGGTTGATCCGGGTGGACGTCTCGGAGGCGAAGGTGTCGCCGAGCGGTCCGTCGAGGACGCCGAGCAGGGAGCGGTGCAGGGGGTCGACGGCCTCCTGGTAGCGGGCCTGGTTGCCGCGGTCCAGGGTCACCGCACGGACCCGGTCCGGGCCTTCGTCCAGCACCTTCAGCAGATCCGGCAGCAGCGGGGCGCGCCCCGGCTTCGTACGCTCCGCGAGGTGGTGCAGACAGGCGGAGAGGACCGACTGCTCGTGGTCGTCCATCGGCCGGCCACGCACGATGGTGATCAGCGCGGCGACCATGTTGAGGACACGGCCGTGCGCCTCGGCGGACAGGATGCGTCCTCGGTCGCCGCCGATCCGTGCCGCCGCCTCGCCCATCGCGCCCGGGTCGAGGACGTTGATGCCGCCGACGCCGCGCCCGATGGAGATCACCTGGCCGCCCAACGCCCGCACGGTGTCGGCGTAGTCGGGCTTCAGGTCGCCGAGCACCAACGGGGTGATGCCCGTTGCGCACATGCCGATCAGCATCCGGTTGACGAGCGTCGACTTGCCGAGGCCCGGCATGCCGAGCATGAACAGGGACGGATTGGAGATGTAACGGGCCCGGGTGAACCAGGAGATGGGGTCACCGCACACGGTCGCACCGGTGTGCAGATGCTGCCCGAGCGGAACGCCGGTCATCGGCGCACCCGAACCGGCCGCGAACGGCCACAGCCCGCAGGCCTGCACGGTGGTCGCGCGCCACAGCGCGGGCGGGTCGACGTGCCCGACCTGGCCGCCGCCGGGGCCGAAATAGCCACGCGGGGGCGCCACTTGAGGACGTGCGACAGACGGCTGCTTGCTCACAGGGACTCCCTGATCTGGTACGGAACGAGGGTGTGCTCCCACGGCAGCAGGCCGACGGGCAGCGTGCAGGTGAAGGCCGAGGCCTGCATCCGGTCGGCGGGGCGCATCAGGATGCGGGAGGACGCCTGGAGGTTGCGCACGGTGATGCCGGCGTCCGACAGCTGCGCCTCGTCGTCGACGGTGACCGTCACCATCATCGAGAACTCCACGAGCCCCGCGCCCGCCGCCTCCTCGGCCGCCGTCTGCTCGGCGGCCTGCATCTCCGAACTGGCCCGCGCCTGGACGAGACCGCGCCGCGAGCCCGCCATGAAGTGCGCGGAGCGCCGGTCGGACTCCACGATGCGCGCGGAGGTCGCCGGGTCGATCGGCCGGTAGACGAGCGAGACCCGCTTGCGCCGGGTGCCGGGCGCGGGCTCGAGGAGGCCGCGCAGCACGCTGGACCGGACGGTGCCGCGCGGTGCGAGCGTCAGCATCCAGGTGCGCGAGACACCCGAGTCGTGGCGGTACGACGTCACGGTCTCGACCGCGGCCGCCGGGCCCGCGTCGGCCCACTCCAGGCCGGTGACCGCGTTCTCGGCGCGGGCGCTCAGGACGTCCGGGGCGATCGCCGGGTCGTAGGCGACCCGCACGATCTCGGCGAGCCGGTCCGCGCCGAGCGGGTAGGCGGAGCCGCCGCCCGCCGCGACCAGGCCCGACAGCAGGCCCGGCAGTCGCATCGACAGGTCGGTGATGATGTCCTCGACGCTCCGCTTGGGGCCGCCGGCCGGGCCGTACGTCAGGGCGATGTACGTGTGCATCTCCGAGGACGCCGACGGGTAGCGGTCGACGACCTCCTGCATCACCGCGCGGGCCGCGGCCGGAGCGGTGGGCGAGATCCGCGGCAGTACCTCGGCCGCCAGCCGCGTTCCGGTGTCGGGGGCGGTCTCGACGACGACCTGCGCACCGCGCAGCCCCGGCTCGTGCGAGAGCCGCGCCAGCCAGTCGCCCCAGGACGCCACCCAGATGTCGACCTGCTGCGGGTCGACCAGCGAACCGCCGTCCGGCTCGCAGGCCAGGACCACGGTGTACAGGCCGCGGCCCGGGTGGTGCAGCACGCCGAAGGAGCGGTTGTAGGCGTCCCGGCCCTCGTACATCTTCGTGCGCGCGAGCAGCCCGGGCGGCTGGTAGCGGCCGCCGGGGCGCTTGGACAGCGGCCCGGAGATGTAGGTGTGCGAGCCGTTCGCCTTCCGCTTCATCCAGCCGATGCGGACCGCGAGGACCTGGTAGACGTTGCGGCCGTCGACGGTGCGCAGTGCCAGCGGGGCGAGGAAGAGCCCGGTCGGCACCAGGACGAAGATCGCGAGCGTGATCGAGACCAGCGAGGCCAGCAGTGCCACCAGGAGTCCGCCGAAGGCGACGACGGTGCCGAGCAGACCCAGGGGGCCGAGTCCGGGACGGCGGGGCCTGCGCCAGTTCCCGTACGTGGGACGCGTCATGGCGTCGGTGGACATGGGTTTCCTTCTTCCGGCTCAAGGCTTCGGGCGTGCGGGGGTGGTGGGGCCCGGGGTGGTGACCCCGGGCCCCGGGGAGGCTTACCGCGCCTCCTTGTCGGGCCCTACTGGTTGTGGCCCTTCATCCCGTCGTTGTCGTCGAGGGAGTTGGTGATTTCCGAGGCGGCCTGCATACCGGTCTGTACGACGACCGCGGCGGCCTGCACCGCGAGCGCCGCGCCACCCGTGGCCGCACCCGCGGCGGCCGTACCGCCCGCGGAGGCCGCGCCACCGGCCGCACCGCCCGCGCCACCGCCACCGGCACCGCCCGCGCCACCGGCCGGGGCCCCGGCGCCCTCGGAGGGCGAGCCCTTCGGACCGGGGGTGCCGCCCCCGCCGCCGCCTCCACCGCCGCCTCCACCGCCGCTGTTCGCGGCGATGTTGACGGCGCCGCTGGCGACGTTGTTGGCGGCGTTCATCGTGACCGTGCCGCCGGACGTGCCGCCGAGTGCGGCCGTGGCCGGGACGATCAGCTTGAGCAGGGCGGGCAGTGCGAAGACCGAGAGGATCAGCATGCCCATGCCCGCGATGGTCTGGTTGAGGTTCCCGGCCTGGTTGCTCTGGCCTTTGGCACTGTTGGTCATCGCTGTCGCCGAATAGATGATCAATGCTGCCGCGGGTTTGTAGAGCAGCCAGGCGGCGAGCCAGCCGATGTGCTTCTTCCACCAGCCCTCGCCCCATCCGGTCATGGAGGAGACGGCGGCAAGCGGCAGCGTGCCGACGAGCATGATCAGTACGCCGATGCGGATGTACATCAGGCAGATCTGCACGAAGGTCGACAGCATCACCAGCAGACCGAAGATGAGCACGAGCCCCGGTGACTCCAGGACCATGACGCCGAGGATCTTGTCCGCCGTCGAGCCCAGGTCGGCTTTCTTGTAGACCTCCTGCGCGTACGCGTCCGATGCTCTGCTGAGCAGTTGGATGCCCGTCGTCGCCACCCCCGCGACGAGGATGACCTTCCACATCCCGTTGAAGGCCTGCCGCATGCTCTGGCCCTTGCGGTCGATGGCCATCCGTATCGCCGCGATCAGCAGCGAGGCCACGGCGACATAGCCCACCAGCCAGCTCGTCTCGCCCTGGATGTCGTTGACGGGATTGGTCGGATCGCCCGGACTGACGTTCATCCACACGCCGTTGAGCGCCTTGAGGACCTGGGACGCGGCCTCGCCGATCGCCTTGGCGAAGGTCTCCACGGCGCCGGCGGCCAGCGCCTCGCCGGTCCCGCCGACGATCCAGTTGAAGCCGGCGCCTATGCAGTCATAGGCCTTCCAGGTGCAGGCCATCTCACGCCTCCCAGGTGATGAAGCCCTTGGTGCCCGCGACCTGGGCCATCCCCGCGTACACCGTGCCGTCCGCGTCGGGCGCGAGCTTCCAGTCGCCGTCCTGCCAGCGCACGCTCACCGAGGCGGAGCCGTAAGCGGCGTTGGGGCCGCGGAGCAGGAGCATGACGGTTGCCTCTTCCTTGTTGTAAGCGAGGACGGAGAAGCCGGCGTAGCCTCCGGCGTCGGCCTTGCCCGAGGTCGGCTTGTCGTCGTCCTGGGAACGGCTGGCGATCAGGGCGTCCCGGCCCGCGCCGGGCACGACCTGGCGGTCGACGACCGTGCGCCAGCCCGGGTAGCTGAGGTGGTCGGTGATGGAGTGGGCGGCGAGTACCGCGCCCATCGGCGTGTGCGCGTAGCAGGACCACACGGGTCCGTCGTACTTGAGCGGACCGATGGTCTTGGACACCGGCACCAGGCCGGTGCCGTCCGCCTTCCAGCGGAAGTCACCGGGAACCTTGGACGGCTTGGCCTGGTCGCTGTCGTCGGTGCGGCAGCCGGCGGGCCGGGTGTCCGAACCGCCGCTGCCGTTGCCGCCGTTGTCGTCGGTGCTGCCCTTCGTGGCGCTCGCCTTCGGGGTCGGGTCCGACGCGGCGCCCGTCGGCGTGTTGTCGTCGTGGGTCAGCATCGTGAAGCCGGCGAGGACGAGCAGCACCAGCAGGAACCCGGCCGAGAGGATCCAGCCTCGCTGCTGCCAGAACGGCTGCTCCCACTCCCCGCTGCCCCCGCGGGACCGGCCGGAGTTCAGCATGTTCGCGCTCCCTTCGAATCAGTGGACGTCGGACGGGGCGTGGATCACGCGAAGACGAAGGTGACGAGGGGACCCGCGGTGGCGACCAGGACACAGCCGCCGAGGACCATGCCGAGGCGGCCCATGTGCTCCGAGCCCTCGCCGCGGCGCATGGAGATCGCCATCATGGCGCCGGTGACCAGGACGCCCGCGACACCGGCCGCGGTGCCGGCCCAGGCGAGGATGCCGAGGACGGTGTCGACCTTGCCGGTCAGCTCGCCGGGCGCGTCCTTCGTGGGGTTGGGGACCGTTCCGTCCGCCAGGTAGATGTGGGCCTTGGCTGCTATCGCCTTGAACATTGACTACTCCCCGATTTGGTCGGCCGCGGGCCGACGTCGTGCGTGCTGTGAGCGGTGGTTGCGAAGGACGCCTCGTGGGAGGCGGATGCCGGGGGGAGGGCTGATGTGACGCCCGGGTTCCCGGCTGCACAGTGAGCTTGGCGACTCCTGTGGGGTTGAGCCAAGCGATGTAGTGATCCAGCACCAGTCGGTGACGTGTCCGTGACACACGGGAAGATCTCGTCACGTGAACCGGGTGTCAGAGCCAGGGCATGACAAAGGAAACGATCGGTCCGGCTGTGGCGCCGATCACGCAGGCGCCCATCACGGTGAGGAACTGACTCAGATGCTCCTCCCCGTCCCCCGTCTTCACGGCGAGCGCCATCCGGGTGCCCACGATCAGCAGACCGGCCACACCCGCGGCCGTGACGAGCCAGGCGATCCAGCCGAGGACCGTGTCGAGCGGACCGGTGACCGCGCCGCTGACGGCAAGGGGCGTGTCCATTACGGCGTTTGCCGCGTACAGCAGGCTCATCGGGTACTCCTCTTCCCGGCCGAGAGAGCCGGGCCTCCGGTCAGTCGGGCCAACTGCGCGAGCTCGCGCGGTGGTTCGGCGGCGAGGTCGCCGGTGCGCCATGCGGGCACCCACGGCACGCGGTAGACGTCGATCACCGAGGCGATCACCTTGATGCGCTGGGCGAGTTGGCGGGGCAGCCGCCCGGGCGCGTCCGCGACCAGCACGATGGCGTCGAGGTCGAGTCCCGGCGGCGCGTCGCCGCGCCGGAAGATGTCCAGGGTGTGTGACACGGCCTCCAGCCCCGCGGCGTGCGTCCGCCCGACCAGCAGGACCGAACCGGGCTCGCCCTGGTCGGGCCGGGGCCAGCTGCGGCCCGCGTCATGACCGCCGAAGACGGCGGCGAGCGTCGAGGCGCCGGCGCCGCCGTGGGTGGCGACCCAGGCGAACTCCCGTGCCGTCACCAGGGGTTGGCCGGGGTCGTCCGGCTGCGGATCCTGCCCGCCACCGGTCACCGGCCCGCGTATCCATATCTCGGGCCCGGTCTCGTGCCTGATCTCAGGCCCGCCCGCGCCGTGTTGCGTTCCCTGCGTCGCCTGCATCGCCACTTCCCTTCGTTGTCCGCCCACCGATCTTCACGGCGCGCGGGCGGGTTCGGTAACGGGGCGTGAGTTCCTGGGACGAGCCTGTGACGCGACAGTGACGCGGGGAGCGGGTGTGAGCCGAGAGACTCAACGTCGTACACACAACCGGATCTTGAGGCTGAGGGGAGCCGATGTCCAACGGGGGCGGAAGCACGAGCTGGGTGGTCGGCGGCTGCATCGCCGCCGTGCTCATGCCGGTGATCATGATGGTCGCGGTGAGTGGCGGCGGTGAGGGCGCGGCCGCCGACGGCCAGGGAAGCGCTGTCGGCGGCGGACTCAAGGAGGGCGAGGTGCCGGCGCAGTACGTGCCCTGGGTCCTGAAGGCGGGCGGCATGTGCGACGTCATCAAGCCGGCCGTCATCGCGGCGCAGATCGAGGCGGAGTCGGGCTGGAACCCGAACGCCGTGTCACCGGGGGTCGGCGCCCAGGGCCTGTCGCAGTTCATGCCCGGTACCTGGGTGACCTGGGGCAAGGACGACGACGGCAACGGCCGGGCATCGCCGTTCGACCCGGGTGACGCGATCATGGCGCAGGGCCGCTACGACTGCGCCCTCGCCGAGCAGGTCCAGGGTTACAAGGACCGCGGTGAGGCGTCGGGCGAGACCCTCGACCTGGCGCTCGCGGCGTACAACGCGGGTCCGGGCGCGGTGCATCAGTACCACGGCATGCCGCCGTACCAGGAGACTCAGGGCTACGTCGCCCGTATCAAGTCACTGATATCCAAGTACGAGTCGGTGGACGACGCACCGGGCAAGATTCCGGCGGGGCAGCAGATGGCGATGCCGATCCCCGGCAACCCGCCCATCACCTCCCCGTACGGCATGCGCATGCACCCGATCCTGCACGTCTACAAGCTGCACACGGGTACCGACTTCGGCGCCGCGGCCGGTACGCCGTTCAAGGCGGCCCGTGACGGTACGGTCACCTTCGCGGGCTGGTCCACCGGTTACGGAAACCGCGTGATCATCGACCACGGCACCATCGACGGCGACCACATCGAGACGACGTACAACCACATGTCCGCCCTCAACGTCAGTGTGGGACAGAAGGTCAAGGTCGGGCAGCAGGTCGGCGCGGTCGGCTCGACCGGCTACTCGACCGGACCGCACGCGCACTTCGAGGTCATGCAGAACGGCAAGTACGTGGATCCGGCACCCTGGCTGGGGCTGAAATGACAGCCGACGGGCAGGCGGACCTGCGGGCCGGGGCGAGGGCGGACACGAGGACGGACACTGGGGCGGACATGATGGGGAGGGAGGCGAGGATGCGTACGAGGACGAGCACGAGGGCGAGGGGAAGGGTGACGGTGAGGGCGATCGGCTGTGTCGCGGTGTCCGTGGCGGGGCTCGTCGCGCTGACCGGCTGTGGTCTGCAGGACCAGCGGGTGTCGGGCGCGGGCGGCTCGTCGCCCTCCGCCGCCCCTTCGGTGGCGCCGAAGGCGCCCGTGCCGTCGGGGAAGCCGCTGGGCGCGGACGCGCACGTGCCGAGCCCGAAGGGCGTCGACGCGACGGACGCGACGGCCGTGGCGAAGGCCTGGGCGCAGACGGCGTACGGCTATGACACCAAGTACGACACGAGCCCGCACGACGCCGTACTGCGCTCGGCGCGCTGGTTCACGGCGAGCAAGGCCGCCGACGAGCGCTCGTACCACCCCGCGAGCGGGGCGGGCGACGACTGGAACACCTGGGCGGACCACAAGGCCTGGACGACCGTGTCGGTGTCCTACGACGACGACGGCGACGGTCCCACCGACACCCCGGCCCGCGCCTACCGGGCCCTCTTCGTCGACGGCGAGGCCCACGGCCGCGACGGCTGGACGGGAACGGGCCCGCGCGCGAACGTCTATCTGACGCTGACACGCTCGGGCAAGGGTGAGCCGTGGCGGGTCAGCCAGGTGACGACCGTGGAGGCGGCGGTGCCGCCGTCCGGATCACCGTCACCGTCGTCCGCGGCGTCGTCCTCGTCCGCCGTGACCTCCTCGGCCGCTGGCGCGTCTTCCTGGTCGTCCTCCTCTTTCTCCACCCCGTCCTCCTCTTCCTTCTCTGATCAACCCGTGTGAGGGAACCGATGTCTCGACTCAGCCGCGAACAGAAGCGGGAACTCAAGCGGGCGCAGCGCCGTTCCGTACCGGGTGCCGGTTCCGGGGGACAGGCGGCCCCCGGAGCGACACCCATCGACGTCCACGTGCCGCCGTCCGGGCCCGCGTCGGTCGGCGGCATGCCGATCGTCGCCGCCCCCGGCGAGACCGCCCAGGACGCCGTCCTCAACTACCTCCACCGCCTCGCCCTCGCCACGGGCCACCCGGTCCTCGCGACGGTCCGCGACGAGTGCATCGGCTACGTCGTCCCGCTCCATGTCAACGTGGACGGGGCGAGCCAGTACGCGGGGGAGCCGGTAAGGGTGGGGCCGCCGGCCGGCGCCGAAACGGCTGCGCCGGTGCCGGCCGCGCCGGTGGCGACTCCGGCTGCCGAGGTGCCCGCAGCGCCTCCGGCCCCCGCGGTGCCTGTTGCCCCCGCCGTGCCCGTTGCCCCCGCCGTGCCCGAAACTCCCGAGGCGCCGCCCGTTCCGGCCCGGGACAAGGCCACGCATGTGCTGCGGGCGGTGCAGGAGCCGACCGGTCCCACGCCGTCGACGTTCGTCCTGCGGGCGGTACCGGAACCGGAGCTGGAACCGAAGCCGCTGCCTGTTCCCGAGCCCGCGACGCCGGAGGCTGCGACGCCGCCCGCGCCGCAGGCGCCGCCTGAGCCCGTGGCGAAGCAGGAGCCCGCACCGGCACCCGCTCCGGCACCCGCACCCGCACCCGCTCCGGCGCCCGCACCGGTGGCTGCCCCGACCGGCTCCGCCGCGCCGACGTTCGTGCTGCGCGCGGTGCCGGAGCCGGTCCCGAATCCGACCCCGCAGCCTGCGCCGGAGCCGGTGCAGGACGCCGCCTCGGCTCAGCAAGTGGCCGCCCCCACAGGGGAGTTCGGCCCCGCGACGGGGTTCGGCCCGGCCGTGGAGCCGGTCGGCGGTCCCGTACTGCCGCCGCCTCCCGCACCGATGACCCCGCTGGCGTGGGAGCCGAACAGCAACCAGGCGGCCCCCGCCGTACGCAAGCCCGCGCCGGCCCCGCAGCAGCAGGCGCCCACCCCGAAGCCGGCCGTCATCGACTCCGAGCCGACCCCGCTGCCGGCCCCGCTGCCGAAGATGGCGCCGAAGCCGGCCCCCGTCGTGGCGGAGCTGCCGGTGCTGGAGCCCGAGCCGGAGCCGAAGCCCGCGCCCGTGCGGGGCTTCGACGCGGTCGCGGAGGCCGTGCTGGGCCCGGAGGACGGGTCGGCCTCGGGAGCGGACGCGGAGGAACCGGGTTTCCTCGCGGAGCCGGTGGCCCGGATCAACGATGCCGTGAAGATGGGCCGGATCGAGGCGGCCGCGGAGATGGCCGAGCGGGCCGTCACGGAGGCCTCGGCGTCGCTCGGCCAGGAGCACCCCGAGGTGCTGCGACTGCGCGAACTGACCGCGTACATCGCCTACTTGGCCGGGGACGCGCTCAGGTCCTTCCACCTGTCGCTGGACCTCGCCCAGGTCCGCAGGAGGCATCGGGACCCGCGCGCCGCGTACGGCAACGTGCAGAGCGCGGCGGCGGCCTGGCGCGCGGTCCGCGACCCGTACCAGGGACTGCACCTCGGCCGTGACCTGATCGGCCTGTGGAGCGAACTCGCGGCCGACAGCGGCCCCGCCGCCGACGACATCGAGCAGCTGGAGTCGGCCCGCTCCCGCATGAACCGACTCGCCGAGCGCGCCCGTGCCCTCGCCGACAACCCCTACACCCGGAGCCCGCACGCCCATGGCCAGTGACCAGAACGCCCCGAGGCTTCTGCCCGATCATCCTCGCGGCCGCGGCGACCGTTCGGCCGCCGCGCGCCGCCGCGCGCCCCGCCGCCCCCGGGTCGAGGTGTCCATCAACGAGCTGACCGGCACGATGAGTTGGCGCACGATCCAGCCGGGCGGCGGCAGGGCCGGATCGGCGCACGACCGTACGGGCGGAGATCACGCGGCTACGGCCGACCGCCGGGAAAAGGCCGCTGCCCTGCGCGCCGCGGGCCTGGACCCGGCCCGCGTCGACTCCCGGGGCGCGGCCCCGATTCCGGCGCACCCCGCCGCCGTACGGACTGCGGTGAGCGTCCCCGTGGAGACGCTCACCCCCGACCAGCTCCAGCACCACCTGGCCCGGGTTGGCGCTCTGCACTCCCGTCTCGCGGGCGACGCCTCCCGGGGCACCCGCATGCCGTTGTCGGTCGCCGCCCATCTGCGCTCGTCGGCCACACCGTCCCGCGTGCACGCCCTCACGGCAGAACGATCGTCCGCGGTAAGGGAGTTGGGCAACAGGCCGCAGTTCAACAGGCCCCAGACCAACCGGCCTCAGGCGTACACACCCCAGGCCCCGGCCCCCCGCCGCTGACCCCGGAACACGAAGGCGGCGGCAGCCGAAGAGGCCACGGCTGCCGTCACTGCACGTCGAACTCGTTCCCCTCGGGGTCGGTCATCGTGACCCACTCGCCCCCGGGCTCCTTCACGTGCCGCAGCACGCTCGCGCCGAGTCCCTCCAGCCGCTCGACCTCTGCCGCCCGCCGCTCGGCGCCGACGTGCAGGTCGAGATGGAGCCGGTTCTTCACGGACTTCGCCTCGGGCACCCGCTGGAAGAGCAGCCGGCGCCCGAGCCCGGTCCCGCTCTCCTCCTCGTAGGGATCGTCCGGATGCCGTACGGCGGCCAGGTCCCGCCAGGCCTTGCGACCGTGCGACGCGACGGTCAGCTCGGCCGGTACGGCGCCGAGGCCCAGCAGGCGTTCGATGAGAGGGCTGTTGTCCTCGGCCTGATACCCGAGGGCGGCGGCCCAGAAGTCGGCCTGCGCGTGCGGGTCGGCCGTGTCGATGACGAGCTTCCAGTGCAGGGGAGTGTGCGTCATGTAACCACTTATATTGGTTACATGAGCGAGCGCGCAATGGAATCGCCGGGCCTGACCCTCGTGTCGTACGACGGAAAGCCCTACCGCTTCGATCCGGGTGCGCTCTGTATGGAACTGCTGACGACGGGCGGACCGGGCGTCTTCGCCCGCCACGAGAGCCTGCACGAGCCCGCCGACCTGGTCCGCTGGACGGACCGCAGCCGGCTGCCGCCGGGACTCGAACCGGCCGTGACGCGGTCCGAACTGGAGTCGGCCCGCACCCTGCGCAACGCCCTGTTCCTGATGGCCGCGGACCGAGCCCACGACCGTCCGCTCTCCGCCCGCCACCTGACCGTCGTCAACACGGCCGCTGCCGAGCCCCCGCTCGTCGCCCGCATCGCACCCGACGGCAGCCGCACCTGGGCCCCGTCGGCAACCGGCACCCAGCTGCTCTCCACGATCGCCCGCGACGCCGTCGACCTCTTCACGGGCCCGCACGCGGCCCGCATCCGCGAATGCGCCGCCCACGACTGCTACCTGCTCTTCGTCGACACCTCCCGCCCCGGGCGGCGCCGCTGGTGCGCGATGGAACACTGCGGCAACCGCCACAAGGTGCGGGCACACCGGGCTCGCCGTGGCCCTGCGGAGGCTTGACGGCCGTGAGCTAGCGATCTACGGCTTGACGTTCGCGGTCTACGGCTTGGCGTCCACCGGGTCGGCCCCGGCCACCAGGCTCTCGGGCGCGCTCCGGGCCGCGCCGACCGCCGTGCCGCCGGCGAGGGCGGTGCCGGGGGCGGCCGTTTCCGCCCTGAGCGTGCGTGCCGCCCGGCGAGCGGTGCGCAGGGCGTCCCAGGTCAGCAGCGACAGCGCGAGCCAGACCAGCGCGAAGCCGGCCCAGCGCTCGGGGGGCATGGCCTCGTGGAAGTAGAGGACGCCGAGCAGGAACTGGAAGACGGGCGCCAGGTACTGGAGCAGCCCGAGGGTGGAGAGGGGGACCCGGATCGCGGCCGCGCCGAAGCAGACGAGGGGGAGCGCGGTCACCACACCGGTCGCCGCGAGCAGCGCGGCATGGCCGCCGCCCTGCGCGCCGAAGGTCGCCTCGCCCCTCGACCCCAGCCACAGCAGATAGGCCAGCGCGGGCAGGAACTGGATCGCGGTCTCCGCGGCGAGCGACTCGATGCCGCCGAGGTTGACCTTCTTCTTCACCAGTCCGTACGTGGCGAAGGAGAAGGCGAGGCAGAGGGAGATCCATGGAGGCCGCCCGGCCCCGACGGCGAGCACGACGACCGCGGCGAAGCCGACCCCGACGGCCGTCCACTGCACGGGCCGCAGCCGTTCCTTCAGCAGCAGGACGCCCATGGCTATGGTGACCAGCGGATTGATGAAGTAGCCGAGCGACGCCTCCACCACATGTCCGGTGTTCACGGACCAGATGTAGACGCCCCAGTTGACGGTGATCACGGTCGCCGCAATGGTGATCAGCCCGAGCTTGCGCGGCTGCCGCAGCAGCGGTCCGACCCAGGCCCAGCGCCGCATCACCAGCAGCGCGACGCCGACGACGGCAAGGGACCACGCCATGCGGTGCGCGAGGATCTCGACGGCTCCGGCGGGCTTGAGCAGCGGCCAGAAGAGGGGGACGAGCCCCCACATGCCGTAGGCGGCGAAACCGTTCAGCAGCCCGATGCGCTGCTCGCTCCTGGAGCCCTGCTCACCACTGGCACCCATGGCATCAGTGGCACCCGTGGCACCTGTGGCCCTCGTGCTCCCCGCGGGGCTCACCGCACCCGCCGACCCATCCGACCGCACGGCCACCGGCTCCTCCTTCTCGCGCAGCTGCTCCCGTGCAGCCTTCACGAAGGTAGCGCCGCACACCCCCGCCTGTCATGCCCGTATCGCCATACGGTCATGACAGGCGGGGGTCGGAAGGTGACGCTCGGGGCCCGAGGGGGAGTCAGCCCTTGAGCGCCACCGCGACGGAGTCGGCGATCGGCGTGGTCGGGCGGCCGATCAGCCGGGACAGGTCGCCGCTGGTGACGACCAGCTCGCCCTTCGCGACGGACGCGTCCACCCCGGCCAGGATCTGAGCGACGGGCTCGGGCAGACCGGCGCCGGTGTAGATGCCGGTGAGAACCTCGCCGGAGACCGGGTTCTCGGCGATCTCCTTGCCGGTCTGTCCGCTCAGCTCGGCCGCGTACTCGGCGAAGGACCAGGCCTGGTCGCCGCCCAGCTCGTACGTCTTGTTCTCGTGGCCCTCGCCGGTCAGTACGGCCACGGCGGCGGCCGCGTAGTCGGCGCGTGCGGCGGAGGAGACGCGGCCCTGGCCGGCGGCGTGGGTGACGGCGTTGTACTGGAGCACCGGGGCGAGCTGCTCGGTGTAGTTCTCGTTGTACCAGCCGTTGCGCAGCAGTACGTACGGCAGCCCGGACTCCAGGAGGGCCTGTTCGGTGCCGCGGTGGTCGTCGGCGAGGGCGGCCGTGAGGCCCCCGGGGGCGCTGGTGTAGGCGAGGAGCGCGACACCCGCCGCCTTGGCCGCGTCCAGGACGACCCGGTGCTGGGCGACACGGTCGTTGCCGACCTCGCTGCCGGAGATCAGCAGCACCTTGTCGCCGGCGGAGAGGACGTCGTCGAAGGTCTCGGGCGCGCTGTAGTCGGCAACGGCGATCTTCACCCCGCGGGCGGCGAAGCCGGCGGCCTTCTCCGCGTTGCGGACCACGGCCGTGATCTCCTCGGCCGGAACCTTCTCCAGCAGACCCTCGATGACGAACCGGCCGAGGTTTCCGGTGGCTCCGGTGACGACGATGCTCATGATGACAACTCCTTGTGGGGTGGCGATGCACTAACCATAGGAGGTGCGCTAACTCTGCGAAAGTACCCACTTTGAAGTAAGGTACTGGCATGGCCGTAAGTGGAGCAGACGCTCGGACACCCGTCACGAAGACGAAGTGGAACGTCGCCGGCGAGGAGATGTGCCCCCATCGCCTCGTCCTCGAACACGTCACCAGCCGCTGGGGCGTCCTCGTCCTGATCCAGCTCCTGGAGCACCCGCACCGCTTCAGCGAGCTGCGCCGGGCCATCGGCCGCGTCAGCGAGAAGATGCTCGCCCAGACCCTCCAGACCCTGGAACGCGACGGCCTGCTCCACCGCGACGCCAAGCCGGTCATCCCGCCCCGCGTCGACTACTCCCTCACCGACCTGGGCCGCGAGGCGGCGGAGCAGGTGCGGGGGCTGGCGGAGTGGACCGAGCGGCGCATGGGGCGCGTGGCCGAGGCACGGCAGGCGTACGACGAGGGCCGCGCCGCCGACTGAACGAATGCGACGGCGCATGCTGGGCACAAGTACCTCAGGGCGTTGGTCGGCACCCGTTCTATGACTCCGTGCGCCCCCTCTCCGCCTCCCACGCCGGGTGGATTCCCTCGGCACCCTGGGAAGTGGGCTCTGATACCCACCGTTCGCCGCTCCGCACCGCCCAGTTCATCCTGTTCAACTCCGCTCATCGCGGGCCGGCGCCGGGCTGTTCGACTCGGGGGTTCATTTGACATGGCCACACAGAAGCTGGGCGTCCGGAGGATCGGTTCTGCGACATGGTCGGGGGCGGTGGGTCGAATGAGCGCACCCTTTCGACGCCCGTCACGCCGCCGACGTCAGGAGGAGCTCACACAGGATCTCCTGCGCCAGCTCGCCGGTGTGGCGGAGGAGATTCGCCACGCCAACCTCATCCAGCTGCAACGGCTCATCGTCGGCCAGGTGGACCGCGCGATGGCGGATCCGGCGCTGATGGCCGCCATGAGCACCCTGGACGACCTGCCGGACTTCAAGCGCCGCCAGCTTCTCTTCGTGAACCGCGAGTACGCCACGATCCTGCTCGCCTACCGCATCGGCTCCGTCAGCTGGGGTGAACTGCTGGGCCACCTACGGGTGTTGTGCCGCAACTCGGTCTTCGCCGACTACTGGGAGCGCACCGCCGAACATCGCCGCAGCCTGCCGGGCGAGTCTATTGAGGCAAAAGTGGGGGAAGCGGTTGATGTGATTATGGAGGAATTGGCTGAGGGGCCGGACGAGTGGTGGGTGGTGGGGCCTTCACCTGAGGGGTGATATTCATTTGTCTACTTGGCGGGGGAGTCGGCCAATAGGGGAGTCGACAAATTGGTCAGTTGCTTCAATGACTGGTCTTTGATTACGCCCACCGTATTGGGCACAATGTCGCTGCCGTCTGTGAATCGTGATGCCCGTGCTCTCCCTGATGACCGCGGGGACACCGTGTCACGCACTGCATGCAGGATCCGCAGTTAGCAACGGTGGCCGTACTGCACACATCGCGGCCCTTCCATGTGCTTTGGGCTTCGAGAGTCCTGCCGGGCGGTGTTTTCCTCCGTCGGCGTGTTCACGTGTGCTTTGGCGGCTGGCGGGGCCGCCTCGCCTCTGGGAGACATCCGTCGTGAAGATTGTCCGCCGCATTGGAGACTCGCCGAAAATCAGGGGAAGCCTTACTGGCGAGACGTGTCCGGACGTCTTCGAGCTCAGTGACGGCAACTTCGCTGTGATCGGCACCGAGGCCACCGAGATGCTCGACTCGGAACTCCCCGCGGACGCCGGCCGTGCCGACTACGAACGCATCGTGATCATCTCCCGCGAGACCCTCATCCGCGCCAAGAGGGACATCCCCGACGCCTGAGCCGTACGAATGGTGAGGGCCTGGGTACGGCGCTCGTACCCAGGCCCTCTTCTGTGCTCTGTGCTCGGAGCCGTCAGCCCACGACCGTCCACGTGTCGCCGCCCGCGAGCAGCGCGGCCAGATCCCCCTTGCCGTTCTGTTCGATCGCCGTGTCGAGCTGGTCGGCCATCTGGGTGTCGTACACCGGTCGGTCCACCGAGCGCAGGACGCCGATGGGGGTGTGGTGCAGGGTGTCCGGGTCGGCGAGCCGGGACAGGGCGAACGCCGTTGTCGACGAAGCCGCGTGGGCGTCGTGGACCAGGACCTGTGCCTCGTTCTCCGCCGTCACCGTGACCACCTTCAGGTCGCCGCTCTGCGCGTCGCGTACAACACCGCGCGCACCGTCCGCGCCGAAGCGGATCGGCTGCCCGTGCTCAAGCCGGATCACCGCTTCCTCGGCCTGCTGCTTGTCCTTCAGCACCTCGAAGGCGCCGTCGTTGAAGATGTTGCAGTTCTGGTAGATCTCGACGAGGGCCGTGCCCGGGTGAGCGGCGGCCTGCCGCAGGACCTCGGTGAGGTGCTTGCGGTCGGAGTCCACCGTCCGCGCCACGAACGACGCCTCCGCGCCGATCGCCAGGGACACCGGGTTGAAGGGCGCGTCGAGCGAGCCCATCGGCGTCGACTTGGTGATCTTTCCGACCTCGGAGGTCGGGCTGTACTGGCCCTTGGTGAGGCCGTAGATGCGGTTGTTGAAGAGCAGGATCTTCAGGTTGACGTTGCGGCGCAGTGCGTGGATGAGGTGGTTGCCGCCGATGGACAGCGCGTCGCCGTCACCGGTGACCACCCAGACGCTCAAGTCCCGCCGGGAGGAGGCCAGTCCGGTCGCGATGGCGGGAGCGCGGCCATGGATGGAGTGCATCCCGTACGTGTTCATGTAGTACGGGAAGCGGGACGAGCAGCCGATGCCGGAGACGAAGACGACGTTCTCCTTCGCCAGGCCCAGTTCGGGCATGAAGCCCTGCACCGCGGCGAGGACCGCGTAGTCACCGCAGCCGGGGCACCAGCGCACTTCCTGATCGGACTTGAAGTCCTTCATGGACTGCCTGGCCTCGGCCTTGGGAACGAGAGAAAGCGCCTCGATCGTGCCCGTGCCTTCCGTGGTCGTCTCAGCCATCGATGGCCTCCTTGAGAGCCGTGGCGAGCTGCTCAGCCTTGAACGGCATTCCGTTGACCTGGTTGTACGACTGCGCGTCCACCAGGTACTTGGCCCTGACGAGCGTGGCGAGCTGACCGAGGTTCATCTCGGGGATCACCACCTTGTCGTAACGCTTCAGTACCGTACCGAGATTCCTCGGGAAGGGGTTGAGGTGGCGTAGATGGGCCTGGGCGATGGGTTCCCCGGCCGCGCGCAGTCGCCGTACGGCGGCGGTGATGGGTCCGTAGGTGGATCCCCAGCCCAGGACGAGGGTGCCCGCTTCGTGGGGGTCGTCGACGTCGAGGTCGGGGACGTCGATGCCGTCGATCTTGGCCTGGCGGGTGCGGACCATGAACTCGTGGTTGGCGGGGTCGTAGGAGATGTTGCCGGTGCCGTCCTGCTTCTCGATCCCGCCGATCCGGTGTTCCAGCCCCGGGGTGCCCGGGATGGCCCACGGGCGGGCCAGGGTCTGCGGGTCACGCTTGTAGGGCCAGAACACCTCGGTGCCGTCGTCCAGGGTGTGGTTGGGGCCCTGCGCGAACTGCACCCGCAGATCCGGCAGTTCATCGATCTCCGGGATCCGCCACGGCTCCGAGCCGTTGGCGAGATAACCGTCCGAGAGCAGGAACACCGGCGTGCGGTAGGTCAGCGCGATCCGGGCCGCCTCCAGCGCCGCGGTGAAACAGTCCGCCGGGGTGCGCGGCGCGATCACCGGGACCGGCGCCTCCCCGTTGCGCCCGTACATCGCCTGCAACAGATCGGCCTGCTCGGTCTTCGTCGGCAACCCCGTCGAGGGGCCGCCGCGCTGGATGTCGATGACCAGCAACGGCAGTTCCAGACTCACCGCCAGCCCGATCGTCTCCGACTTCAGGGCCACGCCGGGGCCGGAGGTGGTCGTCACCGCCAGCGAGCCGCCGAACGCGGCCCCCAGCGCCGCACCGATCCCGGCGATCTCGTCCTCCGCCTGGAAGGTCCGCACCCCGAAGTTCTTGTGCCTGGACAACTCGTGCAGGATGTCCGAGGCCGGTGTGATCGGATACGAGCCCAGATACAGCGGCAGATCGGCCTGCCGGCCCGCCGCGATCAGCCCGTACGCCAACGCCAAGTTGCCGGAGATGTTGCGATAGGTACCGGTCGGGAACGCTGCGCTGGCCGGCGCGACCTCATAGGAGACCGCGAAGTCCTCCGTCGTCTCACCGAAGTTCCACCCCGCCCGAAACGCCGCGATGTTCGCCGCCGCGATCTGGGGCTTCTTCGCGAACTTCGCCTGCAAAAACCGTTCGGTACCCTCGGTCGGCCGGTGATACATCCACGACAGCAGGCCCAGCGCGAACATGTTCTTCGACCGGTCCGCGTCCTTGCGGGCCAGCCCGAAGTCCTTCAGCGCCTCCACCGTCAACGTCGTCAACGGCACCGGATGCAGCTGATAGCCGTCCAACGACCCGTCCTCCAACGGCGAGACGTCGTAGCCGACCTTCTGCATCGCCCGCTTCGTGAACTCGTCCGTGTTCACGATGATCTCCGCACCCCGCGGCAGATCCCCCACATTCGCCTTCAACGCCGCCGGGTTCATCGCCACCAGCACATTCGGCGCATCCCCCGGCGTCAGAATGTCATGATCCGCGAAATGCAACTGGAACGACGAAACGCCCGGCAGAGTACCTGCGGGCGCCCGGATCTCGGCAGGGAAGTTCGGCAGCGTCGACAGATCATTGCCGAACGAAGCCGTCTCGGAAGTGAACCGGTCCCCGGTGAGCTGCATACCATCACCGGAATCCCCCGCAAACCGGATAATCACCCGGTCCAGACGGCGCACGTCCTTCGTCCCCGCCGGTTTGCGCTGTTCTCCTACGACGGCTTCGTCGGCCTGTTCCGCTGGGCTACTGACCTGGCTCGTCACTGAACTGGACCTCCCTCGAGGCGGCTTTTCGGGAGTGGCCGTCCCACCGACCTTCCCAGGATCAACCCTACGTCGGTAAGGGTCGCCTTCCCTCGGACATTCGCATGATGGACACCGATTTGAGACGACCTGGCGCCCTGATTTGCCATGATTTGTTCGCCCCCCAGCGCTTCCTTGAAAGACGCTCCCCATTCGTCCGTGGTTCTGGCTTCATGGGCCTTCGCGATGCGGACCTCGCAGGACAACTGACACAGTGTCAGTTCTTCAGGAGTTGAGGTAGGTCAGTACGGCCAGAACACGCCGGTGATCCCCGTCGCTCGGCGACAGGCCCAGCTTCAGGAAGATGTTGCTGACGTGCTTCTCGACCGCGCCGTCGCTCACCACCAGCTGGCGGGCGATGGCCGAGTTCGTCCGTCCCTCGGCCATCAGCCCCAGGACCTCGCGCTCGCGCGGGGTGAGGCCCTTGAGCACGTCCTGCTTGCGGCTCCGCCCGAGCAGCTGTGCCACCACCTCGGGGTCCAGCGCCGTGCCTCCCCGGGCCACCCGCACCACCGCGTCGACGAACTCACGCACCTCGGCTACCCGGTCCTTGAGCAGATAGCCGACCCCGTGACTCGAACCCGCGAGCAGTTCGGTGGCGTACTGCTCCTCCACGTACTGCGACAGCACCAGGACGCCGAGCCCCGGGTGCGCCTTGCGCAGCTGTACGGCGGCCCGGACGCCCTCGTCGGTGTGGGTCGGCGGCATCCGCACATCGGCGACGACGACGTCCGGCAGCTCGTTCTGGGTCGCCAGCTCGGTGATCGTCTTGATCAGCGCGTCACCGTCCCCGACGCCCGCCACCACGTCGTGCCCGCGGTCGGTCAGCAACCGGGTCAGGCCCTCCCTGAGCAGCACTGAATCCTCGGCGATGACGACCCGCACCCTGTCCTCCACGATTTTCTTCCCCCCACAGCCCGTCCCCGGCCCGCACCGGTCGGGTCCCCGTTCACGACAGATCCCAGCATCCCAGCATCGGGGCTGAGTGGAGAGGTTTTAGCCGGTCCGGCGTTTGAGGACGGGCGCGAAGCACGGCAGGGGGAGAGCCGGGAGGGGGGCGAAGCCCCCAGGACAACGGGCAGGGCAGGGGCAAAGGGGGGGCGACTGCATACGTCAGCGGCTCCGCCGCGGGCCCGGCGGAGCCGCTCCGGCGCCCGTCACCCCCGCCAGGGCAGCTCCGCCGTGATCCGGGTGGGCCCGGCCACCGGCGAGTCCACCACCAGAATCCCGTCGACCGCGTCGAGCCGCTCCGCGAGGCCCCCCAGCCCCGACCCGCCCGACACATCCGCTCCACCCACACCGTTGTCCGTGACCTGGATCATCAACCGGTTCTCGACCCGCCACACGTCGACCATGGCCATGGTCGCCCGGGAGTGCTTGCTGATGTTCTGCAGCAGCTCGGACACCGTGAAGTAGGCGATCCCCTCGATGGCGGGCGCGGGCCGGGACGGCAGATCCACCTCGACCTGCACCGGCACCGTGCAGCGGGAGGCCACCGCGGACAGCGCGGCATCCAGCCCGCGGTCGGTCAGCACCGCGGGATGGATCCCGCGCGCCAGATCCCGCAGCTCCTGCAACGCCGTCTTCACCTCACCGTGCGCCTCGCCCACCATGCGCGCCGCGGCCTGCGGGTCCTCGGTCAGCTTCTCCTTGGCCAGGCCCAGATCCATGGCCAGGGCGACCAGCCGGGCCTGCGCCCCGTCGTGCAGATCGCGCTCGATACGGCGCAGATCGGCCGCGGCCGTGTCGACGACCACACCGCGGTCCGACTCCAGCTCCACCACGCGTGTGGCCAGCTTCGACGGCCCGAGCAGCCCGTGCACCATCAGCCCGTCCACCGTCGTCAGCGCCCGCACGATCCACGGTGTGGCCATCGTGAACAGCAGGCCCACCAGCGCGGTCACCCCGATCTCGAAGGGGTTGTCGAGGTAGATGGCGTGCGTGGCGTCGCCGTAGAGCTGGAGCCCGCCCTGTCCGCCGTACATCGGGAAGATCCAGAACCACAGCGGATACGTCAGCAGGGCCCAGCCGTACACCCAGAAGTTCAGCGCGACGACGAACGAGAACACGGCCCACGGGAAGTGCAGCACCGCGTACAGCAGATGCCGCCAGGACGTGCCGCTCTTGAGGACCGCCCCCATCCACGCCATCGCCCCGCTCTTCTTCATCCGCAGCGGCTCCGGCTCGGACACCTCCAGGCCGAGCAGCCCGCGCGCCCGTGCCCGCTCCAGCGAGCCGAGACCGCGGCAGCCCGCCAGGGCGGCGGCGAGCACCGGGACGCCGAGGAAGGTGATCAGCAGGCCGGCGCCGAGCGAGACCATCGTGACGGCGAACGTGAAGAAAAGGATGCTGATCGGGAGGCTGAGCATCACATAGCCGAACTCGCGCCAGGTGCGGGCCTCGACCGGCGCCCGCAGGGGGGCGGGCAGGAGGTGCTTCCGCTCACCGTTGTCCGCCCTGCCTGCCCCGTCCGCCCCGTGGAATCCGGGACCACTGTGAGACCCGTACCCCTGTCCGTACTCCGTGGCCATCGGTGTCGTCCGTTCTACTCGGCTCTGCTCGGCTGCCCGGCGGCTCGTCCGCTTGTACCTCCACCTTGCTGGCCGTGGGGCCCTTACGGCCATGGAGTGCGTCGGCGTCTTGGGGCGGGGGTTTTCCCTACCTCGGGCTGACCTCGGGCATACGGAGGGGCGGGACCGCCAGGACGGGCCTGCGGCTTCCGGGGACGCGAACGCCACGCCCGGCGAGCCGTGGGCTCGCCGGGCGTTCGTACGCCTGCCGGGGGCGGGCCTAGTGCGCAGGCCTGCCCTCGCGGTCCCGCCACGGCAGTTCCGCGGTGATGGTGGTCGGGCCGCCGACCGGCGAGTCGATGACGAACAGACCGTCGACCGCGCCCAGCCGGTCCGCGAGCCCCGCCATCCCCGTACCGCCGTCGAGGGCGGCACCGCCCCGTCCGTCGTCCTGGACCTGGATCAGCAGTCGCGTGTCGGACCGCCACACATCGACGGACGCGGTCCGCGCCCCGCTGTGCTTGCTGACGTTCTGGAGCAGCTCGGAGACGGTGAAATAGGCGATGCCCTCGATGGCCGCCGCGGGCCTCGCCGGGAGGTCGGCCGTCACCTTCACCGGCACGGTGCACCGCGAGGCGACTGCCGACAGGGCCGCGTCCAGCCCGCGGTCGGTGAGGACCGCCGGGTGGATGCCGCGCGCCAGGTCGCGCAGTTCCTGAAGAGCGAGCTTCACCTCGCCGTGCGCCTCGTCGACCATGGCCGCGACCTGCTCGTCGGCCTGGCCCTCCAGGAGCTTCTCCTTCGCGAGGCCGAGCCCCATCGCGAGATTGACCAGCCGGGCCTGCGCCCCGTCGTGCAGATCGCGCTCGATACGGCGCAGGTCGGCCGCCGCCGTGTCCACGACGACCCCGCGGTCCGACTCCAGCTCGGCGATACGTCGCTCCAGTTCGTCGGAGGGTGACAGCAGCCCCCGCACCAGGGCGCGGTCCACGTTCGTCAGCCCCCGCGCCAGGAACGGCAGCACCGGCCACAGCACGAACAGCGACACCAGCGTGATCGTGAACGTCGCGATGCCCCACGGCAGCCGTATGAACTCGTACAGCGTCGTCCGCCACGCGACCGGGTCCTTCAGGCTCGACCACAGCCACCCGAAGAAGCCGGTGTCGCGCACCGGCAGCGGGCTCGGCTCCTCGACCCGTACGCCGAGCAGCTTGCGCGCCCGCGCCCGCTCCGCCTTGCCCAACTGCCGCACCCCGCGCAGTCCGCCGGCGAGCAGCGGCAGTCCGATCACCGTCACCGCGAGCCCCGCGCCGGTGGCGATCAGCGTCGCGACGTAGGTGAAGCCGACGATCGCGAGCGGCAGATTGGCGAGGAGATGCGCGATCTCCTTCCACGTCTGCCCGTCGAGGGCGAAGCGGACGGGCGGCAGACGGTCGCTGTCGGATGCGCCGTCGGACGGGACGTCGTAGCTGCCGTTGTAGTTGTCGTCGTGTGAGCCGACGACGGGCGTCCCCGGCCCGTGCGTGGTGATGCGTTCGGTCATGTCCGCAAGCCTGCCGGGCCGCGGGCCGCAGCGCCATGAGGCGGACCGCCCGGATGTCCTGGGGAAAACCCCACCCCGCCGCTCGAAAAGTCCTGGCGAGGGTGCCTGCGAGCACCCTCGCGCAGGGCAACGCGTGACGGGCTGCTTACCGTCCCTTTAGCAGGCCCTAGACTCCGGGGCGTACAGATCGTCGAACACTGGGTTCAAGGAGCGAGGGGCGGACGTGCCGGAACCGACCATGGTCGCGCAAACCGGGAACCTGACAGTCGTCGCGGCGGACTATTTCGAGTCCTACTCGGTCGTCGGACTGCTCGCCCTCGTGGGCGTGCTCTTCGTCGCCGTCGCCTTCGGCGCGGGACGGCTGCTGCGGCCGGTGGTACCCACCCCCGAGAAACTTCTGACGTACGAGTGCGGCGTCGACCCCGTCGGCGAGGGCTGGGCCCACACCCAAGTCCGCTACTACGTGTACGCCTTCCTCTACGTCATCTTCGCCGTCGACTCGATCTTCCTCTTCCCCTGGGCGACAGTCTTCGCCGCGCCCGGTTACGGCGCCGCGACCCTCGTGGAGATGTTCGTCTTCCTCGGCTTCCTCGCCGTCGGCCTGCTGTACGCATACAAGAAGGGCGTCCTGACATGGACGTGACCCCCGCTCCCGTGGACCTTCCGGCGCCGGTGCCGGTGCCGGTGTCCGAGCCCAAGCGGCTCGGCGCACTCGCGCGCCTCGCCCCCGAGCCGATGAAGGTCGTCCTGAACTGGGGCCGCCGGTACTCGCTCTGGGTCTTCAACTTCGGCCTCGCCTGCTGCGCGATCGAGTTCATCGCCGCGTCCATGGCCCGCCACGACTTCATCCGCCTCGGCGTGATCCCCTTCGCGCCCGGCCCGCGCCAGGCCGACCTGATGGTGGTGTCGGGGACGGTCACGGACAAGATGGCGCCGGCCGTGAAGCGGCTCTACGAGCAGATGCCCGAACCGAAGTACGTCATCTCCTTCGGCGCCTGCTCCAACTGCGGCGGCCCGTACTGGGACTCGTACTCCGTCACCAAGGGCGTCGACCAGATCATCCCCGTCGACGTCTACGTCCCCGGCTGCCCCCCGCGCCCCGAAGCGCTCCTCCAGGGCATCCTCAAGCTCCAGGAGAAGATCGCCCGGGAGTCGCTGGGCGAGCGGTACGGGACGACGCGTCCGTCGGTGGCGGCGCTGCAGAGTGGGCTGGTGAAGCCGCCGGGGGCTGTGGGGGCGGGGGCCGGTTCGGGCTCGGGTGCGGGTGCGGGTGCGGGTTCGGTGAGTGGGTCGGGTGCGGGTTCGGCGGATGGGTCGGCTGCGGGTTCGGCGGATGGGCCGGCTGAGGGTTCGGGTGCGGGTTCGGCGAATGGGTCGGGTTCGGGTGCGGGTTCGGCGGATGGGGCGGGCGAGGGTTCGGCGGATGGGTCCGCTGACGGTTCGGCCGAGGGGGAGGGTCGATGACCGTCGGCTGGCTGCCCGCTCCCGTCGAGGAACTGTTCGGGCCGGAGGCCACGGCCGAGGAGTCGTACGACGTCCTCACGGTCGACGTACCGCCCACGACCTGGATCGCCGCCCTCGAAACGGCCCGCACCACACTGTCGTGCACGTACTTCGACTGGCTGAGCGCCGTCGACGAACCCGGCACCGGCTTCCGCGTCTCCGCCCACGTGGTGGCGCTGTCCCCGGTCCGCCGACTTCTCGTCCGTACGACGGTCCCGCACGAGGCGGCGGTGCTGCCGTCCGCGATCTCCGTCTACGCGGGCGCCGCCTGGCACGAACGCGAGACCCACGAAATGTTCGGCGTCTCCTTCGAAGGCCACCCGGCGCTGGATCACCTCCTGCTGCCCGAAGGCTTCGAAGGCCACCCCCTCCGCAAGGACTTCGTCCTTGCCGCCCGCGTCGCCAAGGCCTGGCCCGGCGCGAAGGAACCCGGAGAGTCCGAGCACGGTGGACCCAAGCGCCGCCAGATGCTCCCGCCGGGCGTCCCCGACCCCAACGAGTGGGGCCCCCTCAAGGGCCAACTCCCGCCCGCCCCGGCCCGCCCAGCCCGTGGCGCCGCCCGCCCGGCCGGCGACCGCCCGGTACGCCGCGCCCGCACGGCAGGCGAGGGTTCGGCCAGCCAGGCGGCTCCGGCAGCTCCTGCCGCTGCCCCTGCGGACACTCCGGCATCGGCACCAGGGCCGGCACCCGCTCGCCGCGCGCGCAGCGCGAGCCAGGGCTCGGCGACCCAACGAGCGGAAGCAGCCGCCGAGTCGACGGGTTCCGCCGCCCCGGGCGCCGCCGAACCGAAGCCCCCTGTCGCACCTTCCCCGAGCGGTCCCGACACGCCCCGCAGCGCGGACGCTCCGTGGCACCACGCCCGGCCGGCGTTCGACGAGCCGAGCGACGAGCCCGGCGACAAGCAGGGCGAGGAGGGTCGGCCGACAGCCACCCCGGCGACGGGCACCACCCCGGCGGCTGACACCACGTCGGCGGCTGACACCACGTCGGCGACGGTGGCCACGCCAGAGTCCGAGGCCACCCCGGCACCCGACCCCCAGCCTGACAAGAGCCAGAACCACACCCCCGACGACCCGACGGACCAGGTAAACCCGCCAGACCCCGAACGTTCGTCCGGCCCCACAGACTCCACAGACCGCACAGGCCCCGAAGACCCCGCAGGAGGCGCGCAGTGAACGACGCTCTCGACGTCGCCCTGCGACTCCTCGTCGTCTTCGTCGTCTTCCTGACGTTCCCCCTGATCGTGGGCCAGACCGAGCACAAGGTCATGGCCCACATGCAGGGCCGCCTGGGCCCGATGTACGCGGGCGGCTTCCACGGATGGGCCCAACTCGTCGCGGACGGCGTGAAGTTCGCGCAGAAGGAAGACGTCGTACCCGCGGGTGCGGACCGCCGTATCTTCCAGCTCGCCCCTGCCGTAGCCCTCCTCCCGTACCTCCTGGTCCTCCTCGCCATCCCCATCGGCCCCGGCGAGGGAGCCGTCGGCGAGGTCGTCGACGCGGGCATCTTCTTCGTGCTCGCCGTGATGGGCGTCGGAGTCCTCGGCTCGCTCATGGCCGGCTGGGCCTCCGCCAACAAGTTCTCCCTCCTCGGCGGCCTCCGCACGGCAGCCCAGCTTCTCGCCTACGAACTGCCCATGCTGCTCACCGCCGCCTCCGTGGCGATGGCGGCCGGCACCGTCTCCCTCCCTGGCATCGTCGACGCCTTCGAGTGGTGGTGGCTGCCCTGGCAGATCGTCGGCGCGATCGTCTTCTTCGTCGCCGGCCTCGCCGAACTCCAGCGGCCTCCCTTCGACATGCCGGTCGCCGACTCGGAGATCATCTTCGGCGCCTACACCGAGTACACCGGCCTCCGTTTCGCTCTCTTCCTCCTCGCCGAGTACGCCGGAATCGTTGTCCTGTGCGGGCTGACCACCGTCCTCTTCCTGGGCGGCTGGCACGGCCCCGGGGGCGCCGACGGCCTCGGCTGGGTCTGGACCCTCCTGAAGACCGCGATCCTCGCCTTCGTCGTGATCTGGCTGCGCGTCACCTACCCCCGTCTCCGCGAGGACCAGCTCCAGAAACTCTCCTGGACCCTCCTCGTCCCGCTCGCCCTTGCCCAGATCGCCCTCACCGGCGTCGTGAAGGTGGTGATCTCGTAACCATGGCTCCGATCCCCGGCAGTGGCCTCGCCAAGGGCCTGGCCGTCACTCTCCGCACGATGACGAAGCGCTCGCACACCGCGCAGTACCCGGACGCCCAGCCCGACCTCCCGCCCCGCTCCCGCGGCGTCATCGGCCTCTTCGAGGAGAACTGCACGGTCTGCATGCTGTGCGCCCGCGAGTGCCCGGACTGGTGCATCTACATCGACTCCCACAAGGAGACGGTCCCGCCCGCGGCTCCCGGCGGCCGCGAGCGCAGCCGCAACGTCCTCGACCGCTTCGCCATCGACTTCTCCCTGTGCATGTACTGCGGTATCTGCATCGAGGTCTGCCCTTTCGACGCCCTCTTCTGGTCCCCGGAGTTCGAGTACGCGGAGACCGACATCCACGAACTCACCCACGAGCGCGACAAGCTCCGCGAGTGGATGTGGACCGTCCCGGCCCCGCCCGCCCTCGACCCCAACGCCGAAGAACCCAAGGAACTCGCCACCGCCCGCAAGACCGCCGACAAACTCGCAGCGGAACAGGCAGCCGAACGGGCAGCGGAGCAGGCACAGGAGCAGGCAGAGGAGCAAGAGGAACAGGTCGCTGAGCAGGCCGCAGCGCAGGCAGAGGAACGGGCCGCTGAGCAGGCCGCGGAACCAGCAGCGCCCCCGGCCGCCGCTCAGCCCGAGCCCCCGGCTCCCGCTGAGGCGCCGGCACCGACCGAGCCCCCGGCCGCAGGCACAGGCACAGGCCCGGCCGAACCCCCGGCCGTCGGCCCGACCGACCCCCCGGCCCGCCCCGCCGATCCGCAGGAGGGTGAGTCGTGAGCCTCGCAGCAGCAGCAACGGCCGCCGCGGCGCGGGCCGCGACCACCACCGCCGCCGAGAGCCACGGCTTCCTCTCGCCGACCGGCGTCGAGATCGCCTTCCTCCTCGTCGGCCTGGTCACCTTCGGCGCCGCGATCGTCACCGTCACCACCAAGCAGCTGGTGCACGCCGCCCTGTGGCTGGTGGTGGCGCTCGGCGGCCTCGCCGTCGAATACCTCCTCCTCACCGCCGAGTTCATCGCCTGGGTGCAGGTCCTCATCTACGTCGGTTCCGTCGTCGTCCTCCTCCTCTTCGGTCTGATGCTCACCAGGGCCCCCATCGGCCGCTCTCCGGACGCCGACTCCGGTAACCGCTGGGCGGCCCTGACCGTGGCTGTCGCCGCGGCCGCTGCCCTGATCTGGGTCGTCGTCGACGCCTTCCGTACGACCTGGGTCGACCTGGACGGCGCCGCCGCCGGCTCCACAGCCGTGACCGGAGCGAGCCTCTTCCAGAACTGGGTGCTTCCCTTCGAAGCCCTCTCGGTCCTCCTCCTCGCCGCCCTCGTCGGCGCGATCGTCCTCTCCCGCAAGGCGAAGGCGGACGCCACGGCCCGCCCGGGCGCCGGGACCGGCACCGACGCCCCTGCCGGAGGCGGCACCCCGAGCCGTACGGACGCCTCCGACGGGCAGTCCCCGGCCAAGGAAGGGACCCGCTGATGCACCTCGCCTATCCCGCCGTGCTCTCCGCCCTCCTCTTCTGCACGGGCCTGTACGGAGTCCTCGCCCGCCGCAACGCGATCCTGGTCCTCATGTCCGTCGAGCTGATGCTCAACGCCGTCAACCTGAACCTCGTCGCCTTCGACGTCTGGCTCTCCAAGGCCGCCCGCGACACCCTGCACTCCGGCCAGGCACTGACCCTGTTCACCATCACCATCGCCGCCGCCGAGATCGGCATCGGCCTGGCGATCGTCCTCGCCGTGTACCGCAATCGCGGCACCTCGGACATCGACAAGCTCCGCGACACCGCCGAGGGCCCCGACAGTGGCGCACCCGCGGCCGAGAAGGCTGAGGCCACCGCGTGACCACGACCACCCTCGCCGTCCTCGTCCCCCTCCTTCCGTTCCTGGGCTCCGCGGCGGGACTCCTCCTCGGCCGCACGGCCCCGGGCTTCGTACGCCCCCTCGCCGTCCTGCCGACCCTCACCGCGCTCGTCCTCGCCGTGCTGGTCGCCGTACGCCAGGGCGGTCACCAGGCGATCGACGCCGCCACCGAGCTGACACCCACCGGCTCGGTCCCGATCGAACTCGCCCTGCACATCGACGGTTTCGCCGCCCTCGTCGCCGTCCTGGTCGGCCTGGTCGCGTCCTGCGTGCAGATCTACTCGACGGGCTACCTGCGCGACGACCCGCGCTACCCCTCGTACGCCGCCCTCGTCTCCCTCTTCACCTCCGCGATGCTGCTCGTCGTCTACTCCGGCGACCTGATCGTGCTCCTGGTCGGCTGGGAGATCATGGGCATCTGCTCGTACTTCCTGGTCGGCCACTACTGGGAGACCCCCGAAGCCCGCGCCGCCTCGATCAAGGCCTTCCTGGTCACGAAGCTCGGCGACGTCCCCTTCCTCATCGGCCTGTTCGCCCTGGCCACCGACGCCGGGTCCTTCCGCATCACGAAGGTCCTCGGTGCGGTGGCAAGCGGCGGGATCGACCACCCGACGCTGATCGCCCTGCTGCTTCTGGCGGGCGTGGCGGGCAAGTCGGCGCTGTTCCCGCTGCACACCTGGCTCCCCGACGCGATGGCGGGTCCCACACCCGTCTCCGCGCTGATCCACGCCGCGACGATGGTCGCCGCCGGTGTCTACTTCATCGCCCGGCTCCTTCCCGTCTTCCAGGCCTCCTCGGCCGCGATGGTCGTCCTCGCCGTCATGGCCGCGGTCACGATGGCGGGTTCGGCGCTCGCCGCTCTCGCCCAGGACGACATCAAGCGTGTCCTCGCGTACTCGACGATCGGCCAACTCGGCTACATGGCCGGCGCCCTCGCCGTCGGCGACCGCGGTGCCGCCGTCTTCCACCTCCTGTCGCACGGCGCCTTCAAGGCGCTCCTGTTCCTCGCGGCCGGCGTGATCATCCACGCCTCCGGCACCAACTCGCTGGCCGCCATGTCCCGTATGAAGGACCTGCGCGCCCGCGTCCCCGACGCCTACTGGACGATGACCGTGGCGCTGCTCGCCCTCGCCGCGATCCCGCCGTTCAGCGGTTTCTTCTCCAAGGAAGCCGTCCTCGGTGCCGCCGAGCACGTGGCCACCGGCCACACCGAGCACGCCCCCGGTGCCGCCGGCTGGATCGTCCTCGTCGCCGGTCTGATCACCGCCGTCCTCACCGCCGCGTACGCCACCCGCCTCTGGCTGCTGGCCTTCCGCGGCCGGGGCGCCGAGGCCCCCGACCACGGGAGGCAGCCGCTCACCATGACCGTGACGCTGTGGGTGCTGGCAGTGCCGTCCCTGGCCTTCGGCCTGGCGTACGGCCCGCTGCCCGGCTGGTTCGACGGCCGCGATCTGACGCCCGTCCTCACCACATCCGTCCTCGGCACCGGGCTCGCCCTGGTCGGCGGGCTCGTCACCTACGGAGCCTGGCGGCACACGACCGCGCTCGCGGCCAGCGCCCCGCTGGGCGCGGTCGCGGCCCACCCCGAGGCCGACGGCGGACTGGTCGAGGCCGAGGCCATCGCGAGCCACGCACCCGCGTACGGAGACGTGGCCTCCGCACCCGACCCGGCGGATCCGGGCCGGCTGCTGCTCGGCCCACTGCACCGCCACGCGGCCGTCGGCTTCCACGTCGACGCCGTGTACACGGCGCTCTTCGTCCGCCCGGTCCAGGCCGCCGCAGCACTGGTGCGCTTCCTCGACCGCGAGGTCGTCGACACCTACGTACGGGGCGCGGGCGCCCTACCCCGCTGGCTCGGCGCCGCCGTACGGCGCGCCCAGACCGGCAATGTGCAGACCTATGTGAGCGCGCTGCTCGCCGGCACCGTCGTCCTGGTGGTCGCCGCCCTCCTCGTCGCCACCGGAGCGTGAGCAGGCGTGATCGATATCAACGAGTCCGTGATGCAGATCCTTCTGGCATTCATCGTCGTCGGCCCGCTCATCGGGGCCGTCGCGGCTCTCCTGCCCGCCCCGCCCGGGCTGAAGGGGAAGTCGCCCGAGCAGGCCGTGCTGCGGCACGGCATGGTCGTCACCGGCGCGGTGCTCATCGCCGCGATCGTCCTCGCGCTCGGCTTCGACCACGACCACCCGTCGAAGATGCAGGCCACGACGGACATCAGCTGGATCCCCGCACTCGACGTGCGGATCCACCTCGGCATCGACGGCATTTCCCTCCCCCTTCTGGTCCTGACCGCGCTGCTGACCTTCCTCTGCGCGCTCTACAGCTACTTCAAGATGCCCGCGGGTCCGACCCCGAAGGCATTCGTCGCCCTGCTGCTCGTCCTCGAGTCCGGCACCCTCGCGACCTTCGCCGTCCTCGACCTGCTGCTGTTCTTCCTCGCGTTCGAGATGGTGCTCATCCCGATGTACTTCCTCATCGCCCGGTGGGGCGGTGCGGAACGCCAGGCCGCTGCCTGGAAGTTCATCCTGTACACGCTGCTCGGTTCGGTCGTCATGCTGCTGGGCCTGCTCCTGATCGGAATCAAGTCCGGCACATTCGACATGGTGGCACTCGCCACTGACAACGGCCGCGGGCTGACCACATCCGTGCAGGTCATCGCCGTTTTGGCGATCGGAATCGGGCTCGCGGTCAAGACGCCGATGTGGCCGTTGCACAGCTGGCTGCCGGACGCGCACACCGCCGCGCCGACCGTCGGCTCGGTCCTGCTGGCCGGTGTACTGCTGAAGATGGGTACGTACGGGTTCGTCCGGATTCTGCTGCCGATCGCGCCCGACGGCCTGCGCACCTTCGCGCCCTACCTCGCCGCCTTCGCCGTCGTCGGGATCATCTACGGATCCCTGGCCTGCCTGGCCCTCGCCAAACGGGGCGCGAAGGGCGATCTCAAGCGACTCATCGCGTACTCCTCCGTCGGCCACATGGGCTTCGTGCTGCTCGGCATCGCGACGATGACCCCGACCGGCGTGAACGGCGCGCTCTTCGCCAACATCGCGCACGGCCTCATCACCGGCCTCCTCTTCTTCCTCGTCGGCGCGCTGAAGGACCGGACCGGCACCACCGACCTCGACACCCTCGCCGAGGAGACCGGCGCCGCCCTGTACGGCAAGGCCCCGCGCCTCGGCGGCCTCATCGCCTTCGGCGCCGTCGCCTCGCTCGGCCTGCCGGGCCTCGCCGGGTTCTGGGGCGAGATGCTGGCGCTGTTCGGCGCGTTCAAGCCCGCCGACGACCTCAGCCGCCCCGCGTTCCTCACGTTCATGGCGATCGCCGCCTTCGGCACGCTCCTCACCGCCGCGTACATGCTCGTCGTCGTCCGCCGTGTCTGCATGGGCGCCACTCCGCAGCCCGGCGCCCCGCAGCTCGCCGACGTCCAGAGTTACGAGTTCGCGGCCTGGACGCCGCTCGTCGCCCTCACCGTCGTCGCCGGGCTCTGGCCCAAGGCCCTCCTCGGCCTCACCGACCCGGCCGTGCAGCAGCTCCTCTCAGGAGGCACCCGATGAGCTCCCTCGTCCAGTCCGTCGACTGGCTGGCGATCGCGCCGCCCACCCTCATCGCGGTCGTCGGACTCGGTGTGCTCGTCGCCGACCTCTTCATCGACGACGGCAAGAAAGCCGTGCTCGGCTGGGTGTCGATCGCGGGCCTCGCCGCGTCCGCACTCCTGCTGCTGCCCCTCCTGGACGGCGACCGCGCCACCTTCTGCCTGACAGGCGACACGGACCTCTGCAGTTACACGGCGGACCGTTTCACCCTCGTCATCCAGTTCCTGGTCCTCGGCGGCGCACTCCTCGCGGCCCTGCTGTCGGTCACCGCCCTCAAGGACGCCGACAAGGAACTCCCCGAAGGGGAGTTCTGGTTCCTGCTGCTCTCCTCGGCCGCGGGCGCCGCACTGCTCCCCGCCTCACGCGACCTCGCGACCCTCATCGTCGCCCTCGAAGTCGCCTCCCTGCCCGCCTTCGCCCTCGTCGGCATCAAGCACGGCGACAAGAAGTCCTCCGAAGCGGCCCTGAAGTTCTTCCTGTCCTCCGTCACCGCGACCGCCGTGAGCCTCATGGGGGTCAGCTTCGTCTACGCGACGACCGGCACCCTCTACCTCACCGAGATCGCGGACAAGATCCAGCATGTCGACGGACAGTTCCACACCCTCGCCCAGGCGGGCGTCGTCCTCACCCTCGTCGGCTTCGCCTTCAAGACGGCCGCAGTGCCCTTCCACTTCTGGGTGCCCGACACCTACGTAGGGGCGCCTCTGCCGATCGCCGCCTACCTGTCGGTCGTCGGCAAGGCGGTCGGCTTCTCCGGGCTGATCCTCGTCACCGTCGTCGCCTTCCCGTCGTACGCCGACGTATGGGGCCCCGCGCTCGCAGCGCTGGCCGCCCTCACCATGACCGTCGGCAACGTCGGCGCCCTGCGGCAGCAGGCCACGCGCGCGTACAGCGCAGTGCGGCTGCTCGCCTGGTCCTCCGTCGGCCAGGCCGGCTACCTCCTGGTGCCGATCGCCTCCGCCGCCTACTCCAAGGACGCCGAGAAGGCCATCGGCTCCACCGTCGCGTACGCCCTGATGTACGCGGCAGTGAACCTCGGCGCCTTCGCCGTCGCCGCCCTCGTCGGCCGCACGAAGGTCCTGAACCGCATCAGCGACTACCGCGGCCTGTACGCCTCGAACCCGCTGGCCGCCCTGATCCTCGGCTTCTTCCTGCTGTGCCTGGCCGGGCTGCCGCCGGGCATCATCGGCCTCTTCGCCAAGGTCACCGTCTTCTCGGCGGCCGTCGACGCGGGACTCGGCTGGCTGGCCGTGGTCATGGCCGTCAACGTCGTGATCGCCCTCTTCTACTACCTCCAGTGGACGACCCTGCTGTTCCGCGCTCCCGAGGGCGAGCCCGAGAAGCACCGCGTGCCGGCCCCGCTCACGGTCGCCATCGCGCTGACCGCGCTCCTGGGGATCGCCCTGTCCGGGGCGCCCCAGCTGATCCTGCGCTTCTCGGCGGACACCGGCCTGTTCTGAACCGTCCCGCCAAAACACCCTTCACGCGCGCGTGGCCCGTCCTGCCTAGTCACCCGGACGGCCCACGCGCGTCGGCGCCCGCACAAGGGAACTAGCGCTCCCCGCCTGGCGTTGACCAGTACGGGAGGGTCCACTGAAGAGTGGAAGCAGAGCATCAGCAGGCAAAGGGTTCCCCTGCCGCACCACTTGGAGGGCGTACCGTGCACCGCCGGCACAACGGGCTCAGGACCGCCGTACTCCTCGGGGGACTGTCCGCACTCATCATCGTCATCGGCAGCTTCTTCGGGCGTACCGGCCTCTTCGTCGCGCTCTTCGTAGCGATCGGCACCAACGCGTACGCGTACTGGAACAGCGACAAACTGGCTCTACGCGCGATGCGTGCGCGCCCGGTGAGCGAGTTCGAGGCCCCGGCCCTCTACCGGATGGTCCGCGAACTCTCCACACAGGCCCGCCAGCCCATGCCACGCCTGTACATCTCGCCGACCGAGGCGCCGAACGCCTTCGCGACCGGCCGCAACCCGCGCAACGCGGCCGTGTGCTGTACCGACGGCATCCTGCGCATTCTGGACGAGCGTGAACTGCGCGGAGTCATCGGTCACGAGCTCAGCCACGTCTACAACCGCGACATCCTCATCTCGTCGGTCGCCGGCGCCCTCGCTTCCGTCATCCTGTTCCTGGTCAACTTCGCCTGGCTGATCCCGATCGGCCGCTCCAACGACGACGACGGCCCCGGCATCCTGGGCATGCTGCTGATCGTCATCCTCGGCCCGATCGCCGCGTCCCTCATCCGGCTCGCCATCAGCCGCTCCAGGGAGTACGAGGCGGACGCGTCCGGCGCCCAGCTCACCGGCGACCCGCTCGCCCTGGCAAGCGCGCTGCGCAAACTCGACGCGGGCACCAAGCAACTGCCGCTGCCTCCCGAGCCGCGCATCGAGACCGCGAGCCACATGATGATCGCGAACCCCTTCCGCCCCGGACAGGGAATGTCGAAGATGTTCTCCACACACCCGCCGATGGCGGAGCGCATCGCCCGGCTCGAGAAGATGGCAGGTCGTCCTCAGTGAAAACCATCCTGAACGTCATTTGGCTCGTCCTGAGCGGCTTCTGGCTGTTCCTCGGATACCTGGCCGCGGGTGTGCTGCTGTGCATCACGATCATCGGCATCCCGTTCGGCATCGCCGCGTTCCGTATCGGCGTCTACGCCCTGTGGCCCTTCGGCTATACGACGGTCGAGCGCCGTGACGCGGGCGCCCCCTCCTGCATCGGCAACGTTCTGTGGCTGATCCTCGCGGGCTGGTGGCTCGCCATCGCGCACATCGTCACCGGCATCGCCCTGTGCGTCACGATCATCGGCATCCCGTTCGGCATCGCCAACTTCAAGCTCATCCCGGTCTCGCTGCTGCCCCTGGGCCGCGAAATCGTGCGCACCGACGAGCCGTTCGCCAGCCGCTAGCGGGTCGGCCGGGGCCGCGCCACACGTCGTACGCCGCGGCGGCGCAGAGTTATCCACAGGCTGCCCGATTGTCAGTGCCGCGCTGCATCATGAATCCATGACCGAGATCGAGCAGTTGCTGGACAGGGTGACAGCCGAGGCCCACAACACCCGCCCGTGGGGCTGGCCTTCACTGCCCGAGCCCGTGGACGCCGCTGCGCTCGCCCGCGCCGAGGCCGTCCTGGGCTTTGCCCTGCCTTCTCTGCTCGCTTCGCTCTATGCGCGGATAGGGGACGGCGGATTCGGCCCGGAGTACGGCCTGCTGCCCCTGCTCGACAGTCACCCGTCGGGCGAACCCGCCGCGGTCCCGCAGTACCTCGCCAACCGCAAGAGCGGCCGCAAGGACCCCGACTGGCCCTGGCCGGAGGGCGTTCTGCCGATATCCCACTGGGGCTGCGGCATGTACGCGTGCGTGGACTGCCACAGCCCGGAGGCCACGGTCCTGCTCTTCGAGCCGAACGCCGCCGAGGCCGACCACGCCTGGTACGTGGACGCACCGGCCCTCGCGGACTGGCTGCGCACCTGGCTCGACGGCACGGGCTGGTACGAGGAGTCCAACGACGAGGTGGACATGGCGCCTTGGCCCGACTTCCGGATACGCACGGTGCCGGCGCAGAGGTCGTAGCCGACGCTCGCGGGCACATCCCGACGTCTGACCGAGGCTCGGCAGCTACCGCCCGGCCGCCCATTTCCGTACCCCGTACGCCGCCGCCCCCACCGCAAGCACAGCCGCGCCCACGACCACCGACACCCCCGGCAGCGCGAACGCCAGTACCACGCACCCGACGAGCCCCACGACCGGCACAACCCGTGACGCCGGGGCGGAACTGAGCGTCCACGCAGACGAGTTGGCCACCGCGTAGTACGCCAGCACACCGAAGGAGGAGAACCCGATCGCGCCCCGCACATCCACCGTCGCGGCCAGCACGGCGACCACCGCGCCCACGGCCAGCTCTGCCCGGTGCGGCACCTGGAACCGCGGATGCACGGCGGCCAGGGCGCCCGGCAGATGGCCGTCCCGGGCCATGGCCAGCGTCGTCCGCGAGACACCCAGGATCAGAGCGAGGAGCGAGCCGAGCGCGGCCACGGCGGCGCCCACCCGCACCACCGGCACGAGCCCCGGAGCACCGGCCGCCCGTGCCGCGTCGGCCAGCGGCGCGGCCGCGTGCCCGAGCCCACCCGACCCCAGCACGGAAAGGACAGCCACCGCCACACCCGCGTACACCACCAGCGCGATGCCCAGAGCCAACGGGATCGCGCGGGGGATGGTGCGCGCCGGATCCCGTACCTCTTCACCGAGTGTCGCGATCCGCGCGTACCCGGCGAACGCGAAGAACAGCAGACCGGCCGCCTGAAGCACGCCGCCGGAGAGCCCGACGTCGAGCCGCCCGGCATCGGAGGCACCGGAGCCGAGGCAGACGACCATCACGGAAGCGAGGACCGCGAGGACCACCGCCACGATCACCCGCGTCAGCCAGGCCGACTTCTGTACGCCGCCGTAGTTCACCGCGGTCAGCGCAAACACGGCACCGACCGCCACCGCGTGCGCCTGCCCCGGCCAGACGTACGCCCCCACCGTGAGCGCCATCGCCGCACAGGAGGCCGTCTTACCGACGATGAACGACCAACCCGCCAGGTAGCCCCAGAAGTCGCCGAGCCGCTCGCGCCCGTACACGTAGGTGCCACCCGAGGCGGGGTACATCGCGGCCAGCCGCGCCGAGGACATCGCGTTGCAGTAGGCGACCACGGCGGCGACGGCGAGGCCCAGCAGCAGCCCCGACCCCGCAGCGCGGGCCGCGGGTCCCAGGGCCGCGAAGATCCCGGCACCGATCATCGACCCGAGACCGATGACGACCGCGTCCCCGGCCCCGAGTGTCCGCCGCAACTCCGCACCGGCCCGCGGCCCGCCGGGCCCCTGTTCACCGCGCGGCCCCGCGCCGGACTGTGTCATGGACCGCACCCTACTGATCAGCGCAACCGGAAGCCGCCGCGGAGACGTCCTCCCCGGCAACGGGACAACAACACCGGCACAACCAGCAGTAAGAGCGCATGAACACAGCCGGGCCGGAGCAGGAGCACAGCAACGGCACAGTACGGAGAGGCAGGTTCACGGCATGGGCATCATCAGCTGGATCATTCTGGGGCTGTTGGCCGGAGCCATCGCCAAGTTCCTGCTGCCGGGCCGTGACCCGGGCGGCTTCATCGGGACGACCCTCATAGGCGTCGCGGGCGCTTTCATCGGCGGCTGGATATCCGCCCGTTGGCTGGACCATCCGATCAGCAAGCAGTTCTACGACGGCACCACCTGGGCAGCCGCGATCGGCGGCTCGCTCGTGCTGCTGATCATCTACCGCGTCCTGTTCGGCGACTCGCGCCGCTGAACGCGCACAACTGAGCCCGCAGCCAGCAGGCGAGAAGGGTGGGCACTCTGGGTGCCCACCCTTCTCCGTACCCGCTTCACCGGCTGGTACCACTACTGCGACCGCTACCGGTACGAGCAGCGGCAGGGGTAGCGGCAGCGGTAGCGGATGGTTCTACCGGTAGTTCACGTACTGCAGGGCGAAGTCGAAGTCCTTGCCCTTGAGCAGCGCCTGCACGGCCTGGAGGTCGTCACGGCTCTTCGAGCTGACGCGCAGCTCGTCGCCCTGCACCTGAGCCTTGACGCCCTTCGGGCCCTCGTCGCGGATGATCTTTGCCACCTTCTTCGCGTTGTCCTGGGAGATGCCCTCCTCGATCGACGCGAAGATCTTGTACTCCTTGCCGGAGAGCTGCGGCTCGCCGGCGTCCAGCGCCTTCAGCGAGATGCCCCGCTTGACCAGCTTGGTCTCGAACACGTCGAGGATGGCCTTGACTCGATCCTCGGAGTTCGCCTCCATCAGGATCTTCTCGCCGGACCAGGAGATGGAGGCGCCGACGTTCTTGAAGTCGTAGCGCTGGGAGATCTCCTTCGCGGCCTGGTTGAGGGCGTTGTCGACCTCCTGCCGCTCGACCTTCGAGACGATGTCGAAACTGGAGTCGGCCATGTCCTGTGGCTCCTTGTATCGGGGTGCGTAGGGGCGGCCGTCGAGCCGGGCATCGGTCCCGGGCCGCATCCTCATAAGCCTAGCCATCGTCTCCCGTCCGAGCGCAGATCAATCGGGTGGCGAAGCACCCCCGGGCATCGGGTATCGTTTACGTCGTTGCCACGGAGCACCGCCGAAAAGCGGTTCGAAGGGCAGCAACCCCGGCGGTGTGCCCGAGCGGCCAAAGGGAGCAGACTGTAAATCTGCCGGCTCAGCCTACCCAGGTTCGAACCCTGGCGCCGCCACGCTGAGGGAAACCCCCTCTGATCTGTGTAAAAGCAGATCAGAGGGGGTTTCTGCGTGTCCGGGGAGTGATCCCCGGACGGGAATCGAAAGTGGGTGACTTGTCTCACGCGATTCCGGCTGGAACCCGGGAGTGATCAGGATTCCGGATCAGGCGAGGAACGAGTTCCATACCGCTTGAGTGCCCTGTAGCGGCGGGCGAGGGCGTGGAACGCCTCCTTCGGTTCCCAGGGCGTATCGGGGTAGGTGCGGGTGTCCTCGGGGTAGCCGCTCTGCTCGTCGAGGATCTTGACGATGCCGTAGGAGGCCATGTCCTCGTCGGGTCCGGAGGTGCGGTGTGGTGTGGCGAAGCCGGCGAAACTGAACCAGAAGACGGAGTCGACGCCCTCCTCCTCGAAGACGGTCATGAGGTCGTCGAGGTAGCGGACCTGTTCGCCCTCGTCGCGCACCAGGTCGGGCTTGAGGGTGACGCCGTCGGCCTCCTTGGCCATGTACCAGCCGGCGCCGCCGTAGTCTCCTGCACCGCGGTAGGTGCAGCAGCCGGTCTCCATGACGGCGACGCGTTTGCCGTGGGCGAACTCCTTGCGCAGGTCGTCACGGAAGGTGGAGGCGTTGCGCAGGCTCCGGAAGGCGTCCAGGCCCACGATGTCGAACGGGGTCCAGTCCACGCCGTCCAGCGGGCAGGAGGCGTAGCTCACCCGGCCGCCGAAGAGGGGCCGTACGGCGTCGACGACTTCAGCCAGGAAGGTGTTGACCTTGTCCGGGATGCCCTGGAGCGCGGCTTCGCGGCCGGGGCCCGCCAGGACGGGGATGCGCTCGTTGAAGGAGTGGCCGGGCAGGTAGCCGCGGGCGAACAGGCTCAGTTCGCAACCGGTGACGAGGGTGACCTCGGCGCCGTCCCGACGCAGCCGTTCCGCCCGCTCGGCGCAGTCGGTGAACAGCGGCAGCATCTCGGTGTCCGTCAGCTCGCAGGGGAACGGCGAGAACCAGACCTCCAGGCCCTCCTCCGCCGCGAACCGCGCCGTGGTCTCGATCCGGTCCGGGTCGCCCCCGGTGATGCGGACCGCGGTGCAGTGCAGGTCCTGTGCGACGACCCGCATGTCCCGTGCGGCGTCCCGGGGGTCGAAGACGGGGCGCGAGGTGTCGCTGTTGGGGAAGGTGCCGGTGTCGTAGTGGATGCCCTTGCCGCGCAGCATGACGGATACCTCCGATGAGCGTCGCTGTGTGCTGTACGGCGCGATCGTCCGGGTTCCAGCCGCGTCAGGGTCAAGCTCGGACGGTCGCCGGCCGGTGTGAAAGCGGGATCGCGAACCTGTTCCGGATGGGGACGTGTTCTGGATGACCGGAGAACCGACCAGGGACCTCGCTCAGACCCGACGACCCGACGACCCGACAACCCGACGACATGCGAGGGTGAGACGTACGTCAGTCAGGCAGACGGATCAAGCGGACTCCGGCTTCTGCGCCTCCGGCTTCGGAAGACCGTCCATCCACCCACTCGATCGCGCCCAGACCCTCCATACCGCCTCAAGTCGAACGCCCGTGCAACCATTTGCCGCCAACGGAAGTCTTGCGTCCGTAAACCCCTGCAGGATTCCGTCAGTTTCCCCGGTGTTCACAGAGGACTTCCTCCATGCCCTTCTCCCCGTCCGGTCGTCGTACCTCCCGCACCGCCATCGGCGCGCTGAGCGCCGGGGCCCTGCTCGCCCTCGGCGCGGCGTCCGCCGCGGTCGCCGACGAGGCCGCGCCCGATCTGCTTCTGGGGAGCATCGCCCCGGTCGACGGAGTGAAGCCGGGCAGCAGCTTCGACGTGCCGGTCACCGTCACGAACAAGGGGACGAAGGCCGCGGACAAGGCCTGGGTCGTCTACTCCGTCACCCGGGGTCTCGACTTCGCGGAGGTGCCGTCCAACTGCGCGGCACACCACATCCCTTCGTACGACGAGATGACGGAGAAGTCGAACATCGTGTGCGAGTTCGACCAGGCGGTGGAGCCCGGAGTCGTCTACGCGCCGGAGAAGCCGCTCGCGGTCAAGGTCCTGGACCGCGCGCTCTACGACAAGCTCCGCATGACCCTCTGGAGTTACGACCCGCCGCTGGACGACGCCGCCACGAAGCCCGTCCAGGGAACCGGGCCCGCGGTGAAGCTGGTCGAGCAGTCAGGCGGCGGGAGCGACGTCGCCGGTGACGCCATCGACGTACCGGTCACCTCCGTCAACACGGCCGACTTCCAGGTCTCGGGCGCCCACCTGAAGGGCGCCGTCGGTGACACCGTCACCATGCAGGTGAAGTTCACCAACGCCGGACCCGCCTGGGTGCTGCGCTCGGAGAAGAAGCCGCCGCTGCGCGTCGCGGTCACGCCTCCCGCCGGTACGTCGGTCGTGAAGGGGGACGGATTCTGCAGCGACAAGCCCGTGACCGGGACGACGTACAGCTGCGGCACCGCCCAGCGCTGGGTGAACGACGGTGAGGTGACCGCGTACACCTTCAAGCTGAAGATCGACAAGAAGGTGGCGGGTGCCAAGGGCTCGATCGCGCTCAGCGACGAGACGAGGCCGTTCGACGCGGACAAGACGAACGACAAGGCCGCCATCACCCTCGACGTGGCCGGCAGCGGCTCGACCGGTGGGTCCACCACGGGCGGTTCCGGCACCGGAGGCTCCGACACGGGCGGCTCCTCGTCCAACGGCGGTTCCACGGGCGGCTCGTCGTCGACCGGCGGTACGGGCTCGGCCTCGACCGGCGGCTCCACCGGCGGCTCCTCGTCGACCGGCGGCACGAACACGACGACGACCGGGGGCGACCTGGCCTCCACCGGCTCCGGCCCGGCCCTCCCGCTCGCGGGCGCGGCAGCCGCCGCGGTGGCCACGGGCGCGGCCACCGTCCTCGTCGTACGCCGACGCCGCCAGGCTCAGAACCGCGCCTGACCCCACCACGCGCCGGACCGCCCGATGCCGTACGACCACTCCCGTGGCGTACGGCATCGGTGCGGTCCGGTGTCGAACGACCCTGCCCAGCCGGTACGTTCCCCACCCCACCGGGCACACTGATCCCATGTCTTCGCGCCGCCGCAACTGCCCCGAGTGCCGCCGTGAGATCGCCGTCGTCGCGGGACGGTTCGCGCGGCACGACCCGCCGGGGGCACGAGGGAGCGGCGAGCTGGTCTCGTGCCCCGGGTCGCGCCGGCAGGCGCAGCTCGGGGCTGCCCAGCCGGCCCTGGACGGGTACGTCGTGCCCGAATGCCCCGGACAGCTCCCACTGTTCTGACGGTCCGGCTACGGGAGCCCGCCGCCCCGGCCTTCATGGCTGCCGTACGTCCATACGGCTGACCGGACCGTCCCCGCCGTACGAGCGGATGCCCGGCCTCGAACTGCCGGGCCCGCGGGCGCGAACCTCCTCGGCGCCGCCACCGCTGTGGCCTGGCCCCGCTCAGTTCCCCGCCACCGACTTGACCGCCACCGAGACCGGCGCCGAGCCGCTGATCAGCTCCAGAGTCAGCCCCGCCGTCGCCGGGGTGTCCACCAGCTCCGCGAGGACCGCCGCGACGTCGTCGCGGGGGATCGTGCCGCGGCCGGTGGACGCCTCCAGGCGTACGAGACCGGTGCCGGCGTCGTCGAGCAGGCCGCCGGGGCGCAGAATCGTCCAGTCCAGCGCCGTACGACCGCGTACGTAGGCGTCGGCCTCGCCCTTGGCGCGCAGATAGACGTCGAAGACGCCGTCGCCCGGGTGCGCCGGGTCCGCGCCCATCGAGGACACCACCACGTACCGCCGTACGCCCGCACGCTCGGCCGCCTCCGTGAAGAGGACGGCCGCGCCGCGGTCCACCGTGTCCTTGCGGGCCGTGCCGCTGCCCGGGCCCGCGCCCGCCGCGAAGACGGCCGCGTCCGCGCCCTGCAGATGTGCGGCGACCTCCTCCACCGAGGCCGACTCCAGATCGCAGAGGACCGGCTCGGCGCCGGCCGCCCGCAGATCGTCGCCCTGCTCGGCGCGGCGGATGATCCCCGCAACCTCGTCACCGCGCGCGGCGAGCAGCCGCTCGAGCCGCAGCGCGATCTGACCATGACCTCCAGCGATGACAATGCGCATGTTTCCGACCGTACGCCCGGCCGGACCCGTTCGCCGCACAACCCTGTGGACAACTCATGCGTCACATGAATGATCACACGATCACATGGGGGCGAGGGGTGCTGCCGCGCGCCGACGTACCCCATCTGCGCGGCGCCCCGAGGCGTCCCCAGCGGCGTCCTGAGGAGACCATCATCACCGCCATACGCAAGACCGTCACCACGGCCGGCTGCGCCGCCGTCCTGCTCGCCACGGCGGCCGCCTGCGGCACGGTCGAGAACCTCACCGCGGGGCAGAAGGTCGACCATGCCGTCGAGCAGCTCGGTGAACAGAAGTCGCTCGCCTTCGCGTTGAACCTGGACGCCGATCCCGACGCCCTCACCTCGCTGATGGGCGAGGAGGGCGCAGACGCGGATCTGCCCCCGGCGTTCGCCGAAATGCTCACCGGGCTGCGCATCGACGTGTCCGTCAAGTCCAAGAAGGCGCTGGCGGATTCGGGCGAGAAGGACCTCGTCGGGACGAGCGTCAGGATCGCGGGATCCGACGGCCTCCTGGCCGAGTACCGGGTCGTCGGCGACTACACGTACTACCGCGCCGACATGAAGGCCTTCGGCAAGGCGATGGGTACTCCGATGCCGTCGGCCGACGACCTCCCGGAGAGCGAGAAGGAGTTCAGGGCCGTCCTCGAAGGGGACTGGGTCAAGATCGAGAACGGTGGTCTCAAGAAGGCCGCGGACGTGCCCGCCAAGGACGAGGTCGACGCCAGGACCCAGCAGAAGATCCTCAAAGCCGTCCGCGGTGTCGTCACCCACGAGGTCACCTTCAGTAACAAGGGCGGCAAGGACGGCACCGAACGCATCGTCGCCAAGGCCAACTTCCGCGACCTGCTCACCGGCGTCTTCGACAAGCTCCGGCCGCTGGAGGGCGACCTCCCGTCCGGCGCCGAACTCCCCACGGGCAAGGACCTGAAGGGCGCCCCGAACAAGAAGGTCGCCGTCGACTTCACACTGAAGAACGGCGCCCTGACCCAGGTGAAGGTCGACCTCGCCGTCCTCGCGGACGACCCGAAGGCCGCCAAGCTGCCGCTGGTCCTGAAGTTCGACAAGGCAGGCGACGTCAGCGCCCCGTCCGGCGCCACCGAGATCCCCGCAGGCAAGTTCGGAGGGTCCAGCCCCCTCGGCAGCGTCCTCGGAGGCGGCGGCCTCTGAGCCACCGGGCACAGCGGCACGCACTCGAACACGCCGGGCACGCGCGCGTGGACCGCAAGAAACGGTCCACGCGCGCGTGGACGGCAAAAACGCCCCACGCGCGTAGCCGCTCGCCGCTGCACCCTGGCGATCGCCGCCCGCCTCCTGCCGCCTACGACGACTCCACGCGACCCTGCCGCGGCAGATCAAGCGCTGACCCGGCCGTCGAGTTGCAGTACTCCCGCACCGCGCTCGTCCGTGCCACAACGCGCCCCTGGTGGACGACGATCCGGCTGTACGCAAGCGACAGCGCCCCGGCGAGCCGGTCCCCGCGGACGGCGAGCAACTCGGCCGGGAACCCCGCCTCCACCCGCACCTCGGGCAGCCCGAGAGCGGCCCGCGCGGCGGAACTCACCGTGTCGTACGCGTCCTCGGGCCGCAGCCCGTAGCGCGAGGCCAGCAGGTACGCCGCCTCCAGCGGATCCCCGCGCCCCACCGGGTTCGCCACGTCGCGCAGGGCGCCGCTGCCCGCCGCGACCCGGACCCCGGCTGCCCGCAGCAGCCGTACCGGAGCCGTCCCGAGCCGGTCGACGCCCCCGCACCCGCCCTGCGGCAGGCAGACCACACTCACCCCGGCCGCGGCGAGTTGATCCGCCGCCCGTGTGGCGACCTCGGCGGGCAGCCGGGCGAGACCGCCGCACGGCCCGAGCGTCACCCCGGGGCGCAGACCTCCCGCCATCGCCGCGAGCCGCCCGAGCCGGGCGGGGTCGTCACCGTCCGTGTGCAGATCGACCGCGCAGCCGTGCTCGGAGGCGAGTTCGAGGACGGTCTCCGTGTACCCCGTCGGGTCGGGGTCGGCGTCCGGGCAACCACCCACTACGGAGGCGCCCATTTTCAGCGCGTCCCGGAGCATCGCGAGCCCGTCCGCCCCGGCGACCCCCGTCAGGACCCGGGGCATCGCCACCGTCGTCAGCTCGGCGAGACCGCGCAGCGACCGCCGCACCTGGAGCACCGCCGCGAGCGCGTCGAGTCCCTGTACGTCGCCCACGTGCACGTGGGAGCGCAACGCGGTCGCCCCGTGGCCGAGTTGCAGCAGCGCGGCCTCGGTGGCCCGGCGCTGGACCTCCTGGGTGTCGTACGAGAGGGGCCCGTCGCCGTCGGCCGAGAGGGCCGTGTCGCTGTGGGCGTGCGGCTCGGCGGGGGCCGGCAGGAGCAGATAGCCGCTGAGGTCCACGCGCGTACCGGGCGCGCCCGGACCGCCGGCTCCGGGCGTCGCCAGGCTGCCGGCGGTGCCGACCGCCTCGATGCGCCCGCCGCCCAGCCGTACGTCCACGGTCCGGCCGTCGGTGAGTCGCGCCCCGCAGAGCAGGAGGGTGGCCGTATCGGTCTGTCCCGACGAGGAGTGGGACGGCTGCGGCTGACTGTCGGGCATCGCGCTCCTGGGGCTCGGGGGCGGCTGCTGGCAGGGCGGCTGCGGAGCGTGCGGGGAGCGGAACGGCGGGTCGGCGGAGCAGGGTGAACAGCGGGACAGCGGGACAGCGGGGGCACAAGATCACGCAGCGTGGGTCGAGCCTAGGACGGTGATCCGTTCGCGTCGGGGAGGAGCGCAATAGTCGTACCGGCGAGGTCAGGTGGCGGTCGTACCGACGAGGACGGGCGGCCGTGGAACGCGCGGACGCAGAGCCGGCGCCCGTCAGGCACCGCTGAGGGGCCGTTGAGGAGCCGCCGCGGCAGCCGGGACGCCTGGGCGCTGACAGCTGTGATTCCTGGGGCGCGAGGGGCCGTTGGAACGCTCGGGTAACGGCGGGGAACAGGTCGGGGCGGGTGGCGCGAAACGGATTTGGGCGATCGGCGGCCGAGCGTGTAATGTCTTCATCGCTCGCCCCAATAGCTCAGTCGGTAGAGCGTCTCCATGGTAAGGAGAAGGTCTACGGTTCGATTCCGTATTGGGGCTCTGGTGGGTGAGGTTCCCGTCGCAAGGCGGGACCTGATCCCATCAAAGCGGTGTAGCTCAGTCGGTAGAGCAAGCGGCTCATAATCGCTGTGTCACCGGTTCAAGTCCGGTCACCGCTACTGACAGTAGCCGATTGTGGGGTCGGTCCTTCGATCGGCTACTCTTTTATGCGTTAAACCTGTCCCATCCGTTCGTCAAGGAGCACTCCTGTGGCTGCCACCGACGTCCGCCCGAAGATCACGCTGGCCTGCGTGGAGTGCAAGGAGCGGAACTACATCACCAAGAAGAACCGGCGTAACGACCCGGACCGACTGGAGATGAAGAAGCACTGCCCGCGTTGCAACGCGCACACCGCGCACCGCGAAACGCGATAATTCAGGCTCGTACACGAGGCCGTCCCCCTAGTGGGGGCGGCCTCGCGTCGTTGGAGCCCCTGTCATGTTCCGTGCCATGTCCCGCGCCGGGTCGCGATGCCCGGCCGGAGCATCCGGCGGCCCGGCGCGATCCGGGACATCAGCGAAGACAACCAGGAGGTGCCGAGCCATGGCGCTCGATCAGTCCTTCGTAGGGCGTTCCTACCCGCCCACCGACCCCTACGAGGTCGGCCGGGAGAAGATCCGCGAGTTCGCCGAGGCCGTGGGGGACACCAACCCGGCGTACACGGATCCGGAGGCCGCCAAGGCGCTCGGATACGCCGATGTGATCGCCCCGCCGACGTTTGTGTTCGCCATCACGTTCAAGGCGGCCGGTCAGGTCGTCCAGGACCCCCAACTGGGCCTCGACTACAGCCGGGTGGTGCACGGCGACCAGAAGTTCGCCTACAGCCGGCCGGTGCGCGCGGGCGACCGTCTCACGGTGACCTCGACCATCGAGACGATCAAGTCCCTGGCGGGCAACGACATCCTGGACATCCGGGGCGAGGTCCACGACGAGGCCGGTGAGCACGTGGTGACGGCCGTCACCAAGCTCGTGGCGCGTGCGGCGGAGGAGGGCTGACATGGTGGCGAAGATCTCTTATGCGGACGTCGAGGTCGGCACCGAGCTGCCCGCCCAGACCTTCCCCGTGACCCGCGCCACGCTCGTCCAGTACGCGGGCGCCTCCGGGGACTTCAACCCGATCCACTGGAACGAGAAGTTCGCGGTCGAGGTCGGCCTTCCCGACGTCATCGCGCACGGCATGTTCACCATGGCCGAGGCGATCCGGGTCGTCACCGACTGGGCCGGCGACCCGGGCGCCGTCGTCGAGTACGGCGTCCGCTTCACCAAGCCCGTCGTGGTCCCGAACGACGACCAGGGCGCGACCATCGAGGTCAGCGCCAAGGTCGCCGCCAAGCTCGACGACGACACCGTGCGCGTCGACCTCGTTGCCATGAGCGCGGGCCAGAAGGTCCTGGGCATGTCGCGAGCGGTCGTACGACTGGCCTGATGACGGCCGGGTAAGGGGCGCTCGCAATGGCGGGCGCCCCTTACGCATGCGCTCAGAAGGCCATCCGCTGCACCTCTTGACGTAGTTAGTGATTGAGTACTAACTTAGTCGCATGGTCAGGATGAGCGCAGAGGAGAGGCGCGAGAGCGTCATCCGCGCGGCGACGAGTGAGTTCGCCCGCGGCGGCTACTACGGGACGTCCACCGAGGCGATCGCCAAGCGCGTCGGCGTCTCGCAGCCGTATCTCTTCCGGCTCTTCCCGAGCAAGAAGGCGATCTTCCTCGCGGCGGCGGAACGCTGCATCGAGGACACCCGGCGCACCTTCGAGGAGGCCGGTGAAGGGCTGGAGGGCCCGGAGGCCCTTCATTCCATGGCCAACGCGTACACCAAGGTCATCGCCGAGGAGCCGGAGCGGCTCCTCATGCAGATGCAGACGTACGTCGCGGTGGCGGCCGCCGAGGGGGCCGGGGACCACGAACTGGGTGAGACGGTGCGGGCCGCCTGGATGCGGCTGTGGGACACCGTCCATCTGCCGCTCGGGGCCGACATGAACGAGACGACGACCTTCCTGGCGTACGGAATGCTCATCAACTGTCTGGTGGCCATGGGTTTTCCGCCCGAGCACAGGGTTTGGGAAGGGCTCTATCCTTCGGCCCGGACCAAGGGTCGGCTGGAGGCGTAGAAGCAGTAGAAGTGCAGGTGGAAGCAGGGCAACGAAGGCGGAAGTCGGCGCCTTTTCATGATCGCGAAAGTTAGTCATCAATAACTAACCAGCATCATCACAAGCTCTTTGGGGGAGCGATGTCACAGCAGACCGAGCAGAGCGCACCGACCGATCGGGCCGAACAGGCCGACGGGAAGCAACAGGCCGAACAGACCCCGCGCCGCGGGGGAGTCGTCTGGGCTCTGGTCATCACCAGCGTCGCCGGGTTCATGGCGGCCCTCGACAACCTCGTCGTCACCACCGCTCTGCCCTCCATCCGCAAGGACCTCGGGGGAGCGCTGGACGACCTGGAGTGGACCGTGAGCGCCTACACGCTCACCTTCGCCGTACTGCTGATGTTCGGCGCGGCCCTCGGCGACCGGTTCGGCCGCCGTCGGCTCTTCCTCGCCGGACTCACCGTCTTCACCGGCGCGTCCGCCGCCGCGGCCATGGCACCCGGCATCGACTCGCTGATCGCCGCCCGTGCGGTGCAGGGTGTCGGCGCGGCGATCATGATGCCGCTGACACTGACCCTGCTGACGGCCGCGGTTCCCGCCGCCCGGCGCGGGATGGCGTACGGGATATGGGGAGCCGTGAACGGCCTCGCGGTCGCCTCAGGACCCCTCATCGGCGGCAGCCTCACCGAACACGTGTCCTGGCACTGGATCTTCTGGCTGAACGTTCCGCTCGGCCTGGCCCTGCTGCCCCTGGCCCGACTGCGCCTCGCCGAGTCGCACGGCACGGGCGCCCCGCTCGACGTCCCCGGCACCCTGCTCGCCAGCGGCGGCCTCTTCGGGATCGTCTACGGCCTCGTCCGGGGGCCCGCCGACGGCTGGACCAGCCCTCTCGTCCTCACCGGCCTGTTCGCCGGAGCCGCGCTGCTCGTCGGGTTCGTCCTCTACAGCGTCCGCGCCAAGAACCCGATGCTCCCGATGCGGCTGTTCCGCTCCCGCGCCTTCTCCGGGATCAATGCGGCGAGCCTGCTGATGTTCCTCGGGATGTTCGGGTCGATCTTCCTGCTCAGCCAGTACATGCAGGGCGTCCTCGGCTACTCGCCCACCGAGGCGGGACTGCGGATGCTGCCCTGGACCGGCATGCCGATGCTCGTCGCGCCGATCGCCGGCATCCTCTCCGACCGGATCGGTGGCCGCCCGGTCGTCGCCACCGGCCTGTTCTTCCAGGCGGTCGGCCTCGGTTACATGGCCTCCGTGGTCACCGTCGACGCGTCGTACGCCATCCAACTGCCCGGCCTGATCATCAGCGGTATCGGCATGGCGCTCTACTTCGCCCCGGCCGCCAACCTGGTCATGTCCAGCGTCCGGCCGCAGGAGCAGGGCATCGCCTCCGGCGCCAACAACGCACTGCGCGAGGTCGGCGGCGCGCTCGGCATCGCGGTGATGGGGTCGATCTTCTCCGCACAGGGCGGCTACGAGTCCGCGCAGAGCTTCGTCGACGGGCTGCAGCCCGCGCTCGTGGTGGGCTCCGCGGTGGTGGCCCTGGCAGGGATCGCCGCCCTGGTCATCCCGGCGAGGCGGCGCGCGGCAGACGAGCTGGAGCAGGAACAGGAGGTCGCCGTCTCCACTCCGGCGCCCGCCGTCTCCACCCCGGTGCCCGAGCTCGAAATTGTCGGCCGCTGAACCTGATCGCCCCTCATACTTCGAGCGCCGCCGCTTTACTCGCCAAAGGAGCCCGACCATGCCCACCCTCCCCTGGACCGTGCCGAACACGCCGCCGCAGGGCGTCGAGGTCCATGTCTTCGCCTCCCGCTTCGAGACCCGCACGCTCTGGGGGGCACTGAAGTTCTTCGCCAGGACGCCGGGGGTGTGGCGGCAGGTGAGCAGGGCGCCCGGCGCGTACGGGGCCTCCCTGAAGGCGCAGCCGCTGCGGCGGACCTTCTGGACGCTGTCCGCCTGGGAGTCGCCGGCCGCGCTCAAGGCCTTCGCCCGCTCCGGCACCCACGCACCCACGTCCCGGGGCCTGGCCGCTGAGATGAGCGACGCGAAGTTCGCCACCTGGACGGCGAAGAGCGACGATCTTCCGCTCGACTGGACCGAGGCGTTCCGGCACCTGGCCTGACCTGACTTGAACGACACGGCGTATGTACGGCCCCGCCCCACCGGCGGGGCCGTACGCGTGTCCCGAGCCGCAACCAACCGGCAAAGGCCCGCCCGGCCGTCTCGTACTCTTGAGCCCGTGCAGGAACTCCACGATGCCCCGCTCGCCCCGCTGACCACCTTCCGGCTCGGCGGGCCCGCCGCCCGTCTGATCACCGCGACGACCGACGCCGAGGTGATCGCCGCCGTCCGCGAGGCCGACGCCGCGGGTACACCGCTGCTGGTCATCGGCGGCGGATCCAACCTGGTCATCGCCGACAAGGGCTTCGCCGGAACCGCCCTGCGCATCGCCACGCGGGGCTTCGCGCTCGACGGCACGAAGCTGGAGCTGGCCGCCGGTGAGGTGTGGACCGACGCGGTCGCGCGCACCGTCGAGGCCGGGCTCGCGGGCATCGAGTGCCTCGCCGGGATCCCCGGCTCCGCGGGCGCGACCCCGATCCAGAACGTGGGCGCGTACGGCCAGGAAGTGTCGTCGACGATCACCGAAGTGATCGCGTACGACCGCAAGGCGCACGAGACTGTCACGCTGGCGAACGCCGACTGCGCCTTCTCGTACCGCCACAGCCGCTTCAAGGCCGACCCCGAGCGCTATGTCGTCCTGCGCGTCCGCTTCGAGCTGGAGGACGCCGCCGGGCTGAGCGCGCCGATCAAGTACGCCGAGACCGCCCGCGTCCTGGGTGTGGGACCCGGCGACCGCGTGCCCCTCGCCGCCGCCCGCGAGACCGTCCTGAAGCTGCGCTCCGGCAAGGGCATGGTGCTCGACCCGGAGGACCACGACACCTGGTCGGCTGGGTCGTTCTTCACCAACCCGATCCTCACGGACGAGGAGTTCGCGGCGTTCCACGCGCGCGTGCGGGAGCGGCTCGGCGCCGAGACCATGCCTCCGGCGTACCCGGCGGGCGACAGCCACACCAAGACCTCCGCGGCCTGGCTGATCGACAAGTCCGGCTTCACCAAGGGCTACGGCACGGGGCCCGCCCGGATCTCCACCAAGCACACGCTGGCCCTCACCAACCGGGGCGAGGCCACCACCGAGGACCTGCTGGCCCTGGCCCGCGAGGTCGTCGCCGGAGTGCGCGAGGCCTTCGGAGTCACGCTGGTCAACGAGCCGGTGACGGTCGGGGTCCAGCTCTAGCCGCCCTCTTCTGTACTGAAGCACGTCCTTCTGTACTGAAGTACGTCAGTAGGCCACGCCCACTGCCTGCTTCACCGTCGCCGGGTCGTCGATCATCGCCAGCATCGCGTGTGCCACGTCGGCGCGCCCGACGGTCCGGGCCTTGAGCGGGGAGGTGCCGACGGCCGTCCGGTACGAGCCGGTCAGAGGCTTGTTCAGCAGCCGGGGCGGGCGCACGGCCGTCCAGTCCGTCGCGCTGCGGGCCAGTTCGCCCTCCATCTCGGCCAGGTCCGCGTAGACGTCCTTGAGGATCACCGAGATCAGGCCCCGTGCGGCCCGGTCGACGAACGCCGAGCCCTCCGGGTCGGGGCCGACCGGGGCCGCGCTCACCACCAGCAGCCGCCGCGCTCCCGCCGCCTCCATGGCACCCAGCACCGTGCGCGTCAGCCGGGCGGCGACCCCGGCTTCCTTGCGGCTGCGCGCGCCGAGCCCGGAGAGGACCGCGTCCCGGCCCGCGACGGCGGGGCGCAGCGCCTCCGGGTCCCGGAGGTCCGAGCGGAACACCTCCAGGCCCGCGCCCGTGACGGTCAGCCGCGCCGGATCCCGTACGACGGCCGTGACCTGGTGGCCCGACTTCAGAGCCTGCCGGACGATCTCCTGGCCGATGCCTCCGGTGGCACCGAGAACGGTGAGTTTCATGGCTGCTCCCCTCGGTGGGTGAGTATTCACTCACCCTGCTTACCTCTAGAGTGAGTAAGTACTCACCCACCCGTCAAGCCCGAATGGTGAGGCCATGGAATCCTTGAGCCTCATGCAGCAGAAACCGGCCCGGAGCCGCATCCTCGACGCGGCACACACGCTCATGCTCACCGTCGGGCTGGCCCGCGCCACCACCAAGGAGATCGCCAAGGCGGCGGGGTGCTCCGAAGCCGCGCTCTACAAGTACTTCACCAGCAAGGAGGAGCTGTTCGTCAGCGTCCTCAAGGAGCGGCTGCCCAGCCTGGGGCCGCTACTGAGCAGGCTCACGGCCGAGCCGGGGGAGCACAGCGTCGAGGAGAACCTCACGGAGGTCGCCCGCCAGGCCGCCCTCTTCTATGAGCAGAGTTTTCCGATCGCCGCCTCCTTGTACGCCGAGACGCAGCTCAAGCGGCGCAACGACGAGGCCATGCGGCAGATGGGGATGGGTCCTCACATGCCGATCCGTGCCCTCGACGCCTACCTCAGCGCTGAGCAGGCCGCCGGCCGTATCAGCCCCGGCGCCGACACCTTCGCTGCCGCGTCGCTGCTCCTCGGCGCCTGCGCGCAGCGCGCGTTCGCCTACGACGCCTCGGAAAAGGGCACGCCCCCACCCCTGGACACCTTCGCCCCGTCCCTGGCCCGCACACTCCTGCGCGGCATCTCCCCCACCGACCCCTTGAGCTGACCCTCACGCCGACCTCGCTCCCCGGCCGGCCCCGGGGTGGGTGGGCAAACCCCGGGTGCCCCTTGCTTTGCATGGTCACCCGGCGTGGGTGCGGGGCGGGGGTGGGTCGCGCAACTCGGCGCTATCGAGGCGCCGCCTGCGCCCACCCGTGCCGCCCCAGCGGCACGATTGCCCGCAGGGAGAGCGGCTACGCCAGCCACCCGGCAGCTACCACGGACGGCCCGCAGTCGCCCTACGGCGGAAGGGGCCGTGCCGGTACGTTCCTGCCCGTCGCGTAGCAGATCGCCCGCCAAGTTTCGCCGTATTCAGCCCCCGGGCAGTACGCCCACGCGGCGACGGGCAGAACGTACCGGCACGGCCCCGACCCACCCACCGAACAGCAGGCGCCCCGCGACAGGCGCCCACGCCAGCGACAGGCGCCCACGCCAGCGTCAGGCGCCCCCGCCCAGCCAGTCCTCGATCCCCGACAGCAGCTTCCGCCGGACATCCTCCGGTGCCGCCGACGCCCGTACCGACTGCCGTGCCAGCTCGGCCAGTTCGGCGTCCGAGAAGCCGTGGTGGCGGCGCGCGATGTCGTACTGGGCGGCCAGACGGGAGCCGAAGAGCAGGGGGTCGTCGGCGCCGAGGGCCATCGGGACGCCGGCCTCGAACAACGTCCGCAGCGGAACGTCCTCCGGCTTCTCGTACACGCCCAGCGCGACGTTCGAAGCCGGACAGACCTCACACGTGACCCCCCGCTCCGCGAGCCGCTTCAACAGCCGCGGATCCTCCGCAGCCCGCACCCCGTGCCCGATCCGCGAGGCATGCAGATCGTCCAGGCAGTCGCGCACGGAGGCCGGCCCGGTCAGTTCGCCACCGTGCGGCGCCGCCAGCAACCCGCCCTCGCGCGCGATCGCGAAGGCCCGGTCGAAGTCCCGCGCCATGCCCCGCCGCTCGTCGTTGGAGAGCCCGAAGCCGACGATGCCCCGGTCCGCGTACCGCACGGCGAGCCGGGCCAGCGTGCGCGCGTCCAGCGGATGCTTCATCCGGTTCGCGGCCACCAGGACCCGCATCCCGAGCCCGGTCTCGCGCGAGGTCGTGTCCACCGCGTCCAGGATGATCTCCAGAGCCGGGATCAGACCGCCCAGGCGGGGCGCGTACGACGTCGGGTCGACCTGGATCTCCAGCCACCCCGAGCCGTCCTTGAGGTCCTCCTCGGCGGCCTCGCGCACCAGGCGCCGAATGTCCTCGGGGTCTCTGAGGCACGACCGCGCGGCGTCGTACAACCGCTGGAACCGGAACCAGCCGCGCTCGTCCGTGGCCCGCAGCTTCGGCGGTTCTCCGCTGGTCAGTGCGTCGGGCAGATGGATCCCGTGCTTGTCGGCCAGTTCCAGCAGGGTGGTGTGCCGCATCGAACCGGTGAAGTGCAGGTGCAGATGAGCCTTGGGCAGCTCAGAGACATCACGTACGTGCTCCATTCCGTGATCCTGCCGTACGTGAATGTCGTCCGGGTAGCGCTTTCCCTGATCGTGGGCTTGCCCGAACGAAAAAGCGGGGCTGGGCGACTCCTCACGTGAGTAGTCGCCCAGCCCCGCCACGCGCGCGTGGGGAACGTCAGTCCCGTGCCTCGGCCAGCAGCTTCTGGATCCGGGAGACACCCTCGACGAGGTCCTCGTCCCCCAGGGCGTACGACAGCCGCAGATACCCCGGCGTGCCGAAGGCCTCGCCCGGGACCACCGCGACCTCGGCCTCCTCCAGGATGAGCGCGGCCAGCTCGACGGAGTCCTGCGGGCGCCTGCCGCGGATCTCCTTGCCGAGGAGGGCCTTCACCGAGGGGTACGCGTAGAAGGCGCCCTCCGGCTCGGGGCACAGGACGCCGTCGATCTCGTTGAGCATCCGCACGATGGTCCGGCGGCGGCGGTCGAAGGCCACGCGCATCTCGGCGACGGCCGTCAGGTCGCCGGAGACGGCGGCGAGCGCGGCGACCTGGGCCACGTTCGACACGTTGGACGTGGCGTGCGACTGGAGGTTCGTCGCGGCCTTGACGACGTCCTTCGGGCCGATGACCCAGCCCACACGCCAGCCGGTCATGGCGTACGTCTTCGCCACCCCGTTGACCACGATGCACTTGTCGGCCAGCTCGGGCACGACCACCGGCAGCGAGTGGAACTCGGCGTCGCCGTAGACCAGGTGCTCGTAGATCTCGTCGGTCAGGACCCACAGGCCCTTCTCGGCGGCCCAGCGGCCGATCTCCTCGACCTGCTCGCGGGTGTAGACCGCGCCCGTCGGGTTGGACGGGGAGACGAAGAGCAGCACCTTGGTGTTCTCGGTGCGCGCCGCCTCCAGCTGCTCGACCGAGACGCGGTAGCCGGTGGTCTCGTCCGCGACGACCTCGACCGGGACACCGCCGGCGAGACGGATCGACTCCGGGTACGTCGTCCAGTACGGCGCCGGGACGATGACCTCGTCGCCCGGGTCGAGGATGGCGGCGAAGGCCTCGTAGATGGCCTGCTTGCCGCCGTTGGTGACGAGGACCTGCGCGGGGTCGACCGCGTAGCCGGAGTCCCGCAGCGTCTTCTCGGCGATGGCCTTCTTCAGTTCGGGCAGGCCGCCGGCGGGGGTGTAGCGGTGGTACTTCGGGTTCTTGCAGGCCTCGACGGCCGCCTCGACGATGTAGCCGGGGGTCGGGAAGTCGGGCTCGCCGGCGCCGAAGCCGATCACCGGGCGCCCGGCGGCCTTCAGGGCCTTGGCCTTGGCGTCCACGGCGAGGGTGGCGGACTCGGAGATCGCGCCGATGCGCGCGGAGACCCGGCGCTCGGTGGGAGGGGTTGCAGCGCTCATGGGCCCATCGTTTCAGACCGGAAATGCCCCCGGCACACGGGTTTCACAGACTGAACAGGGACTGAACAAGCGTCCGGATCCGGGCCCCCGGCTGGGCGATCTTCCGTCGCCAAAGCCCGTACGGACACTTTCTGTTCGACGACCGGCTCAGGAGCACGTACACTCTCACCTCGTTGGCCTTCACCGGCCGCACTCACCCGGTGCACACCGAGCACCCGGGCGGATGCGGTACGTTGGGGGAACCAAAGGGTCGTAGCTCAATTGGTAGAGCACTGGTCTCCAAAACCAGCGGTTGGGGGTTCAAGTCCCTCCGGCCCTGCTACACACACCTTTCGCCAGGATGTGTGCGCATGTACGTACTGCAATGCACCGCCGTGCGGCTCAACCGGGCGCGGCACGGCCACGACCCGGAATCAGGTGAGGACGAGTGACGGACGCCGTGGGCTCCATCGACATGCCTGATGCCGAGGCGCCCGAGTCCAAGAAGAAGGCCCGCAAGGGCGGCAAGCGTGCCAAGAAGGGCCCGCTGAAGCGCCTCGCCACCTTCTACCGCCAGATCGTCGCGGAGCTCCGCAAGGTCGTCTGGCCGACTCGCAATCAGTTGACGACGTACACCACTGTGGTGATTGTGTTCGTCATCATCATGATCGGCCTCGTGACCGTGATTGACTATGGGCTCAACCACGCCGCCAAGTACGTCTTCGGCTGAGCCGAGTGCGAAGGGCGCCGACACCGGCGCCCCTTTTCGCATGTTCCACCCCCATGATCCAGGAAGAAGCAGCCACCGTGTCTGACCCGAACCTGAACGACGCCATCGAGTCGGTCGAGTCCGTTGAGGACGAGCTCGACATCGTCGAGGGCGCGGACACCGAGGACCCGGACGAGGTCGAGGCTGCCGACGCCGCCGCGGGCGAGCCCGCCGAAGAGGCGGCCGTGCACGTCGAGGACGAGTCCGAAGAGGACGCCGAGTCCGACGAAGACACCGAGTCCGACGAGGACGAGGCCGTCTCCGAGGAGGACGCGGAAGAGGCCGAGCCCGAAGAAGAGGCCGAGCCCGTCGACCCCGTCACCGCCCTGCGCGAGGAACTCCGCACCCTCCCCGGCGAGTGGTACGTCATCCACACGTACGCCGGTTACGAGAACCGCGTGAAGACCAACCTCGAGCAGCGCGCCGTCTCGCTGAACGTCGAGGACTTCATCTTCCAGGCCGAGGTGCCGCAGGAAGAGGTCGCGCAGATCAAGAACGGCGAGCGCAAGACGATCAAGCAGAACAAGCTCCCGGGCTACGTCCTGGTCCGCATGGACCTGACGAACGAGTCCTGGGGCGTCGTCCGCAACACCCCCGGCGTCACCGGCTTCGTGGGCAACGCCTACGACCCGTACCCGCTGACCCTGGACGAGATCGTCAAGATGCTCGCCCCGGAGGCCGAGGAGAAGGCCGCCCGTGAGGCCGCCGAGGCCGAGGGCAAGCCCGTTCCGCAGCGCAAGGTCGAGGTCCAGGTGCTGGACTTCGAGGTCGGCGACTCGGTCACCGTCACCGACGGCCCGTTCGCGACGCTGCAGGCGACCATCAACGAGATCAACGCCGACTCGAAGAAGGTCAAGGGCCTCGTCGAGATCTTCGGCCGCGAGACTCCGGTCGAGCTGTCGTTCGACCAGATCCAGAAGAACTAGCACCTTCTGGACGTACGTCTTCCGAACAGGTCAGACGGGCTCTCGCAGCCTGTCTGACCTGCTCGGTTTTTGGCCGCGCATGGATACCCGTTATCGTTGTGCGGTATGCCTCCATCCGGATCATTGGTTCGGTTGAGGGCGACCGTCCGGGGCGACTCGGACGTAGGTAGGCGAAAACGAAAGAGGACCCGGAATGCCTCCCAAGAAGAAGAAGGTCACGGGGCTCATCAAGCTCCAGATCCAGGCCGGCGCGGCCAACCCGGCTCCGCCGGTCGGCCCGGCGCTTGGTCAGCACGGCGTCAACATCATGGAGTTCTGCAAGGCCTACAACGCCGCGACCGAGTCGCAGCGCGGTTGGGTCATCCCGGTGGAGATCACGGTCTACGAAGACCGCTCCTTCACCTTCATCACGAAGACTCCGCCGGCCGCGAAGATGATCCTCAAGGCCGCGGGCGTGGAGAAGGGCTCCGGCGAGCCGCACAAGACCAAGGTCGCCAAGATCACCCAGGCGCAGGTCCGTGAGATCGCCACGACCAAGATGCCCGACCTGAACGCCAACGACCTTGACGCCGCGTCGAAGATCATCGCCGGCACCGCCCGTTCCATGGGCATCACGGTCGAGGGCTGACCTCCACCCCCGTACGTACGAACCGTGGAAGGGCCTGCTCGGTCCGAACCACGACTCCTCAGAACACACAGGAGCAGCAGTGAGCAAGCGCAGCAAGTCTCTCCGCGCTGCGGACGCCAAGGTCGACCGGGACAAGCTCTACGCCCCGCTCGAGGCCGTCCGTCTCGCCAAGGAGACCTCCACCTCGAAGTTCGACGGCACCGTCGAGGTCGCCTTCCGCCTGGGTGTCGACCCGCGCAAGGCCGACCAGATGGTCCGTGGCACCGTGAACCTCCCGCACGGCACCGGTAAGACCGCCCGGGTCCTGGTCTTCGCGACCGGTGACCGTGCCGAGGCCGCGACTGCCGCGGGCGCCGACATCGTCGGCTCCGACGAGCTGATCGACGAGGTGGCGAAGGGCCGTCTGGACTTCGACGCCGTCGTCGCCACCCCGGACCTCATGGGCAAGGTCGGCCGCCTGGGCCGTGTCCTCGGCCCGCGTGGTCTGATGCCGAACCCGAAGACCGGCACCGTGACCCCGGACGTGGCCAAGGCCGTGACCGAGATCAAGGGCGGCAAGATCGAGTTCCGCGTCGACAAGCACTCGAACCTGCACTTCATCATCGGCAAGGTGTCCTTCGACGACACCCAGCTGGTGGAGAACTACGGCGCCGCGCTCGACGAGATCCTTCGTCTGAAGCCGTCGGCCGCCAAGGGTCGCTACATCAAGAAGGCCGCGATCAGCACGACGATCGGCCCCGGCATTCCGGTCGACTCGAACCGCACCCGCAACCTCCTCGTCGAGGAGGACCCGGCCGCCGTCTGAGCCTCCCGCTCACCGGCGACCGCGTCGCATACGCGTTCGTGACACGGGCCCCGCAACCTTTCGAGGTGCGGGGCCCGTCCCCATTCCTGGATCGGTTTTCCGGGTACGAGTGTCAGTGGCCTGGGTTAGCGTGCAGATCACAGGATTCGCATAGGGGTGGGGACGTATGAAGAGCACAATCGTGCGCCGTGTGGGCCTTGCTGTCGCGGCGGTGACCGCGCTGGGCGGGGTGGCCGCCTGCAACTCCTCGGACTCCGCCGGTAGTTCCGGCAGTTCGGGGAAGGACGACAAGGCGGGGCACAAGGGCACGACCCATGTCAGCCCCATAGCGGCCCTGCGTTCGGCGGAGAAGTCCACCGACAAGGCGGACTCCGCCAAGGTCGAGTCCACGACGACCATGGGCTCGCTGATGTCCATGACGGCGGACGGCGCCCTCGGCTGGGCCGACGGCCTCAGGGGCAACCTGACGATCACGTACACCGGCGGCCAGATGGCCGAGACGATGCGTCAGACGGGCAGCACCAGCATGGAGGCCCGCTATCTGCCGGATGCCTACTACGCGAAGATGGGCGACAAGTTCGCCGCGCAGGCAGGCGGCAAGCACTGGATCCGGTACGGGTACGACGACCTGGCCAAGATGGCCGGCGGCTCGGGCGCGTATCTGAAGGACCAGATGCAGAACACCACGCCGAACCAGTCGGTGAAGCTCCTGCTCGCCTCCGGTGACGTGAAGAAGGTCGGCGAGGAGAAGGTGCGCGGCGAGAACACCACGCACTACTCGGGCACGGTGAACGTGGCGGACCTCGCCACCAAGAACTCCAACCTCACCGAGAGCCAGATAGCAGACCTGAAGAAGCAGCTCACCCAGGCCGGCGTCACCACGGAGACGGTCGACATCTGGGTCAACGGCGACGACCTGCTGGTCAAGAAGGTCGAGAAGGGCGAGCTGACGAGCGGCACCATGTCCTCCACCGCGTACTACAGCGACTACGGAGTGAAGGTCTCCGCCCAGGAGCCCCCCGCCGGCGACACCGCGGACTTCAAGGACCTGATGAAGTCGCAGGGCGCCACTTCCTGAGGCCCTTGGGGCTGAAGGAACTCACAAGACCGTATGAATCCCTCTGAGTTACGCTCACGGCAAGTCTGTGAATCGCTCATCAGTTCCTTGGGGGGAATCATGATGTTCTCTGTACGCGACACCACGATGCGCAGGGCGACGGGCGCGACGCTCGCCGCCCTGCTCCTCGCCGGGGGCACCGCTGCCTGTACGTCGTCCTCGGACGGCGACACGAAGGCCAAGGGCGCCGCGAAGGACGAGTCACCGCGGATGGAGCCCGCCGCGGCCGTGGCGAAGGCCGCGAAGAACTCGAAGGACATCACCTCCCTGCACTACCGGCTGGTCGGCACGGTCCCGGAGCAGGGCCGCGTCAAGGCCGAGGCGTCGATGCGGATGAAGCCCACCGTCGCCATGAGCATGAAGATGACGGCGCTCGACCAGGGCGCGGACGGTACGGCCGAGATCCGGCTCGTCGACAAGGCCATGTACATCGGTGGGGGCCCGTCGGCCGCCAAGGAGATGGACGGCAAGCACTGGATCAAGTTCGACCTGGGCGCCCTGGAGAAGAGCGGCCTGGGCGGCAAGTCCCTGGGTGCCGGTGCCGGACAGGCCGACCAGAACCCGGCCCAGGAGTCGACCTTCCTGACCGGTGCCAAGGACGTGAAGAAGGTCGGCACCGAGACCGTCGAGGGCGTGAAGACCACGCACTACACGGGGACGGTCGGCGTCGACGACATCCGCGCCTCCCTCAAGGGCGAGGACAAGGCCACTCGGGAGAAGCGCGAGAAGAGCCTCGACCAGTACACGAAGATGGGCGTCGAGAAGCTCACGATGGACATGTGGATCGACGGGAACGACCACACCAAGCAGTTCCGCATGAAGGCCGCCGCCGACAAGGGCCCGCTCGACATGACCTTCACCTTCCTCGACTACAACAAGCCGGTGACGGTGAAGGCCCCGGCCGCAAGCGACACCATGGACCTGGCGCAGATGATGAAGGGCGCCCAGAACGGCTGATCGCAGCCGTGGGCCCCCGCTCCGGAGAGGGCCCTCCGGAGCGGATTTGCTTGACAGCGATTCGTTCGCGTACTCTTCCGAGGAAGCCAAAGACCGCTGGTCGCTGCCGTGCGCTCGTCAGAGAGTGCGGTGGCCGAAGGATCCGCTGAATTGCGGACGACCCGCGCAGGTGACTGTGGATGAACTCCCGGAAATCTTATGTGATGCCCGGTCGAGTCACGCCCCGTGCGCCTGCGCCGGGGCGTTTCGTTTTCCCCAGCCCCTTCTGAGCGGTCCTCATCACCCGGAAGGAGGCCACGCTTATGGCAAGGCCCGACAAGGCTGCCGCGGTAGCCGAGCTCGCGGACCAGTTCCGCAGCTCGAACGCCGCCGTGCTGACCGAGTACCGGGGTCTCACTGTGGCGCAGCTCAAGACGCTGCGTCGTTCGCTCGGTGAAGACGCCCAGTACGCCGTGGTGAAGAACACGCTGACCAAGATTGCGGCCAACGAGGCCGGGATCTCTACGCTCGACGACCTGTTCAACGGTCCGACGGCGGTCGCCTTCATCACCGGTGACCCGGTGGTGTCGGCGAAGGGTCTTCGTGACTTCGCCAAGGACAACCCGAACCTCGTCATCAAGGGCGGTGTCCTTGACGGCAAGGCGCTGTCCGCCGACGAGATCAAGAAGCTTGCGGACCTCGAGTCCCGCGAGGTTCTGCTCTCCAAGCTGGCGGGTGCCTTCAAGGGCAAGCAGTCCCAGGCTGCCTCCCTCTTCCAGGCGCTCCCCTCGAAGTTCGTCCGCACTGCGGAGGCTCTTCGGGTCAAGCTGGACGAGCAGGGCGGTGCCGAGTAATTCGGCTCGCACATTGACCGCCGCCTGAGGCGACGGTCGTAGCGGGCCGAACGTACGCCCGCCTCACCAGTACATCCGGCACCTGCCGAATTAGTGGAAGGACGCCATCATGGCGAAGCTGTCCCAGGAAGAGCTGCTCGCGCAGTTCGAGAACCTCACCCTCATCGAGCTCTCCGAGTTCGTGAAGGCCTTCGAGGAGAAGTTCGACGTCACCGCCGCTGCGGCCGTCGCCGTCGCCGGTCCCGCCGCCGCCGGTGCCCCGGCCGAGGCCGAGGCCGAGCAGGACGAGTTCGACGTCATCCTCACGGGTGCCGGCGAGAAGAAGATCCAGGTCATCAAGGTCGTGCGTGAGCTGACCTCCCTGGGTCTGAAGGAGGCCAAGGACCTCGTGGACGGCGCTCCGAAGCCGGTCCTCGAGAAGGTCGCCAAGGACGCCGCCGAGAAGGCCGCCGAGTCCCTCAAGGGCGCCGGCGCCTCCGTCGAGGTCAAGTAACACCTCGCGGTCCCCGCGGACCGCTCGCGAGCTTTTGCAGCCGCTCCCGAAGGGGCTGTAACGCTGACGCACCGAAGAGCGATCACCCAACTGGGTGGTCGCTCTTCGGCGTTCGAGGGGGTGCCTGAAGCGGCTGCCTTGCACTGTCGGTCGCGGCGAGTATGGTGATCTTCGTTGTGCCTCCGGCCGCCCTGGTGACGGGCTGCAAGACAGACCGCACGTGACGTTCGCGGCACTCGGTTTGGGGCAGGGGGGCCTTGACGAACCGCACGCAGCGCGCAATTCTCAGGACGCGTCGTCACAACGATCCGGATCCGAGGCATGGATCGGCGGCGAAGAGGGCAGTATCGATGTGCATTGAGGGCGTGGCTTGCCGCAGGTGTTGAGTACAGCGAGGGTCTCAAAAAATCGGGACTGGACATCAGTGGGCCTAGTGGCTACACTGACCCTTTGCGCTGCCTGTTAGCTGCCTCCTGCCCGTCACCAGGGGCATGACCTCGCTTGAGCACCGACGATTGGACCATCCCTGACCTGGCCGTTTACGGCTGATTCAGGAAGGGCCTGTGTCTGTGCCCCGGCTGGGGACCGGTACGCGCGTAGTGAGTCCGAGCCCTCGGAAGGACCCCCTCTTGGCCGCCTCGCGCACTGCCTCGACCGCGAATACGAACAACGGCGCCAGCACCGCCCCGCTGCGCATCTCCTTTGCAAAGATCAAGGAGCCCCTCGAGGTTCCCAACCTGCTCGCGCTGCAGACCGAGAGCTTTGACTGGCTGCTCGGAAACTCCGCCTGGCAGAGTCGGGTCGAGGCGGCTCTCGAGTCCGGTCAGGACGTCCCCACGAAGTCCGGTCTGGAGGAGATCTTCGAGGAGATCTCTCCGATCGAGGACTTCTCCGGGTCGATGTCGCTGACCTTCCGCGACCACCGTTTCGAGCCTCCGAAGAACAGCATCGACGAGTGCAAGGAGCGCGACTTCACGTACGCGGCCCCGCTCTTCGTCACCGCCGAGTTCACCAACAACGAGACCGGCGAGATCAAGTCCCAGACGGTCTTCATGGGCGACTTCCCGCTCATGACCAACAAGGGCACCTTCGTCATCAACGGCACCGAGCGTGTCGTGGTGTCCCAGCTGGTCCGCTCGCCGGGTGTCTACTTCGACTCCTCCATCGACAAGACGTCCGACAAGGACATCTTCTCGGCCAAGGTCATCCCGTCCCGTGGTGCCTGGCTGGAGATGGAGATCGACAAGCGCGACATGGTCGGTGTCCGCATCGACCGCAAGCGCAAGCAGTCCGTCACCGTTCTCCTGAAGGCTCTCGGTTGGACGACCGAGCAGATCCTGGAGGAGTTCGGCGAGTACGAGTCCATGCGCGCCACCCTGGAGAAGGACCACACCCAGGGCCAGGACGACGCGCTGCTCGACATCTACCGCAAGCTGCGTCCGGGCGAGCCCCCGACCCGTGAGGCCGCGCAGACGCTTCTTGAGAACCTCTACTTCAACTCGAAGCGGTACGACCTCGCGAAGGTCGGCCGCTACAAGGTGAACAAGAAGCTGGGCGGCGAAGCCCCGCTGGACGCCGGGGTCCTGACCGTCGAGGACATCCTCTCGTCGATCAAGTACCTGGTGAAGCTGCACGCCGGTGAGACCGAGACCGTTGGCAACAGCGGCACGTCGATCGTCGTCGAGACCGACGACATCGACCACTTCGGCAACCGTCGTCTGCGCAACGTCGGCGAGCTCATCCAGAACCAGGTCCGTACGGGTCTGGCTCGTATGGAGCGCGTCGTCCGCGAGCGCATGACGACTCAGGACGTCGAGGCGATCACGCCGCAGACCCTGATCAACATCCGGCCGGTCGTCGCCTCCATCAAGGAGTTCTTCGGCACCAGCCAGCTCTCGCAGTTCATGGACCAGAACAACCCGCTGTCGGGTCTGACGCACAAGCGTCGTCTCTCGGCGCTGGGCCCTGGTGGTCTGTCGCGTGAGCGGGCCGGCTTCGAGGTCCGAGACGTGCACCCGTCCCACTACGGACGCATGTGCCCGATCGAGACCCCTGAAGGCCCGAACATCGGTCTGATCGGTTCGCTCGCCTCCTACGGCCGCGTCAACGCGTTCGGCTTCGTCGAGACGCCATACCGCAAGGTCACCGGCGGCGTCGTCACCGACGAGGTCGACTACCTGACGGCCGACGAAGAGGACCGATTCGTCATCGCGCAGGCCAACGCGCCGCTGAGCGACGAGTTCCGCTTCGAGGAGACCCGCGTCCTGGTCCGCCGCCGTGGCGGAGAGGTCGACTACGTCCCCGGTGACGACGTCGACTACATGGACGTCTCGCCGCGCCAGATGGTGTCGGTCGCGACCGCCATGATCCCGTTCCTGGAGCACGACGACGCCAACCGTGCCCTCATGGGCGCGAACATGATGCGTCAGGCCGTGCCGCTGATTAAGTCCGAGGCGCCGCTGGTCGGCACCGGCATGGAGTACCGCTGTGCGGTCGACGCCGGTGACGTCCTGAAGTCGGAGAAGGACGGTGTGGTCCAGGAGGTATCCGCGGACTACATCACCACCGCCAACGACGACGGCACGTACACCACGTACCGCCTGCACAAGTTCTCCCGGTCGAACCAGGGCACCTCCGTCAACCAGAAGGTTGTCGTGGACGAGGGCGCCCGCGTGATCGAGGGCCAGGTCCTGGCCGACGGTCCCGCGACCGAGAACGGCGAGATGGCGCTCGGCAAGAACCTGCTCGTGGCGTTCATGCCCTGGGAGGGTCACAACTACGAGGACGCGATCATCCTGTCGCAGCGCCTCGTGCAGGACGACGTCCTCTCCTCGATCCACATCGAGGAGCACGAGGTCGACGCCCGTGACACCAAGCTCGGCCCCGAGGAGATCACCCGGGACATCCCGAACGTCTCCGAGGAGGTCCTCGCCGACCTCGACGAGCGCGGCATCATCCGCATCGGTGCCGAGGTCGTCGCCGGCGACATCCTCGTCGGCAAGGTCACGCCCAAGGGTGAGACCGAGCTGACGCCGGAGGAGCGCCTGCTCCGTGCGATCTTCGGTGAGAAGGCGCGCGAAGTGCGCGACACCTCGCTGAAGGTCCCGCACGGCGAGATCGGCAAGGTCATCGGCGTCCGCGTCTTCGACCGCGAGGAGGGCGACGAGCTTCCCCCCGGTGTGAACCAGCTGGTGCGCGTGTACGTGGCGCAGAAGCGCAAGATCACCGACGGTGACAAGCTCGCCGGCCGTCACGGCAACAAGGGCGTCATCTCGAAGATCCTGCCGATCGAGGACATGCCGTTCCTGGAGGACGGCACCCCGGTCGACATCATCCTCAACCCGCTGGGTGTCCCGTCCCGAATGAACCCGGGACAGGTCCTGGAGATCCACCTCGGCTGGCTCGCCAGCCGCGGCTGGGACGTCTCCGGGCTCGGCGAGGAGTGGGCCCAGCGCCTGCAGGCCATCGGCGCCGACCAGGTCGTCCCGGGCACCAACGTCGCCACCCCCGTCTTCGACGGTGCGCGTGAGGACGAGCTCGCCGGCCTCTTCGAGCACACCCTGCCCAACCGCGACGGCGAGCGCATGGTGCTCCCGTCCGGCAAGGCGAGGCTGTTCGACGGCCGCTCCGGTGAGCCGTTCCCGGACCCGATCTCGGTCGGGTACATGTACATCCTCAAGCTGCACCACCTGGTCGACGACAAGCTGCACGCCCGCTCGACCGGTCCGTACTCGATGATCACCCAGCAGCCGCTGGGTGGTAAGGCTCAGTTCGGTGGCCAGCGCTTCGGTGAGATGGAGGTGTGGGCGCTGGAGGCGTACGGCGCCGCTTACGCCCTCCAGGAGCTGCTGACCATCAAGTCCGACGACGTCACCGGCCGCGTGAAGGTCTACGAGGCCATCGTCAAGGGCGAGAACATCCCCGAGCCCGGCATCCCCGAGTCCTTCAAGGTGCTCATCAAGGAGATGCAGTCTCTCTGCCTCAACGTGGAGGTGCTGTCCAGCGACGGTATGTCCATCGAAATGCGTGACACCGACGAGGACGTCTTCCGCGCGGCGGAGGAGCTCGGCATCGACCTGTCGCGGCGCGAGCCGAGCAGCGTCGAAGAGGTCTGACGGGAGTCCGGCCGGGCCTTGGCCGCCTGTGGAAAAGGTGATCAAGGCCCGCCGGCCCCAGGACCCCCGTATCAGACCCCTAAGACTTACAACCCTGAGAGGGATTGACGCATAGTGCTCGACGTCAACTTCTTCGATGAGCTCCGGATCGGTCTGGCCACCGCTGACGACATCCGTCAGTGGAGCCACGGCGAGGTCAAGAAGCCCGAGACCATCAACTACCGCACCCTCAAGCCCGAAAAGGACGGACTCTTCTGCGAGAAGATCTTCGGTCCGACCCGGGACTGGGAGTGCTACTGCGGCAAGTACAAGCGTGTCCGCTTCAAGGGCATCATCTGTGAGCGCTGCGGCGTCGAGGTCACTCGCGCCAAGGTGCGTCGTGAGCGGATGGGCCACATCGAGCTGGCCGCCCCTGTCACGCACATCTGGTACTTCAAGGGCGTCCCGTCGCGCCTCGGCTACCTGCTCGACCTCGCCCCGAAGGACCTCGAGAAGGTCATCTACTTCGCGGCGTACATGATCACGTACGTCGACGACGAGCGCCGTACGCGTGACCTGCCCTCGCTGGAGGCGCACGTCTCCGTCGAGCGTCAGCAGATCGAGAACCGTCGCGACTCCGACCTGGAGGCCCGCGCCAAGAAGCTCGAGACCGACCTGGCCGAGCTTGAGGCCGAGGGCGCCAAGGCCGACGTACGCCGCAAGGTGCGCGAAGGTGCCGAGCGTGAGATGAAGCAGCTGCGCGACCGTGCGCAGCGCGAGATCGACCGTCTCGACGAGGTGTGGACCCGCTTCAAGAACCTCAAGGTCCAGGACCTCGAAGGCGACGAGCTGCTCTACCGCGAGCTGCGTGACCGCTTCGGCACGTACTTCGACGGTTCGATGGGTGCCGCGGCGCTGCAGAAGCGCCTGGAGTCCTTCGACCTGGAGGAGGAGGCCGAGCGCCTCCGCGAGATCATCCGCACCGGCAAGGGCCAGAAGAAGACCCGTGCGCTGAAGCGGCTGAAGGTCGTGTCTGCGTTCCTGCAGACCTCCAACAGCCCCAAGGGCATGGTCCTCGACTGCGTCCCGGTCATCCCGCCGGACCTTCGCCCGATGGTGCAGCTGGACGGTGGCCGCTTCGCGACCTCCGACCTGAACGACCTGTACCGCCGTGTGATCAACCGCAACAACCGCCTGAAGCGCCTTCTCGACCTCGGTGCGCCCGAGATCATCGTGAACAACGAGAAGCGCATGCTCCAGGAGGCCGTCGACGCGCTCTTCGACAACGGCCGTCGTGGTCGCCCGGTCACGGGCCCCGGCAACCGTCCGCTGAAGTCGCTGTCCGACATGCTCAAGGGCAAGCAGGGTCGTTTCCGTCAGAACCTGCTCGGCAAGCGAGTCGACTACTCGGCGCGTTCCGTCATCGTCGTCGGCCCGCAGCTGAAGCTGCACCAGTGCGGTCTGCCCAAGGCCATGGCGCTGGAGCTCTTCAAGCCGTTCGTGATGAAGCGCCTGGTGGACCTGAACCACGCGCAGAACATCAAGAGCGCCAAGCGCATGGTCGAGCGCGGCCGCACGGTCGTGTACGACGTCCTGGAAGAGGTCATCGCGGAGCACCCGGTTCTGCTGAACCGTGCGCCCACGCTGCACCGCCTCGGCATCCAGGCCTTCGAGCCGCAGCTGGTCGAGGGCAAGGCCATCCAGATCCACCCGCTCGTCTGCACCGCGTTCAACGCGGACTTCGACGGTGACCAGATGGCCGTACACCTGCCGCTCTCCGCGGAGGCGCAGGCCGAGGCCCGCATCCTGATGCTGTCCTCGAACAACATCCTCAAGCCCGCCGACGGCCGTCCGGTCACGATGCCGACCCAGGACATGGTCCTCGGTCTGTTCTTCCTGACCACCGACGGTGACCTGCGGGGCGTCAAGGGCGAGGACCGTTCCTTCTCGTCCGTGGCCGAGGCGATCATGGCGTTCGACGCCGGTGAGCTCTCGCTGCAGTCGCGCGTGGACATCCGCTTCCCGGTGGGCACCATCCCGCCGCGCGGCTGGACCCCGCCGGCGCAGGAGGAGGGCGAGCCGGAGTGGCAGCAGGGTGACACCTTCCGCCTGCGGACGACCCTGGGCCGCGCGCTCTTCAACGAGCTGCTGCCCGAGGACTACCCGTTCGTCGACTACGAGGTCGGCAAGAAGCAGCTCTCCGAGATCGTCAACGACCTCGCCGAGCGCTACCCCAAGGTCATCGTGGCGGCGACGCTCGACAACCTGAAGGCGGCCGGCTTCTTCTGGGCGACCCGTTCCGGCGTCACCGTGGCCATCTCCGACATCGTGGTCCCCGACGCCAAGAAGGCGATCGTCAAGGGCTACGAGGACCTCGACGAGAAGGTCCAGAAGCAGTACGAGCGCGGTCTGATCACCAAGGAAGAGCGCACGCAGGAGCTCATCGCGATCTGGACCAAGGCGACCAACGAGGTTGCCGAGGCGATGAACGCGAACTTCCCGAAGACCAACCCCGTCTCGATGATGGTCAACTCGGGTGCCCGCGGAAACATGATGCAGATGCGTCAGATCGCCGGTATGCGTGGTCTGGTGTCGAACGCCAAGAACGAGACGATCCCGCGTCCCATCAAGGCGTCCTTCCGTGAGGGCCTGTCCGTCCTGGAGTACTTCATCTCCACGCACGGTGCCCGTAAGGGTCTGGCGGACACCGCCCTGCGTACCGCCGACTCGGGTTACCTGACCCGTCGTCTGGTGGACGTCTCGCAGGACGTCATCATCCGCGAGGAGGACTGCGGCACCGAGCGCGGTCTGAAGCTGCGGATCGCCGATCGCGGCGCCGACGGCGTGCTGCGCAAGGCGGACGACGTCGAGACCAGCGTCTACGCCCGCATGCTCGCCGAGGACGTCGTCATCGACGGCAAGGTGATCGCGCCGGCCAACGTGGACCTCGGCGACGTGCTCATCGACCAGCTGGTGCACCACGGTGTCGAGGAGGTCAAGACCCGTTCGATCCTGACCTGTGAGTCCCAGGTCGGCACCTGCGCCATGTGCTACGGCCGCTCGCTGGCCACCGGCAAGCTGGTCGACATCGGTGAGGCGGTCGGCATCATCGCCGCCCAGTCCATCGGTGAGCCCGGTACCCAGCTGACGATGCGTACCTTCCACACCGGTGGTGTGGCCGGTGACGACATCACCCAGGGTCTGCCCCGTGTCGTCGAGCTCTTCGAGGCTCGTACGCCGAAGGGTGTCGCCCCGATCTCCGAGGCCTCCGGCCGCGTGCGGATCGAGGAGACCGAGAAGACCAAGAAGCTCGTCGTCACCCCGGACGACGGCAGCGACGAGACGGCGTTCCCGATCTCGAAGCGCGCCCGTCTCCTGGTGTCCGAGGGCGAGCACGTCGAGGTGGGCCAGAAGCTCACCGTGGGTGCCACCAACCCGCACGACGTGCTGCGCATCCTGGGTCAGCGTGCCGTCCAGGTCCACCTGGTCGGCGAGGTCCAGAAGGTGTACAACTCGCAGGGTGTGTCGATCCACGACAAGCACATCGAGATCATCATCCGGCAGATGCTGCGCCGTGTGACGATCATCGAGTCGGGCGACGCGGAGCTGCTGCCCGGCGAGCTGGTCGAGCGCTCGAAGTTCGAGGTCGAGAACCGTCGTGTGGTCCAGGAAGGCGGCCACCCGGCCTCCGGCCGTCCGCAGCTGATGGGTATCACCAAGGCCTCGCTGGCGACCGAGTCGTGGCTGTCGGCGGCGTCCTTCCAGGAGACGACCAGGGTTCTGACGGACGCGGCGATCAACGCCAAGTCCGACTCCCTGATCGGCCTCAAGGAGAACGTCATCATCGGTAAGCTCATCCCGGCCGGTACGGGCCTGTCCCGCTACCGCAACATCCGGGTCGAGCCGACCGAGGAGGCCAAGGCCGCGATGTACTCGGCCGTCGGCTACGACGACATCGATTACTCGCCGTTCGGCACGGGCTCCGGCCAGGCCGTTCCGCTGGAGGACTACGACTACGGTCCGTACAACCAGTAAGCGAGCAGTTCGAAGGGCGCCCACTCCGTCTCGTACGGGGTGGGCGCCCTTCGGCGTCTCTCTGCGTCCCTCACGTGTCTCGGCGCCCGCACTTCACCGGAGTGGCCGCTCCAGGGCCTCCAGGCGCCGCGTGAGGGCCGCGGGCGCCTTCCTCCGGCTCCGGGCCCCGTCCCGGCGGTCTCGTACACGTCCAGAACGGCCCGGTGGCCTGCCGTTTCCGTCGCGTGGATGCCCAGACAAGCGGTCGGGGAAACCCGGCGTGTCCCCCGCGCAGGCATTTGTTTTGACCGGAGTGGATGCGGTAGGTACGCTCAGACCTTGTGCCTGGGGTGTGCCCTGGCTCCCGTGCGTGCCTTCAACCGCACAAGGGAGCCGTCAGTGGCCACCGCAATCTGCGCCCTTTTCGCCTCGCGGCGGGAGTCCGCGGGTTCGACACACCCGACCGCGTGGGTCGGCGACGTTCCAGGTTAGCTTCACCATCGGCACACAGAAACCGGAGAAGTAGTGCCTACGATCCAGCAGCTGGTCCGGAAGGGCCGGCAGGACAAGGTCGAGAAGAACAAGACGCCCGCACTCGAGGGTTCGCCCCAGCGTCGCGGCGTCTGCACGCGTGTGTTCACGACCACCCCGAAGAAGCCGAACTCGGCCCTGCGTAAGGTCGCGCGTGTGCGTCTGACCAGCGGGATCGAGGTCACCGCTTACATTCCGGGTGAGGGACACAACCTGCAGGAGCACTCCATCGTGCTCGTGCGTGGTGGCCGTGTGAAGGACCTGCCGGGTGTTCGCTACAAGATCATCCGAGGTTCCCTGGACACCCAGGGTGTCAAGAACCGCAAGCAGGCCCGCAGCCGCTACGGCGCCAAGAAGGAGAAGTAGAAATGCCTCGTAAGGGCCCCGCCCCGAAGCGCCCGGTCATCATCGACCCGGTCTACGGTTCCCCTCTGGTGACCTCCCTCATCAACAAGGTGCTGATGAACGGCAAGCGCTCCACCGCCGAGCGCATCGTCTACGGCGCCATGGAGGGCCTTCGCGAGAAGACGGGCAACGACCCGGTCATCACGCTGAAGCGCGCTCTGGAGAACATCAAGCCGACCCTCGAGGTCAAGTCCCGCCGAGTCGGCGGTGCGACGTACCAGGTGCCGATCGAGGTCAAGCCCGGTCGCGCCAACACGCTCGCGCTGCGCTGGCTCGTCGGTTACTCCCGCGCCCGTCGCGAGAAGACCATGACCGAGCGTCTGCTCAACGAGCTTCTCGACGCTTCGAACGGCCTCGGTGCGGCCGTCAAGAAGCGCGAGGACACCCACAAGATGGCCGAGTCCAACAAGGCCTTCGCGCACTACCGCTGGTAGTCGCAGCCCACATCGAGACCGAGAGAAGACTGAAGCCTTATGGCTACCACTTCACTTGACCTGGCCAAGGTCCGCAACATCGGGATCATGGCTCACATCGACGCGGGTAAGACGACCACCACTGAGCGGATCCTCTTCTACACCGGCGTCAGCTACAAGATCGGTGAAGTCCACGACGGCGCTGCCACCATGGACTGGATGGAGCAGGAGCAGGAGCGTGGCATCACGATCACCTCTGCTGCCACCACCTGTCACTGGCCGCTTGAGGACAACGACTACACCATCAACATCATCGACACCCCGGGTCACGTGGACTTCACGGTCGAGGTGGAGCGTTCGCTCCGCGTCCTCGACGGTGCCGTCACCGTGTTCGACGGTGTCGCCGGTGTTGAGCCGCAGTCCGAGACGGTGTGGCGTCAGGCCGACCGTTACGGCGTGCCGCGCATCTGCTTCGTGAACAAGCTCGACCGGACCGGCGCGGAGTTCCACCGCTGCGTGGACATGATCAAGGACCGGCTTGGCGCCGTTCCGATCATCATGCAGCTGCCCATCGGTGCCGAGATGGACTTCAAGGGCGTTGTGGACCTGGTCCGCATGAAGGCGCTCGTGTGGTCCGCCGAGGCGGAGAAGGGCGAGATGTACGACGTCATCGACATCCCCGCCACGCACGCCGAGGCTGCCGAGGAGTACCGCGGCAAGCTGGTCGAGACCGTCGCGGAGCACGACGACGAGATCATGGAGCTGTTCCTGGAGGGCCAGGAGCCCACCGAGGAGCAGCTGTACGCCGCGATCCGTCGCGTCACCATCGCGTCCGGCAAGTCCAACGGCGTCACGGTCACCCCGGTGTTCTGTGGCACCGCGTTCAAGAACAAGGGCGTCCAGCCCCTGCTCGACGCGGTCGTGCGCTACCTCCCGACTCCGATTGACGTCGAGGCCATCGAGGGCCACGACGTGAAGGACCCGGAGACCGTGATCAAGCGCAAGCCGTCGGTGGACGAGCCGCTGTCCGCGCTCGCGTTCAAGATCATGCGCGACCCGCACCTCGGTAAGCTCACCTTCGTCCGGGTTTACTCGGGCCGCCTGGAGGCCGGCACTTCGGTGCTGAACTCCGTCAAGGGCAAGAAGGAGCGCATCGGCAAGATCTACCGTATGCACGCGAACAAGCGTGAGGAGATCGAGTCGGTGGGCGCCGGTGACATCGTCGCCGTCATGGGCCTGAAGCAGACCACCACCGGTGAGACGCTGTGTGACGACAAGGCACCCGTGATCCTGGAGTCCATGGACTTCCCGGCTCCGGTCATCCAGGTCGCCATCGAGCCCAAGTCCAAGGGTGACCAGGAGAAGCTGGGTGTCGCCATCCAGAGTCTCGCGGAGGAGGACCCCTCCTTCCACGTTCACTCGGACGAAGAGACCGGCCAGACCATCCTCGGTGGTATGGGCGAGCTGCACCTCGAGGTGCTGGTCGACCGTATGAAGCGCGAGTTCAAGGTCGAGGCCAACGTCGGCAAGCCGCAGGTCGCTTACCGCGAGACGATCCGCAAGGCCGTCGAGCGTCACGACTACACCCACAAGAAGCAGACCGGTGGTACCGGTCAGTTCGCCAAGGTGCAGATCGCGATCGAGCCGATCCTCGAGGCCGACGGTCCGGCGTACGAGTTCGTGAACAAGGTCACCGGTGGCCGCATCCCGAGGGAGTACATCCCCTCGGTCGACGCGGGTGCGCAGGAAGCCATGCAGTTCGGCATCCTCGCGGGCTACGAGATGACGGGCGTCCGCGTCATTCTTCTCGACGGTGGCTACCACGAGGTCGACTCCTCGGAGCTCGCCTTCAAGATCGCCGGATCGCAGGCCTTCAAGGAGGCCGCGCGCAAGGCGTCGCCCGTTCTGCTCGAGCCGATGATGGCCGTTGAGGTCACCACGCCCGAGGAGTCCATGGGCGATGTCATCGGTGACATCAACTCCCGCCGTGGCCAGATCCAGGCCATGGAGGAGCGTCACGGCGCTCGCCTCGTGAAGGGCCTCGTGCCCCTCTCGGAGATGTTCGGCTACGTCGGCGACCTCCGCAGCAAGACCTCGGGTCGCGCAAGCTACTCGATGCAGTTCGACTCCTACGCCGAGGTTCCCCGGAACGTCGCCGAGGAGATCATCGCGAAGGCCAAGGGCGAGTAACGCACTCCGTTTTCACGCTTTAGGCTTGACACCGACCGCCGGGGCCTCAAACCGGCACAGGGACGAGAAATCGTCCCGGTCCGGGAAGAACCCCGGCGGGCGGCATCCCAGCAAAGATCACCTGGCGCCGATGAGTAAGGCGTACCAGAACCACTCCACAGGAGGACCCAGTGGCGAAGGCGAAGTTCGAGCGGACTAAGCCGCACGTCAACATCGGCACCATCGGTCACATCGACCACGGTAAGACGACCCTCACGGCCGCCATTACCAAGGTGCTGCACGACGCGTACCCGGACCTGAACGAGGCCTCGGCCTTCGACCAGATCGACAAGGCTCCTGAGGAGCGCCAGCGCGGTATCACGATCTCGATCGCGCACGTCGAGTACCAGACGGAGACGCGTCACTACGCCCACGTCGACTGCCCCGGTCACGCGGACTACATCAAGAACATGATCACGGGTGCCGCGCAGATGGACGGCGCGATCCTCGTGGTTGCCGCCACCGACGGCCCGATGCCGCAGACCAAGGAGCACGTGCTCCTGGCCCGCCAGGTCGGCGTTCCGTACATCGTTGTCGCCCTGAACAAGGCCGACATGGTGGACGACGAGGAGATCCTGGAGCTCGTCGAGCTCGAGGTTCGTGAGCTCCTCTCCGAGTACGAGTTCCCGGGCGACGACCTGCCGGTCGTCAAGGTCTCGGCGCTCAAGGCGCTCGAGGGCGACAAGGAGTGGGGCCAGTCGGTCCTGAACCTGATGGCCGCCGTCGACGAGTCGATCCCGCAGCCCGAGCGCGACGTCGACAAGCCGTTCCTGATGCCGATCGAGGACGTCTTCACGATCACCGGTCGTGGCACCGTCGTCACCGGTCGTATCGAGCGTGGCATCCTCAAGGTCAACGAGACCGTCGACATCGTCGGTATCAAGACCGAGAAGACCACCACCACGGTCACCGGCATCGAGATGTTCCGCAAGCTGCTCGACGAGGGCCAGGCGGGCGAGAACGTCGGTCTGCTCCTCCGTGGCATCAAGCGCGAGGACGTCGAGCGCGGCCAGGTCATCATCAAGCCGGGCTCGGTCACGCCGCACACCGAGTTCGAGGCGCAGGCCTACATCCTGTCCAAGGACGAGGGTGGCCGCCACACGCCGTTCTTCAACAACTACCGTCCGCAGTTCTACTTCCGTACGACGGACGTGACGGGCGTTGTGACCCTCCCCGAGGGCACCGAGATGGTCATGCCGGGTGACAACACCTCCATGACCGTCAACCTCATCCAGCCTGTCGCGATGGAAGAGGGCCTGAAGTTCGCCATCCGTGAGGGTGGCCGGACCGTGGGCGCCGGCCAGGTCGTCAAGATCGTCAAGTAGTTTGACGCTCGCATGACCTGGTAGCTCCTTCAAGAGCACCTGGAAGGGCCCGTTCGACTTCGGTCGGACGGGCCCTTTCGCTGTTCCCGGAGGTCGGCGAGCGGCTCCGAAACTATTCGACGGTGACGACCCATTCCCCCCGGGGGCCCCTCCCTCCACTATTTGTCATGCCGCTGAGCAAATTCATGTGGAGGGGTGTGCCATGTCTGGGTACGTCAGCCGTAGGGCCGTTCTGGGGGCGGGCGCGGGTGCGGGGCTTGTCGCGCTGCCGATGCTGTCCGGGGTCGCGTCGGCCGCTTCGCGCGCGACGGATCCCGGGGCGTACATCTCCTTCTCGCCGAAGGCGGGCGCCTTCTCCCTCATCGGCGCTCCGGTCGTGGTCAGCCGGGACGATCACCCCGGAGTCGTACGGGTGGCCGGGGACCTCCGCGACGACATCGAGCGGGTCACGGGCGTGCGCCCCGGTGACGCCCTGGCGCGTGAGGTCGTCCTCGTCGGCACCATCGGCCGCAGCCCGCTCATCGACGGCCTGATCGCCTCCGGGAAGCTGGACGTCACCGGAGTGCGCGGCCGGTGGGAGACCTCACTGCAGACCGTCGTGGAGCGGCCCATGGCGGGGGTGGACCGGGCGTTCGTCGTCGCGGGCAGCGATCCGCGCGGCACGATCTTCGGGGCGTACGACGTGTCGTACGGGATCGGGGTCTCGCCCTGGTACTGGTGGGACGACGTGGCGCCGATGCGGCGGGACGCGGTGTACGTGCGGCCGGGGCGGTTCAGCCAGGGCACGCCGGCCGTGAAGTACCGGGGCGTCTTCATCAACGACGAGAACCCGGCGCTGGGGACGTGGGCGCCCGCGTACTTCGGCCCCGGCAAGGCACCCGGCTTCCCCGGCGGCTTCAACGCCGACTTCTACGCGCGCGTCTTCGAAGTCCTGCTGCGGCTCAAGGCGAACTACCTGTGGCCCGCGGTGTGGGGGAGGGCCTTCGCCGAGGACGACCCCCACAACCATGCCCGCGCCAAGGAGTACGGGATTGTCATGGGCACGTCCCATGAAGCGCCCATGATGCGCGGCATCGAGGAGTGGAACCGGCACGCCGTCCCGGCCGTGCGGGACGCCGACGGTGAGGTCGTGACCCCCGGGCATGACCCGTACGGCGGTACGGGGGAGTGGTCGTTCCGCCGTAACGCCGACGCCATCAAGGCGTACTGGCGCGACGGCATCCGGCGCATGGTCGACCAGGACTTCGAGGGCGTCGTCACGCTCGGGATGCGCGGCAACGGCGACACGAGCCTCCCGGACGGCGACGGCGTCGAGCTGATGCGGGAGATCATCGAGACGCAGCGCGGGATCCTCAAGGAGGTCACCGGCCGGCCCCTGGCCGAGATCCCGCAGGTGTGGACCCTCTACAAGGAGGTCCAGCGCTACTGGGACCGCGGACTGCGCGCGCCGGACGACGTGACCGTCGTACTGACCGACGACAACTGGGGCAACATCCGCAAGCACCCGGACCCCGCCGCGCCGCCGCGCCCGGGCGGTTACGGGCTGTACTACCACTTCGACTACGTGGGCGTCGGCCGCAACTACAAGTGGGTCGACACCACCTCCCTGCCGAACCTCTGGGACCAGCTCCACCAGGCCCACGCGTACGGGAACCACGGGCTGTGGATGGTGAACGTCGGCGACCTCAAGGGGAACGAGCTGCCGACCCAGTTCTTCATGGACTACGCCTGGGACCCCGGGCGCCTGGACGTGGACGACATCCCGGCCTGGGAGCAGCGGTACGCCCGGCAGCACTTCGGCGCGGCGCAGGCGCAGGCGATCGCCGGCGTACTGGCGACGTACGGGCAGCTCCAGTCGCGCCGCAAGCCCGAGCTGCTCAACCGCCGTATCACGCTCGCCGGTTCGCAGGTCGTGTACGACGACCAGGCCACGCCCTTCTACGGGCGCGAGCTGGAGCAGGTCACGGAGGAGTGGCGGGGGCTGGCGAAGGACGCGGAGCGGATCGGGAAGCGGCTGCCGGCCGGGGCCCAGGACGCGTGGTACGAGCTGGTCGGGTACGAGGTGCTGGCGACCGCGAACGTGTACGCGCTGCGGGAGGCCGAGTTCACCAACCTGCGCTACGCGGCGCAGGGCCGGGCGGCGACGAACGACCTGGCGGCCGTGGCGGAGGCGGCTCTGCAGCGGGACTTCGCGTTCGCCGATCGCTTCAACTCCCAGGTGGCGGGCGGCAAGTGGCGCGGCTTCCAGACCCAGCCGCACATCGACTACGGCGATGTCGAGCGGTACGGCCCGAACGCGCCGTGGCAGCAGCCGGAGCGCAACAACGTGGCCCTGCCGGACGTCCTCTTCCCCGCGGTCGAACGCATCGACGTGCCGTCCGCGGCCGAGCTGGGCGTGGCGGTCGGCGGCGGGCCCGAGGAGGGGACGGTGCTGGCGCTGAGCCCGTACCGGACCGGGCCCGCGCCGTCCATCGAGGTCTTCAACCGGGGCCGCGCCCCGTTCGACTACCGCGTAGCGGCCTCAGTGCCCTGGATCACCCTCGACGTCCCGCGCGGCCGGGTCGACCAGCAGGTGCGGGTCACACCGAAGGTGGACTGGTCGAAAGCGCCGGGCGGTCGTACGGAGGCGGAGGTCACCGTGCGCGGGGCGGGCACGTCCGTCACCGTCCCGGTCGTCGCCGAGAACACCTCCCCGCGGGGCCTGCGCGGCTTCGTGGAGGCGGACGGGTACGTGGCCGTCGACGCGGAGCACCACACGCGGGCCGTCGGCACCTGGCGCCGTATCGACCGCATCGGGCGGACCGGGGCGGGCATGACGCCGTGGCCCGTCACGGCCCCGCGCCAGACCCCCGGCAGGAAGGGCTCGCCCCGGCTGGAGTACGAGGTCAGCCTGCTGAAGCCCGGCCCGGTCACGGTCTGGGCGTACCTCTCGCCGCGCAACCCGGCGCTGCCCACGGGCGGCCTGCGCTACGCGCTCTCCTTCGACGACGACGTTCCGCAGTCCGTCGACATCCACGCGGCCACGGGCGCGGACGACGGTCTGATGAACCCGCAGTGGGCGCGCAACACGTCGGACAACGTCAACGTCACGTCCACCCGGCACGCCATCGCCCGCGCCGGCGCGCACCGGCTGACGTTCTGGATGGTCGACCCGACCGTCGTGCTGCAACGGCTCGTGATCGACACGGGAGGGCTGAGGCCGACGTACCTGGGCCCGCCCGAGAGCCACCGAATCCGCTGACCCGCACCGCACCCCCGTACGTGTAGATACGAGAAGGGACCTCACCCCATGAAGCACTTCCGCATGCCCGCAGCCGCCGCCGTCCTGCTGAGCGCGACCCTGCTGGTCACGGCCGCGCAGCCGGCCTCGGCGCACGAGCCCCCGCTACGGGCCCTCGCCGACCGGGCGGACCTGCGCATCGGCACCGCGGTGGACATGACGGCGCTGGCCGACGACACGGCGTACCGCCGTACGACCGCGCGCGAGTTCAGCTCGCTGACGGCCGAGAACGTCATGAAGTGGGAGTCGGTGGAGCCGCAGCGCGGGACCTACGACTGGTCGAAGGCGGACGAGCTCGTGCGCTTCGCCCGCGCCCACGGCCAGGCCGTACGCGGCCACACGCTGCTCTGGCACAACCAGCTGCCGGCCTGGCTGACGACGGGCGTGGCGGACGGCTCGATCGACGCGGCGGAGCTGCGCGGCATCCTGCACAGACACATCACCGCCGAGGTCGGCCACTTCAAGGGCCGGATCTATCAGTGGGACGTGGTCAACGAGGTCTTCAACGACGACGGTTCGCTGCGGGACTCCCTCTGGCTGCAGAAGCTGGGCCCCTCCTACATCGCCGACGCGTTCCGCTGGGCCCACGCCGCCGACCCGAAGGCGAAGCTCTTCCTGAACGACTACAACGTGGAGGGCGTCAACGCGAAGTCCACGGCCTACTACGAGCTGGCGAAGAAGCTGCGCGCGGAGAAGGTCCCCGTCCAAGGCTTCGGCATCCAGGGCCACTTGGGCATTCAGTACGGCTTCCCGGGCGACGTGTCCGAGAACCTGGCCCGCTTCGCCGACCTGGGCATGCAGACCGCCTTCACGGAGGTCGACGTACGGATGATCCTGCCGGCCGACGCCGAGAAGCTCGCGAAGCAGGCGACCTACTTCCGCGGCCTCCTCGACGCCTGCCTCGGCACCCGCAGCTGCAAGTCGTTCACCGTCTGGGGCTTCACGGACAAGTACTCCTGGGTCCCGGGCGTCTTCACGGGCCAGGGCGCGGCGACACCCCTGGACGAGGCCTACGCGAAGAAGCCGGCCTACACGGCCCTGGCGGAGGCCCTGTCGGAAGGCCGCTGAGCTGGGCAACTGGAACATTTCGGCACCCCGGGTCCGCCGCGGCCCGGGGTCTCGTGCTTGCCGAGCCGCCGAAAGCTGCCACTTCCACCTCGATGTCCAGGGGGAGGGGGCGGGGGTGGGTTTGAGGTGCGTCACTCTCGGGGTACGATCCTCGGCTCGATTGGCCAGGTCCCTGTGCTGTATGGCAGACTAGCGGGGTTGCTCGGTCGAGTGCCGATGCTGCGCGCCTCCCGTCGGGAGGACCGGAAGCGAGTCCCACAGTACTCGTCGCCTCAACTGCCGTAAGGCAGCGCTGGGGCGGACGTACGGGAATCTTTCGGGAAGTGTCAGCGGGGTGCAGGCCAGGCACCCGGTGGGTGTTCCAGCCCCCGGTCCTGCGGTTGCTTTCGGGCGGGCCGCGTCCCTCGTAGGGAAATCCTTTAGGGGTCTTTCTGCGGCAGGAGCGCGACACACCCGACCGCGTGGGTCGGAGGAAGGGGACGCGAACCCCCGGGTTCCAGAGCGTTTCACTAGACAAAGGACTACTGAGTAGCCATGGCGGGACAGAAGATCCGCATCCGGCTCAAGGCCTACGACCACGAGGTCATCGACTCCTCGGCGAAGAAGATCGTCGAGACGGTGACCCGCACTGGTGCGTCGGTCGCGGGCCCGGTGCCGCTGCCCACTGAGAAGAACGTGTACTGCGTCATCAAGTCGCCGCACAAGTACAAGGACTCTCGCGAGCACTTCGAGATGCGCACGCACAAGCGCCTCATCGACATCCTCGACCCCACGCCCAAGACCGTTGACTCTCTGATGCGACTCGACCTCCCGGCCGGTGTCGACATCGAGATCAAGCTCTAGGGATCGGTGATCTGAGAATGGCTAAGCAGATCAAGGGCATCCTCGGCGAGAAGCTCGGCATGACGCAGGTGTGGGACGAGAACAACCGTGTTGTTCCCGTCACCGTCGTCAAGGCCGGCCCGAACGTCGTGACCCAGGTCCGTACGAATGACTCCGACGGCTACGAGTCGGTCCAGATCGCCTTCGGCGAGATCGACCCGCGCAAGGTGAACAAGCCCCTCAAGGGTCACTTCGCCAAGGCCGACGTCACTCCCCGCCGCCACCTTGTCGAGATCCGTACCGCTGACGCCAGCGAGTACACCCTCGGCCAGGAGATCACCGCTGAGGTGTTCGAGGCCGGCATCAAGGTGGACGTGACCGGCAAGAGCAAGGGCAAGGGCTTCGCCGGTGTCATGAAGCGTCACAACTTCAAGGGCCTCGGCGCCGGCCACGGTGTCCAGCGCAAGCACCGCTCTCCCGGCTCCATCGGTGGCTGTGCCACCCCCGGCCGTGTGTTCAAGGGCGTCCGCATGGCGGGCCGCATGGGCAACGAGCGGGTCACCACCCAGAACCTGACCGTTCACGCTGTTGACGCGGAGAAGGGACTGCTCCTCATCAAGGGAGCCATCCCCGGTCCGAACGGCGGCCTCGTCCTGGTCCGTACCGCGGCCAAGGGGGCCTGAGGACTATGAGCACCATTGACATTCTGTCGCCCTCCGGCGACACCGCCGGGACCGTTGAGCTCCCGGCCGAGATCTTCGACGTAGAGAAGATCAGCGTTCCGCTGCTTCACCAGGTCGTCGTCGCACAGCTGGCCGCTGCCCGTCAGGGCACGCACAAGGTCAAGCGTCGTGGCGAGGTCCGCGGTGGTGGCCGCAAGCCTTACCGCCAGAAGGGCACCGGCCGCGCCCGTCAGGGCTCGACCCGTGCGCCGCAGTTCGCCGGCGGTGGCGTCGTCCACGGCCCCACCCCGCGCGACTACTCGCAGCGGACCCCGAAGAAGATGAAGGCCGCGGCCCTGCGCCACGCCCTCACCGACCGGGCCCGCAACGCTCGCATCCACGTCATCACCGGCGTGATCGAGGGCGAGACCCCCTCCACCAAGGCCGCGAAGAGCTTCCTCGGCAAGGTCAGCGAGCGCAAGAACGTGCTCCTGGTCATCGAGCGCTCCGACGAGGCCGCGCTGCTTTCCGCGCGCAACCTGCCCCAGGTCCACATCCTGGAGCCGGGCCAGCTGAACACGTACGACGTTCTCGTCTCGGACGACGTGGTCTTCACCCAGGCCGCTTTCGAGTCCTTCGTGTCTGGCCCCAAGGCCGCTGACACCGAAGGGAGCGAAGCCTGATGGCTACGCGTCACCCGAGCATTGCCTCCAAGGCGGCCAAGGCCGCCAAGGCCGCGCGCGTCGCCAAGGCGAAGCGCCACGCCACCGAGGGCAAGAACACCGTCGAGACCCCGCTGAGCAAGTCCTTCACGGACCCCCGTGACGTGCTGCTCAAGCCGGTTGTCTCGGAGAAGAGCTACGCGCTTCTCGACGAGGGCAAGTACACCTTCATCGTCGCGCCGGGCTCCAACAAGACGCAGATCAAGGAGGCCGTCCAGGCGGTCTTCTCGGTCAAGGTCACCGGGGTCAACACGATCAACCGCCAGGGCAAGCGCAAGCGCACTCGCACCGGCTTCGGTAAGCGTGCGGACAGCAAGCGCGCGATCGTGACCCTCGCTGAGGGCGACCGTATCGACATCTTCGGCCAGGCCTCCTAACGGAGCGCCCTGGTCCGAATATCGGACGAGGACTGAGAAATGGGAATCCGCAAGTACAAGCCGACTACGCCGGGCCGTCGTGGCTCCAGCGTCGCCGACTTCGTCGAGGTCACGCGGTCCACGCCGGAGAAGTCGCTGGTCCGCCCGCTGCACAGCAAGGGCGGCCGTAACAACGCCGGTCGTGTGACCGTTCGCCACCAGGGTGGCGGACACAAGCGCGCCTACCGAGTGATCGACTTCCGTCGTCACGACAAGGACGGCGTGCCGGCGAAGGTCGCGCACATCGAGTACGACCCCAACCGCACCGCGCGCATCGCGCTGCTGCACTACGCGGACGGCGAGAAGCGCTACATCCTCGCCCCCCGCAACCTGTCGCAGGGTGACCGCGTCGAGAACGGTCCCGGGGCCGACATCAAGCCGGGCAACAACCTGGCGCTCCGCAACATCCCGGTCGGTACCACGATCCACGCGATCGAGATCCGTCCCGGTGGCGGCGCCAAGTTCGCCCGCTCCGCCGGTGCCTCGGTGCAGCTGCTCGCGAAGGAGGGCACCATGGCCCACCTCCGCATGCCTTCCGGTGAGATCCGCCTGGTCGACCAGCGCTGCCGCGCCACGGTCGGCGAGGTCGGCAACGCCGAGCAGAGCAACATCAACTGGGGCAAGGCCGGCCGCATGCGCTGGAAGGGCGTTCGCCCGTCCGTCCGCGGTGTGGCGATGAACCCGGTTGACCACCCGCACGGTGGTGGTGAGGGCAAGACCTCCGGTGGTCGCCACCCGGTCTCCCCGTGGGGTCAGAAGGAGGGTCGTACTCGCTCGCCGAAGAAGGCATCGAGCAAGTACATCGTCCGCCGCCGCAAGACGAACAAGAAGCGCTAGGAGCGGGTTTAGATGCCGCGCAGTCTCAAGAAGGGACCCTTCGTCGACGGACACCTCGTAAAGAAGGTGGACGTACAGAACGAAGCCGGTACCAAGAACGTCATCAAGACCTGGTCCCGTCGCTCGATGATCATCCCGGCCATGCTCGGCCACACGATCGCGGTGCACAACGGCAAGACCCACATTCCGGTGTTTGTCACCGAGTCGATGGTCGGCCACAAGCTCGGCGAGTTCTCGCCGACGCGCACCTTCCGGGGTCACGTGAAGGACGACCGGAAGTCGAAGCGCCGCTAACGCGGGGTGGAATCGACCATGACAGACACTGGAAGGACAACCATGGAAGCCAGGGCCCAGGCGCGGTACATCCGCGTTACGCCCATGAAGGCCCGCCGCGTGGTGGACCTTATCCGTGGCATGGATGCCACGGAGGCTCAGGCGGTCCTGCGTTTCGCCCCGCAGGCCGCGAGCGTGCCGGTCGGCAAGGTGCTTGACAGCGCCATTGCCAACGCCGCGCACAACTACGACCACAGTGACGCCTCTTCGCTGGTCATCAGCGAGGCGTACGTGGATGAGGGTCCGACCCTGAAGCGGTTCCGTCCGCGTGCTCAGGGCCGTGCCTACCGGATCCGTAAGCGGACCAGCCACATCACCGTGGTCGTCAGCAGCAAGGAAGGAACCCGGTAATGGGCCAGAAGGTTAACCCGCATGGGTTCCGGCTCGGCATCACCACGGACTTCAAGTCCCGGTGGTACGCCGACAAGCTGTACAAGGACTACGTCAAGGAAGACGTCGCCATCCGTCGGATGATGACGTCCGGCATGGAGCGCGCCGGCATCTCGAAGGTTGAGATCGAGCGCACCCGTGACCGCGTGCGGGTGGACATCCACACCGCGCGTCCCGGCATCGTCATCGGCCGCCGTGGCGCCGAGGCCGACCGCATCCGCGGTGACCTCGAGAAGCTCACGGGCAAGCAGGTCCAGCTGAACATCCTCGAGGTCAAGAACCCCGAGACGGACGCTCAGCTGGTTGCTCAGGCCGTTGCCGAGCAGCTGTCCTCCCGCGTCTCCTTCCGTCGGGCCATGCGCAAGAGCATGCAGTCCGCCATGAAGGCCGGCGCCAAGGGCATCAAGATCCAGTGCGGTGGCCGTCTCGGCGGCGCCGAGATGTCCCGTTCGGAGTTCTACCGCGAGGGCCGTGTGCCGCTGCACACGCTCCGCGCGAACGTGGACTACGGCTTCTTCGAGGCCAAGACGACCTTCGGCCGTATCGGTGTGAAGGTCTGGATCTACAAGGGCGACGTCAAGAACATCGCCGAGGTCCGCGCCGAGAACGCTGCGGCCCGTGCGGGTAACCGCCCGGCCCGTGGTGGCGGCCCGGGCGGCGACCGCCCGGCCCGCGGCGGTGGCCGCGGTGGCGAGCGTGGCGGCCGCGGCCGCAAGCCGCAGCAGCAGTCCGCGCCGGCTGCCGAGGCCCCCAAGGCCGACGCTCCCGCCGCCGCTGCCGCTCCGGCTGAGAGCACCGGAACGGAGGCCTGACCGAAATGCTGATCCCCCGTAGGGTCAAGCACCGCAAGCAGCACCACCCGAAGCGCCGTGGTCAGGCCAAGGGCGGTACGCAGGTTTCGTTCGGCGAGTACGGCATTCAGGCCCTCACGCCGGCGTACGTGACGAACCGCCAGATCGAGGCCGCTCGTATCGCGATGACCCGCCACATCAAGCGTGGCGGCAAGGTCTGGATCAACATCTACCCGGACCGCCCGCTGACGAAGAAGCCTGCCGAGACCCGCATGGGTTCCGGTAAGGGTTCTCCGGAGTGGTGGATCGCGAACGTGCACCCGGGCCGGGTCATGTTCGAACTGTCCTACCCCAACGAGAAGATCGCTCGTGAGGCCCTCACTCGCGCAGCCCACAAGCTGCCGATGAAGTGCCGGATCGTCAAGCGCGAGGCAGGTGAAGCGTGATGTCGGCCGGTACCAAGGCGTCCGAGCTGCGCGAACTGGGTGACGAGGAGCTTCTCAACAAGCTCCGCGAAGCCAAGGAAGAGCTGTTCAACCTCCGCTTCCAGGCGGCGACGGGTCAGCTCGAGAACCACGGTCGGCTGAAGGCCGTCCGTAAGGACATCGCGCGGATCTACACCCTGATGCGTGAGCGCGAGCTGGGCATCGAGACGGTGGAGAGCGCCTGATGAGCGAGAGCAACGTGACTGAAGAGACGAAGGCCGCTCGCGGCTTCCGCAAGACCCGTGAGGGTCTGGTCGTCAGCGACAAGATGGACAAGACCGTCGTCGTCGCCGTCGAGGACCGCGTCAAGCACGCGCTGTACGGCAAGGTCATCCGCCGTACGAACAAGCTCAAGGCGCACGACGAGCAGAACGCTGCCGGCGTCGGCGACCGCGTCCTCATCATGGAGACGCGTCCGCTGTCGGCGAGCAAGCGCTGGCGCATCGTCGAGATCCTCGAAAAGGCCAAGTAAATCTCCTGCGGGGCATTCCTCGCAGGACAGTTCCGCCAGGCTCCGAAGGGGCTTGCCTCCCTGTGAGGCAGCCCCTTCGGGGAACCGGCAGACGATCAGGAGATAGACGTGATCCAGCAGGAGTCGCGACTCCGTGTCGCCGACAACACTGGTGCGAAGGAAATCCTTTGCATCCGTGTGCTCGGTGGCTCCGGTCGCCGCTACGCGGGCATCGGTGACGTCATCGTCGCCACCGTCAAGGACGCGATCCCCGGCGGCAACGTGAAGAAGGGTGACGTCGTCAAGGCGGTCATCGTTCGCACCGTCAAGGAGCGCCGCCGTCCGGACGGCTCGTACATCCGCTTCGACGAGAACGCCGCCGTCATTCTGAAGAACGACGGCGACCCTCGCGGCACCCGCATCTTCGGCCCGGTCGGCCGAGAGCTGCGCGAGAAGAAGTTCATGAAGATCATCTCGCTCGCGCCGGAGGTGCTGTAAGCATGAAGATCAAGAAGGGCGACCTGGTTCAGGTCATCACCGGTAAGGACAAGGGCAAGCAGGGCAAGGTCATCGCGGCCTACCCCCGCGAGGACCGCGTCCTGGTCGAGGGTGTCAACCGGGTCAAGAAGCACACCAAGGCCGGTCCCACCGCTGGTGGTTCGCAGGCCGGTGGCATCGTCACGACCGAAGCCCCTGTTCACGTGAGCAACGTTCAGCTCGTCGTGGAGAAGGACGGCAACAAGGTCGTCACGCGTGTCGGTTACCGCTTCGACGATGAGGGCAACAAGGTTCGCGTTGCCAAGCGGACGGGTGAGGACATCTGATGGCTACCACCACCACTCCGCGTCTCAAGACGAAGTACCGCGAGGAGATCGCGGCGAAGCTGCAGGAAGAGTTCTCCTACGAGAACGTCATGCAGACGCCGGGCCTCGTGAAGATCGTGGTCAACATGGGTGTCGGCGACGCCGCCCGTGACTCGAAGCTCATGGACGGTGCCGTCCGTGACCTGACCACGATCACCGGTCAGAAGCCGGCCATCACCAAGGCCCGCAAGTCCATCGCGCAGTTCAAGCTGCGTGAGGGTCAGCCGATCGGTGCCCACGTCACGCTCCGTGGCGACCGCATGTGGGAGTTCCTGGACCGCACCCTGTCGCTCGCGCTTCCGCGCATCCGCGACTTCCGTGGTCTGTCCCCCAAGCAGTTCGACGGCCGTGGCAACTACACCTTCGGTCTCACGGAGCAGGTCATGTTCCACGAGATCGACCAGGACAAGATCGACCGTACCCGGGGCATGGACATCACCGTGGTCACCACGGCGACCAACGACGCTGAGGGCCGCGCCCTTCTCCGTCACCTCGGCTTCCCCTTCAAGGAGGCGTAAGCGAGATGGCGAAGAAGGCTCTGATTGCCAAGGCTGCTCGTAAGCCCAAGTTCGGCGTTCGTGGCTACACGCGCTGCCAGCGCTGCGGCCGTCCGCACTCCGTGTACCGCAAGTTCGGCCTGTGCCGCGTGTGCCTTCGTGAGATGGCTCACCGTGGCGAGCTGCCGGGCGTGACCAAGAGCTCCTGGTAGTCCCCGTAACAAGGGATTCCAGGACTCTCGGTAAGTAAAGGGCTCGGTAAGGCGCCCACCCCTCCATGGCTTAGGCTAGGGGGGTTGGGCGCCTGCCGCCCCAATCGACTTACTACGCCGTAGGTCCCCGCACCGCACCCGTCCCGCCACTGAGTGGGGAGAGGGATGGCGCATACAGGAAACCCCGGCGAGAGAGGCCGAAGGCCAATTCATGACCATGACTGATCCCATCGCGGACATGCTTACGCGTCTGCGTAACGCGAACTCGGCGTACCACGACGATGTCGCGATGCCGCACAGCAAGATCAAGTCGCACATCGCGGAGATCCTCCAGCAGGAGGGCTTCATCACCGGCTGGAAGGTCGAGGACGCCGAGGTCGGCAAGAAGCTCGTCCTCGAGCTGAAGTTCGGCCCGAACCGTGAGCGCTCCATCGCGGGCATCAAGCGGATCTCGAAGCCGGGTCTGCGCGTGTACGCGAAGTCCACCTCCCTGCCCAAGGTGCTGGGTGGCCTCGGCGTGGCGATCATCTCCACGTCCCACGGGCTCCTCACTGACAAGCAGGCCGGCAAGAAGGGCGTAGGCGGAGAAGTTCTCGCCTACGTCTGGTAGCGGAAGGGAACGGAGGAAACAGCTATGTCGCGTATTGGCAAGCTCCCCATCACGGTTCCCGCCGGCGTGGACGTCACCATCGACGGCCGTACGGTCCAGGTGAAGGGCCCCAAGGGCGCTCTTTCCCACACCGTCGCGGCGCCGATCGAGGTCGCCAAGGGTGAGGACGGCGTTCTGAACGTCACCCGCCCCAACGACGAGCGTCAGAACAAGGCCCTGCACGGCCTGTCCCGCACGCTGGTGGCGAACATGATCACCGGCGTGACCCAGGGTTACGTGAAGAAGCTCGAGATCAGCGGTGTCGGTTACCGCGTCCTGGCGAAGGGCTCCAACCTGGAGTTCTCGCTCGGCTACAGCCACTCGATCACTGTCGAGGCCCCCGAGGGCATCACCTTCAAGGTGGAGAACCCGACCCGTTTCTCGGTCGAGGGCATCGACAAGCAGAAGGTCGGAGAGGTTGCGGCCAACATCCGCAAGCTGCGCAAGCCCGACCCGTACAAGGCCAAGGGCGTCAAGTACGAAGGCGAAGTCATCCGCCGCAAGGTCGGAAAGGCGGGTAAGTAAGCCATGGCATACGGTGTCAAGATTGCTAAGGGCGACGCTTACAAGCGTGCTGCCATCAAGCGTCGCCACATCCGGATCCGCAAGCACATCTCGGGTACGGCTGAGCGTCCGCGTCTGGTCGTGACGCGCTCCAACCGTCACATCGTGGCCCAGGTCATCGACGACGTTAAGGGTCACACCCTCGCGTCGGCGTCGACCCTGGACACCACGATCCGCGGTGGCGAGTCCGACAAGTCCGCGCAGGCCAAGTCGGTCGGCGCCCTGGTCGCCGAGCGCGCCAAGGCTGCCGGTGTCGAGGCTGTCGTATTCGACCGTGGTGGTAACCAGTACGCCGGGCGCATTGCTGCCCTGGCGGACGCCGCCCGCGAAGCCGGACTCAAGTTCTGAGTCGCTTCCGTAGCTAGCGGAAACAGAGAGAGGTAATCCAATGGCTGGACCCCAGCGCCGTGGAAGCGGTGCCGGTGGCGGCGAGCGGCGGGACCGGAAGGGCCGTGACGGCGGCGCTGCTGCCGCCGAGAAGACCGCGTACGTTGAGCGCGTTGTCGCGATCAACCGCGTCGCCAAGGTTGTGAAGGGTGGTCGTCGCTTCAGCTTCACCGCGCTGGTCGTGGTAGGCGATGGCGATGGCACCGTGGGTGTCGGTTACGGCAAGGCCAAGGAGGTGCCGGCCGCGATCGCCAAGGGTGTTGAAGAGGCCAAGAAGCACTTCTTCAAGGTTCCCCGTATCCAGGGCACCATCCCGCACCCGATCACGGGCGAGAAGGCCGCGGGCGTCGTCCTGCTCAAGCCTGCTTCCCCCGGTACCGGCGTTATCGCCGGTGGCCCGGTGCGTGCAGTGCTCGAGTGCGCCGGCGTTCACGACATCCTGTCGAAGTCGCTCGGCTCGTCCAACGCGATCAACATCGTGCACGCGACCGTGGCGGCCCTCAAGGGCCTGCAGCGTCCCGAGGAGATCGCGGCTCGCCGTGGTCTGCCCCTCGAGGACGTCGCCCCCGCGGCTCTGCTTCGTGCGCGTGCTGGGGCGGGTGCGTAATGGCTCGCCTCAAGGTCACGCAGACGAAGTCGTACATCGGCAGCAAGCAGAACCACCGTGACACCCTGCGCTCCCTTGGTCTCAAGGGCATCAACACGCAGGTCGTCAAGGAGGATCGTCCCGAGTTCCGCGGAATGGTGCACACCGTCCGCCACCTCGTGACGGTCGAGGAGGTCGACTGATCATGGCGGAGAACAACCCGCTCAAGATCCACAACCTCCGTCCCGCCCCGGGCGCCAAGACCGCGAAGACCCGTGTGGGTCGCGGTGAGGCGTCGAAGGGTAAGACGGCCGGTCGTGGTACCAAGGGCACGAAGGCTCGTTACCAGGTTCCGGAGCGCTTCGAGGGTGGCCAGATGCCCCTCCACATGCGTCTCCCGAAGCTCAAGGGCTTCAAGAACCCCTTCAAGGTCGAGTTCCAGGTCGTGAACCTGGACAAGCTCGCCTCGCTCTACCCCGAGGGTGGCGAGGTCACCGTCGAGGGCCTGGTCGCCAAGGGTGCCGTTCGCAAGAACAGCCTCGTCAAGGTCCTGGGCCAGGGCGAGATCACCGTGGCGCTGCAGGTGACGGTTGACGCCGTCTCCGGCTCCGCCAAGGAGAAGATCACCGCCGCCGGCGGTACGGTCACCGAGCTCGTCTGATCACTTCAGGCGTCTCGATGACATGAGCGATTCCCAGCCGGGGATGCCCCACAAAAGGGGCATCCCCGGTTGGTCGTTCCAAGGGGGGCGGTGTCGCCGGTAAGGTGGCCTGCACTGCTAATTTCCGCCCGCTGTGTCCAAGCGGAACTCCGGGTGGCGCTTGGCTGTTAGTTATCTGTTGTGTACGTATCCGTCGAACCTCAAGACCGTCACCTCTGACGCACTTGCGCGGGGGTCGCAGGAGGCACCGTGCTCACCGCGTTCGCCCGGGCGTTCAGGACGCCCGACCTGCGCAAGAAGCTGCTCTTCACACTCGGCGTGATCGTGGTGTACCGCGTGGGTACCCACATCCCGATCCCTGGCGTCGACTACAAGAACGTCCAGACGTGCATCGACGTGGCCAAGGGCAACCAGGGCCTGTTCGGTCTCGTCAACATGTTCAGCGGCGGCGCCCTGCTGCAGATCACGATCTTCGCGCTCGGCATCATGCCGTACATCACGGCGAGCATCATCCTGCAGCTGCTGACGGTGGTGATCCCGCGACTGGAGGCCCTCAAGAAGGAGGGTCAGGCCGGCACGGCGAAAATCACGCAGTACACCCGCTATCTGACGGTGGCGCTGGCCATCCTGCAGGGCACCGGCCTGGTGGCCACCGCCCGCAGCGGCGCGCTCTTCGGCTCCTGCCCCGTCGGCAACCAGATCGTGCCGGACCAGTCGATCTTCACGACCATCACCATGGTCGTCACCATGACCGCCGGTACGGCCGTCGTGATGTGGCTCGGTGAGCTCATCACCGACCGCGGCATCGGCAACGGCATGTCGATCCTGATGTTCATCTCGATCGCCGCGACGTTCCCGTCCGCGCTGTGGACCATCAAGAAGCAGGGCACCCTCGCCGGCGGCTGGATCGAGTTCGGCACGGTCATCGCCGTCGGTCTTGTGATGGTCGGCCTGGTGGTCTTCGTCGAGCAGGCTCAGCGCCGCATTCCGGTCCAGTACGCGAAGCGCATGATCGGCCGCCGGTCCTACGGCGGTACGTCCACCTACATCCCGTTGAAGGTGAATCAGGCGGGTGTGATTCCCGTCATCTTCGCGTCGTCGCTGCTCTACATCCCGGCGTTGATCGCCCAGTTCTCCAAGGACAACTCGGGCTGGAAAACGTGGGTTCAGCAGAATCTGACCAAGGGCGACCACCCGATTTACATCACCATGTACTTTTTGCTCATCGTGTTCTTCGCGTTCTTCTATGTGGCGATCTCGTTCAACCCCGAGGAAGTCGCCGACAACATGAAGAAGTATGGTGGCTTCATCCCGGGCATCCGGGCTGGCCGACCGACCGCTGAGTACCTGAGTTACGTGCTCAACAGGATCACTTGGCCGGGGTCGCTGTATCTGGGTCTGATCGCTCTCGTACCGACAATGGCGTTGGTCGGGTTCAACGCAAGTGGCAACTTCCCGTTCGGTGGGACCAGCATCCTGATCATCGTGGGTGTGGGTCTCGAGACGGTGAAGCAGATCGAGAGCCAGCTTCAGCAGCGCAATTACGAAGGGTTCCTCCGCTGATGCGAATCGTCCTCGTCGGGCCGCCCGGTGCCGGCAAGGGAACGCAGGCCGCGTTCCTCGCCCAGAACCTGTCGATCCCGCACATCTCGACGGGCGACCTCTTCCGCGCCAACATCAGCCAGGGCACGGAGCTGGGCAAGCAGGCGAAGGCGTTTATGGACGCCGGCAACCTGGTGCCGGACGAGGTCACCATCGGGATGGCCAAGGACCGCATGGAGGCGCCGGACGCCGAGAACGGCTTCCTGCTCGACGGCTTCCCTCGCAACGTCTCGCAGGCCGAGGCGCTGGACGAGATGCTGAAGACCGAGGGCATGAAGCTGGACGCGGTCCTGGATCTCGAGGTCCCCGAGGACGAAGTCGTCAGGCGCATCGCGGGCCGCCGCATCTGCCGCAAGGACTCGAGCCACGTCTTCCACGTGGAGTACAAGCAGCCGAAGGCCCCGGGCGTCTGCGACGTCTGCGGCGGCGAGCTGTACCAGCGTGACGACGACTCCGAGGACACGGTGCGCAAGCGCCTGGAGGTCTACCACAGCCAGACCGAGCCGATCATCGACTACTACAAGGCCCAGGGCCTGGTGGTCACGATCTCGGCTCTCGGCAAGGTCGACGAGGTCACGGGGCGCGCCATGGAGGCGCTCAAGCGTGAGGACGACGACAAGTAGTCGTCAGCTGCTTCGGCCGCGGTGCCCTTCGGGGGCGCCGCGGCCTTAGTGTTGTGTACGTAACTGTGTACGGACCGGTGGTCGACGGAGACGCTCGCGCCGGTTGACGGAGAAGACGGAGAGCGCAGGCGCCCATGGTGCAGATCAAGAGCCCCGAGCAGATCGCCAAGATGCGTGAGGCGGGACTGGTCGTCGCCGCGGTACACGCGGCCACGGGTGCGGCGGCGGTTCCCGGCGCCACCACGAAGGATCTGGACGAGGTCGCCCGCAAGGTCCTCGCCGAGCACGGCGCCAAGCCGAACTTCCTTGGCTACGGCGGCTTCCCGGCCACCATCTGCACCTCGGTCAACGAGGTCGTCGTACACGGCATCCCCGACGACAAGACCGTCCTCAAGGACGGCGACGTCATCTCCATCGACGCCGGCGCGATCATCGACGGCTGGCACGGCGACGCCGCGTTCACCGCCTTCGTCGGCACGGGTCACGCTCCGGAGCTGGTCGAGCTCTCCCGGGTGACCGAGGAGTCGATGTGGGCCGGCATCGCGGCGATGAAGCTGGGCAACCGCCTCGTCGACGTCTCCCGCGCCATCGAGACGTACATCCGCCGCCAGCCCAAGCCCGGCGGCGGCAAGTACGGAATCATCGAGGACTACGGCGGCCACGGCATCGGCACCGAGATGCACATGGACCCGCATCTCCTGAACTACGTCGAGCGCAAGCGCGGCAAGGGCCCCAAGCTGGTCCCCGGCTTCTGCCTCGCCATCGAGCCCATGGTCTCCCTGGGCACCCCGAGGACCGAGGTCCTCGACGACGACTGGACGGTCATCACCACCGACGGCACCTGGTCCTCCCACTGGGAGCACTCGGTGGCCCTCACGGAGGAGGGCCCGCTCGTCCTGACGGCCCCCGACGGCGGCAAGGCGAAGCTGGCGGAGCTGGGGATCACGGCTGCGCCGGATCCGCTGGCCTGATCCAGGGCGAGTGCCGGGCTCTTCCCGCCGGTGACGACCTGAGCCCCGACCGCCGGTCGGAGGCCGGCGCAGCCGCTCGAAGCTTGTGAGGCGCCCCTGGCGCCGAGCCCGCGAGAGGGGCGTTTGGGGCTGGGGCCGGCGGCAGGGCGAAGCTGGCGGAGCTGGGGATCACGGCTGCGCCGGATCCGCTGGCCTGATCCGGGGATCACGGCTGTGCCGGACCCCCTGGCTTAATGATCTACGTTGGCGGGCATCCTTCCTCGATTCGTCTTTCCGAGAGGCCTGACGTAGACTGACTCGTCGGCTCTCGTGCACCCGCATGCCTGCATGCGCTCGTACGGAGTCGATCAAGGTAGTCGATTCGAAGGGCGAAGCGTGGCCAAGAAGCAAGGTGCCATCGAGATCGAGGGCACTGTCGTCGAGTCTCTTCCGAACGCAATGTTCAAGGTTGAGCTCCAGAACGGCCACCAGGTTCTGGCACACATCAGCGGCAAGATGCGTATGCACTACATCCGCATCCTCCCTGACGACCGGGTCGTGGTGGAGCTGTCTCCGTACGACCTCACGCGTGGCCGGATCGTCTACCGGTACAAGTAGATCTTGCCTGTATCCCGCTCCGGCGGGGTGGTGGGCACTGACCCGGAGAACCTCACCCAATGAAGGTCAAGCCGAGCGTCAAGAAGATCTGCGACAAGTGCAGGGTGATCCGCCGTCACGGCCGGGTCATGGTCATCTGCGAAAACCCGCGCCACAAGCAGCGCCAGGGCTGACGCACGACCGCACCTTCTGCACCCGCAGAACTTCGCGCGACGCAGTAGTACATGTTCATACGCGGAACCCGGACGTGTCTCGCACGTCCGACACCCCCGGTCGGAGGCCGGGGACCCGATTCGTACCTCATACGGCGACCGGGAACCGGTTTCGTGGAAGACCTCCGAACGACAACTGGAGCCATTGAATGGCACGCGTTTCCGGTGTTGACATCCCGCGCGAAAAGCGTGTGGAGGTCGCCCTGACCTACGTGTTCGGCATCGGCCGGACCCTCTCGCAGAAGACGCTGGCCGAGACCGGCGTCAACCCCGACACCCGCGTTCGCGACCTCTCCGAGGAGGAGCTGGTCCGCATCCGCGAGTACGTGGACGCCAACTTCAAGACCGAGGGTGACCTCCGTCGCGAGGTGCAGGCCGACATCCGCCGCAAGGTCGAGATCGGTTGCTACCAGGGTCTTCGCCACCGTCGTGGCCTGCCCGTTCACGGTCAGCGCACCAGCACGAACGCTCGTACCCGCAAGGGCCCGCGTCGCGCCATCGCCGGTAAGAAGAAGCCGGGCAAGAAGTAGTCCTCAGCGGACGCTTTACCAAGCGGTCTTCGCTGTAGGACCGACCACCTCCCTGTAGGAGAAATAGATGCCCCCCAAGGGTCGTCAGGGCGCTGCCAAGAAGGTGCGCCGCAAGGAAAAGAAGAACGTCGCTCACGGCCACGCGCACATCAAGAGCACGTTCAACAACACCATCGTCTCGATCACGGACCCCTCGGGCAACGTGATCTCCTGGGCCTCCGCCGGCCACGTCGGCTTCAAGGGCTCGCGCAAGTCCACCCCCTTCGCCGCGCAGATGGCCGCCGAGTCGGCCGCCCGTCGCGCGCAGGAGCACGGCATGCGCAAGGTTGACGTCTTCGTGAAGGGCCCGGGCTCCGGTCGCGAGACCGCGATCCGCTCCCTCCAGGCCACTGGCCTCGAGGTCGGCTCCATCCAGGACGTCACCCCCACCCCGCACAACGGCTGCCGTCCGCCGAAGCGCCGCCGCGTCTGACGCACCGGCTCACGGCGGGTGACTCTCGGTCGGCTGGGGGCGTGGGGGTTATCCCCCACAATGTCGCAGCACGGCTGCCGTCCGCCGAAGCGCCGCCGCGTCTGACGCACGGCCGGTAGTTCTTGGGTTTTCGGGCGGTACGGCTCCGTAAAAGGGCTGTATCGCCCGTACCCTTGCAGTAACAGCAGGACGTCAAATAGCGGGCGTCCATGACTGAAGGATCGCAACATGCTGATTGCTCAGCGTCCCTCGTTGACCGAAGAGGTCGTCGACGAATTCCGCTCCCGGTTCGTGATCGAGCCGCTGGAGCCGGGCTTCGGCTACACCCTCGGCAACTCCCTGCGCCGGACCCTCCTGTCCTCGATCCCGGGTGCGGCGGTCACGTCCATCCGTATCGACGGCGTGCTGCACGAGTTCACCACCGTGCCGGGCGTCAAGGAGGACGTCACCGACCTGATCCTCAACATCAAGCAGCTGGTCGTCTCCTCGGAGCACGACGAGCCGGTCGTGATGTACCTGCGCAAGCAGGGCCCGGGTCTGGTCACCGCCGCCGACATCGCGCCCCCGGCCGGTGTCGAGGTGCACAACCCCGACCTGGTCCTCGCCACGCTCAACGGCAAGGGCAAGCTGGAGATGGAGCTGACCGTCGAGCGCGGTCGCGGCTACGTCTCCGCGGTGCAGAACAAGCAGGTCGGTCAGGAGATCGGGCGCATCCCGGTCGACTCGATCTACTCGCCCGTTCTCAAGGTCACCTACAAGGTCGAGGCGACCCGTGTCGAGCAGCGCACCGACTTCGACAAGCTGATCGTCGACGTCGAGACCAAGCAGGCCATGCGTCCCCGTGACGCCATGGCGTCGGCCGGTAAGACCCTGGTCGAGCTGTTCGGTCTGGCCCGCGAGCTCAACATCGACGCCGAGGGCATCGACATGGGCCCGTCCCCCACGGACGCCGCCCTTGCCGCTGATCTCGCCCTGCCGATCGAGGAGCTCGAGCTCACCGTCCGGTCGTACAACTGCCTCAAGCGCGAGGGCATCCACTCCGTGGGTGAGCTCGTGGCTCGTTCCGAGGCCGACCTGCTGGACATCCGCAACTTCGGTGCGAAGTCCATCGACGAGGTCAAGGCGAAGCTGGCCGGCATGGGCCTGGCCCTCAAGGACAGCCCGCCCGGATTCGACCCGACCGCCGCCGCCGACGCCTTCGGCGCCGACGACGACGCGGACGCGGGCTTCGTCGAGACCGAGCAGTACTGATCTGTTCCATCTCCGGGGGTCCCGCGAAGACCCCCGGATCTTCGACGGGCATCCGCCCGCTCGGACACTGACCTCGGTACCTGATACGGCCGGGGCAGACACCTAGGAGAAACACCATGCCGAAGCCTGCCAAGGGTGCCCGTCTGGGCGGCAGCGCCGCGCACGAGAAGCTGCTCCTCGCGAACCTCGCGAAGTCGCTCTTCGAGCACGGCCGCATCACCACCACCGAGGCCAAGGCCCGCCGCCTGCGTCCCTACGCGGAGCGTCTGGTCACCAAGGCGAAGAAGGGCGACCTTCACAACCGCCGTCAGGTGCTCTCGGTGATCACGGACAAGAGCATCGTGCACACGCTCTTCACCGAGATCGGCCCGCGCTACGAGAACCGCCCGGGTGGCTACACCCGTATCACCAAGATCGGTAACCGCCGTGGCGACAACGCGCCCATGGCTGTCATCGAGCTGGTCGAGGCGCTGACCGTCGCGCAGCAGGCCACGGGTGAGGCCGAGGCCGCCACCAAGCGTGCCGCGAAGGACACCGAGGCCCCCAAGGCCGAGGTCGTCGAGGACGCTGCTCCGGCTGCCGCCGAGGGCGACGAGTCCAAGGACGCCTGAGCTTCGGCTCGCGTTTGAGCGGGTCCGCCCTTCGGGGCGGGCCCGCTTTCGCGTTTTGAGAGGATCGATGGGTGAGTGACGAGGTAGAGCCCGGGTTCGTACGGGTGCGGCTGGACCTGTCGTACGACGGCAGTGAGTTCTCCGGGTGGGCCAAGCAGGCCGGGGGGCGGCGGACCGTGCAGGGCGAGATCGAGGACGCCCTGCGGACCGTGACGCGGTCCCGGGAGACGACGTACGAGCTGACCGTGGCCGGGCGCACGGACGCCGGGGTGCATGCGCGCGGGCAGGTGGCGCACGTCGACCTGCCGGAGGGGCTCTGGGCCGAGCACCGCGAGAAGCTGCTGAAGCGGCTCGCCGGGCGGCTGTCCAAGGATGTGCGGGTGTGGTCCCTCACCGAGGCCCCCGCCGGGTTCAACGCGCGGTTCTCGGCGGTGTGGCGGCGGTACGCCTACCGCGTCACCGACAACGTCGGGGGCGTCGACCCCCTGCTGCGCAATCACGTCCTCTGGCACGACTGGCCGCTGGACGTCGACGTCATGAACGAGGCTGCCCAAAAGCTCGTCGGGGAGCACGACTTCGCCGCGTACTGCAAGAAGCGCGAGGGCGCGACGACCATTCGTACGCTCCAGGAGCTGAGTCTCGTGCGGGGCGAGGACGGGATCATCACCGCGACCGTGCGGGCCGACGCCTTCTGCCACAACATGGTGCGCTCGCTCATCGGGGCGCTGCTGTTCGTGGGGGACGGGCACCGCCCGGCCGACTGGCCCGGGAAGGTGCTGGCCGCCGGCGTTCGCGACTCGGCCGTGCATGTCGTACGGCCGCACGGGCTGACGTTGGAGGAAGTCGGTTACCCCGCCGACGAGTTGCTGGCCGCGCGCAACAAGGAGGCGCGCAACAAGCGGAGCCTGCCCGGGGCCGGTTGCTGCTGACCGAGAAGCGATCATGGTCGGGATGATCCAGTCAGATGGTCCACGGGGAGATGGCATGACGAACGACGTGGGGGCGGACGCGGCGGTCACGGTGGTGATGCCGACGTACAACGAGGCGGGGAACCTGCCGAGAATGGCCGAGGCGGTGCTGCAACTGCCGCTCGGCGGGCTGCACTTGAAGATCGTGGACGACTCCAGCCCGGACGGCACCGGGCGGATCGCCGACGAGCTCGCCGAGAAGTACAACGCCGACGGGCGGCGCCGTATGAGCGTGCTGCACCGCACCGAGAAGGACGGCCTGGGGCGGGCGTACACGGCGGGTATGGGCGCCGCGCTCGACGAGGGCGCGCAGTACGTGGTGCAGATGGACGCCGACGGCAGCCATCCCGTGGAGGCGGTGCCGCAGATGCTGGGCACGGCCGTGGCCACCGGGGTGGGGCTGGTCGTCGGCAGCCGGTACGTCGAGGGCGGCGCGCTCGACGAGGACTGGGGCGTGCACCGGGTCCTGCTGTCGCGGTTCGCGAACCGGTACGCGCGCACGGTGCTCGGCACGAAGATCCGGGACATCACCGCCGGGTTCAACCTGTGGACGGCGGCGGCTCTGCGCGATGTCGACCTGGCCACGCTGGACAGCGCGGGCTACAGCTTCCAGGTGGAGCTGAAGTACAAGGCCGTACGCGCAGGTCACAGCGCCGTCGAGATCCCGATCCGCTTCGAGGAGCGGACCGAGGGGGTCTCGAAGATGACGCTGCGCACGCAGCTGGAGTCGGCGGTGGTGCCGATCCGGCTGCGGATGAGGAACAAGTAGCGACCGTGCACTCGGCCGCCGCCCACCGTTACTCGTTGGCGGCGGCCGACGCCTGGGCCTCGCCGCGGCGGCGGATCTGCCGGAACGTGAAGTCCTGAAGGTCGTCGCCGGTCGTGAAGACCTTCGCGTCCTTCTTCGTCACGTCCTTGCCGCTGGTGAACCCGGAGATCGTGAAGTAGGCGTAGCGGCCGTAGGAATTCGTGGTCGTGCGGCAGATCGCCGTACGGCAGAAGGCGCCGACGCCCTGCCCGGACAGCGAGGTGACCATGCTCTTGTCGTCCGTCTCCTTCTTGGCCTTGGTCGCCTGCTCGGCGGTGTCGAAGAGCGCGACGCCGACCGTCACCCCGATGCCGTCCTTGATGTACGTGACGCGCATCACGCGGGTGCAGCCGTTCTTGGTGAGCACCGCGGGGAGTGTGCGCTGTACCGCGGTGGCGCACTTCGTCGTGGAGGCGGTCGGGCCCTTGCGGTAGACGCGGTCACCCACCGTCAGCTGTGAACCCGGGAAGAGGATGTCCGGGCTGAGCGGCGCCGTGTCCTTCTGCACGCTGGATATGAAGTCCATCGGGTCCAGCGGGGGAGGGGCCGTCGTCGGCTCGAACGTGGGGTCCTGCGCGGCGCTGTCGCTCGGGATGGCAGCGGAGGGCGGCAGGTCACCGGTGGGTTTGTTCGAGGCCGTGTTGTTGCCGTCCGAGTTCACCACGGCCATGGCGACGGCAGCGCCGATCGCCAGGGTGGCGAATGCTCCGCCCATGATCAGCAGCAGTCTGCGCCGCTTGTTGCGCGACTCCGACGCCTCGGCGAGCGCCGCCCAGTCGGGCGTCCCGCCCCGCTGGTTGCCCCACTGCGGTTGCTGGGAACCCGGTTTCCAGGGATCCCACGGGGGCTCCCCCTGCCCATAGCTCATGGGCCGCATCTTAGACGGGGCGCGGGGGTGCCGTTCCGCCCCGGAGGCCGCTCCTGTCTCCGTCGTACCCTTGGGGAGAACGGCAAAAGTGACATCTCCGGATGCTCCGGATGGAGCGGCTTCCCCGGGTGCCCGAGAAGGCTTCGCCAGGGGGTCGTCGTCCCGCGTTTTGACCCGTCCGGGGCGGCGCGGGTAGTGTTGCGGTTTGTTATGCGTATCGGCTTGGTCGTTCTCACGCGATGGGCCCGTACGTAGGTTCCCTGGAGCAGTTACCAGTGGGCGGCATACGGGCTGCGTTCCCGGCACTGTCGTCCCCAGCTGCACGATCGCTTCAGTGATGCCATGTGTCAGGACCCATCCACTGAAGAAGCGAAGGCTACGAAGTGCGTACGTTCAGCCCTAAGCCCGGCGACATCACTCGCCAGTGGTACGTCATTGACGCCCAGGATGTCGTCCTGGGCCGTCTGGCCACCACTGCCGCGAACATCCTGCGGGGCAAGCACAAGCCGATCTATGCCCCCCACGTCGACGCCGGTGACTTCGTCATCATCATCAACGCCGACAAGGTGCACCTCTCGGGCAACAAGAAGACCCAGAAGCTGGCGTACCGCCACTCCGGGTACCCGGGTGGTCTGCGCTCCGTCCGTTACGACGAGCTGCTGGCCAAGAACCCCGAGAAGGCCGTCGAGAAGGCCATCCGGGGCATGATCCCCAAGAACACCCTGGGCCGTCAGGTGCTCTCGAAGCTGAAGGTCTACTCGGGCGACCAGCACCCGCACGCTGCCCAGCAGCCGGTGCCGTTCGAGATCACCCAGGTCGCGCAGTAGTTCCGGCCACACCCCCAAAGACAGAAAAGAATCTGAGGAGCATCGTGGCCGAGACCACCGTTGAGCAGCCGGTCGAAGAGACCGAGACCGAGCTTGTCGACATCGAGAGCTACACCACCGAGTCCGAGGTGCCCGTCGAGGGCGAGTACACCTCGGAGTCGCTCGCGGGCCGCTTCGGCGACCCGCAGCCCGCGGCCGGCCTGGGCCGTCGCAAGAACGCCATCGCCCGCGTCCGGATCGTCCCGGGCACCGGCAAGTGGAAGATCAACGGTCGCACCCTTGAGGACTACTTCCCCAACAAGGTGCACCAGCAGGAAGTCAACGAGCCCTTCAAGGTGCTCGAGCTCGAGGGCCGCTACGACGTCATCGCCCGCATCTCGGGTGGCGGCGTCTCCGGTCAGGCCGGTGCGCTCCGTCTCGGTGTCGCCCGTGCGCTGAACGAGGCCGACGTGGACAACAACCGCGGCGCCCTCAAGAAGGCCGGCTTCCTCAAGCGCGACGACCGTGCGGTCGAGCGCAAGAAGGCCGGTCTCAAGAAGGCCCGTAAGGCCCCGCAGTACAGCAAGCGTTAATCACCGCCTGCTGCTTTTCGTACGACCGTTCGCCCCGGCGGCACGCTGTGTGCCGTCGGGGCGTTCGTTTATCACAGGCTTGGGCGTATAACGGCACAAGGCCCTCAAAGGCTTGTGTGATCGGATGAAATCCGAATTCTGAAGTACCTCGGGAGGACAAGTGGGACGACTCTTCGGCACGGACGGCGTGCGCGGTGTCGCCAACGCGGATCTGACGGCCGAGCTGGCGCTCGGACTCTCCGTGGCGGCGGCACATGTACTCGCCGAGGCAGGCTCGTTCGAGGGCCACCGGCCGGTGGCAGTGGTCGGGCGGGACCCGCGTGCGTCCGGGGAGTTCCTGGAGGCCGCCGTGGTCGCGGGCCTCGCGAGTGCGGGCGTGGACGTCCTGCGCGTCGGCGTGCTGCCCACCCCCGCGGTCGCGTATCTCACCGGTGCGCTCGGCGCCGACCTCGGCGTCATGCTCTCGGCCAGCCACAACGCGATGCCGGACAACGGCATCAAGTTCCTCGCGCGCGGCGGCCACAAGCTCGACGACGAGCTGGAGGAGCGGGTCGAGGCCGTCTACGACGAGCACCGCACCGGCGCCCCCTGGAGCCGTCCGACCGGAGCCGGAGTCGGCCGCGTCAAGTCGTACGCCGAGGGCTTCGACCAGTACGTCGCCCACCTCATCGGTGTCCTGCCCAACCGTCTCGACGGGCTGAAGATCGTCCTGGACGAGGCGCACGGCGCCGCCGCCCGTGTCTCGCCCGAGGCCTTCTCGCGCGCCGGTGCCGAGATCATCACGATCGGCGCCGAGCCCAACGGCCTCAACATCAACGACGGCTGCGGCTCCACGCACCTGGGCCTTCTCAAGGCCGCCGTCGTCGAGCACGGCGCCGACCTCGGCATCGCGCACGACGGCGACGCCGACCGCTGCCTCGCCGTGGACCACACGGGCGCCGAGATCGACGGCGACCAGATCATGGCCGTACTCGCGCTGGCGATGCGGGAGCGTTCCGCACTGCGCTCCGACACCGTTGTCGCGACTGTCATGTCCAATCTGGGCTTCAAGCTGGCCATGGAGCGCGAGGGCCTGAACCTCATCCAGACCGCGGTCGGCGACCGTTACGTCCTGGAGGAGATGAAGCAGCACGGCTACGCCCTCGGTGGCGAGCAGTCCGGGCACGTGATCATCCTGGACCACGCCACCACCGGTGACGGCACCCTGACCGGCCTGATGCTGGCCGCCCGGGTCGCCCAGACCGGCCGTACGCTCCAGGACCTCGCGTCCGTCATGGAGCGACTGCCGCAGGTGCTCGTCAACGTGCCGGACGTCGACCGGTCGCGGGTGAGGACCTCCGCCGAACTGGCCGCCGCGGTCGCCGACGCCGAGCGCGAACTCGGCTCCACCGGACGGGTGTTGCTCCGTCCCTCGGGCACCGAGCCGCTCGTCCGCGTCATGGTCGAGGCCGCCGATATCGACCAGGCACGGTCGGTCGCCGGGCGGCTCGCGGATGTGGTGAAGTCGGCGCTCGGCTAGCCGATCCCGCCGACAGGGCCCCTGCGCTGCCTCGCCCAGAACCACTTCTGGGCGAGCAGCGTGAGCGTTCCGGCGATCACGATGCCGAGCAGGTTGAACAACAGCTGCTTGCTGGAGCCCCACATCTGGGAGTAGTCCGTGTAGCTGAAGGCCACCGCGGCGTTCGCGGCCGCCGGGACCGTGGTCACCGAGATCGCGACGCCGATCAGGGCGCCCGACTTGGCGGAGGTCAGCGAGAGCGTCCCGGCGATGCCCGCGAGGAACGCCACCACGAAGGACATCCAGTCGGGCTTCCAGATGAAGGCCGTGTTGGGCCGGGGCGCCTCCACCATCGACCTCTCGAAGAGCCCGAAGGCGTCCAGCAGCCAACTGAAGCCCGCCGTCAGCACCATCGCCACCGCGAATCCGGCGAGCAGCGCCCACAGCGAGCGCCACACCAGCTGCGGGGCGCGCTGTACAAGGGCCGTGGAGATCCCGGCCAGCGGGCCGAACTCCGGGCCCACCGCCATCGCGCCCACGATCAGGATCGCGTTGTCGAGCATCACACCACAGGCCGCCAGCATCGTGGCGACGGTGAGGAACGCGATGTAGGTGACGTTGAGCGTCGACTCCTCGTGCGTCGCGTCCCGCAGCTGCTCCCACAGCACCGCGTCCGCGCCCTCGCCCGGCGCCTCCTCCTCGGCCTTGTCGGCGCGCCTCGACAGCGACAGGTCGATGTTCTCGACCGCGATCGAGCCCGTCTTGTCGAGGTCCAACCCCCGTAGGCCGCCGATGAGTTCGTCGCCCGCCTCGCGCGCGACATCGCACATCACCACGTCCCCGACGGGGTTGCGGGCGGCGCCCGGCATCACGACGAGATGCGTGGTGCCGACCGTCTTCTCGATCAGGCGGACCACGTCGTCGGTCCTGTCGGCCGGGGTGATCAGGCGCAGATGCAGCATGCCCGCAGGGTAGCCGTCAGAGTTTGCGCAGGCTCAGCCGCTGCACCTTGTGGTCCGGTCCCTTGCGTACGACGAGGGCGGCGCGGCCGCGCGTGGGGGCCACGTTCTCCAGCAGGTTCACCTTGTTGATGGTCCGCCAGGTCGTACGGGCGTAGTCGAGCGCCTCCTCCTCGGAGACCTGGGTGTACTTGCGGAAGTACGAGGAGGGGTTCTGGAAGGCCGTCTCGCGCAGCCTGCGGAAACGGTTCAGGTACCAGCGCTCGATGTCCTCGGTGCGGGCGTCGACGTACACGCTGAAGTCGAAGTAGTCGGCGAGACCGACGCGGGTGCGGCCGTCCTTGCCGGGCAGGGCGGGCTGCAGTACGTTGATGCCCTCGACGATGAGGATGTCGGGGCGGCGCACCGTGAGCCGCTGGTCGGGGACGATGTCGTAGATCAGGTGCGAGTAGACGGGCGCCGTCACCTCGTCCTTGCCCGCCTTGATGTCCGCGACGAAACGGGTGAGCGCCCGGCGGTCGTACGACTCCGGGAAGCCCTTGCGCGACATCAGACCGCGCGCCTGAAGCTCCTTGGTGGGCAGCAGGAAGCCGTCCGTGGTGACCCGCTCGACGCGCGGGTGCTCGGGCCAGCGGGAGAGGAGCGCCTGGAGGAGGCGGGCCACGGTGGACTTGCCGACCGCGACCGAGCCCGCGACTCCTATGACGAAGGGGGTGCCCGACTGGGAGCCCTTCTCGCCGAGGAAGGTGTTGAGGGCGCCGCGCAGGCCGTCGGTGGCGCCGACGTACAGATTGAGAAGTCTGGACAGCGGGAGGTAGATGTCCCGCACCTCGTCCAGGTCGATGACATCGCCCAGGCCGCGCAGCTTCTCCACCTCCTCGGCGGTCAGCGGGAGCGGCGTCTTGTCACGCAGCGCACTCCACTCGGCACGGGTGAGGTCGACGTAAGGAGTCGCCTCCGGCTTGGGCCGGTGGGCGCTCCGCGGCGGCGAGGAGACCGGAGAGATCACAGTCCATTGTTACGGGAGTATGGACGGGATGGGGGGTGGGGTCCGTCACGCGGGCCACGGCCCGGTGGTGGCAAGGGCCGCGCGTGGGCTTCGTACGGCCGTGGGAATTTCCGATATCGGGCAGGAAGAGCCCTGTTGGGGCGGGCGTCGGCCCGTAGGCTGCGGCGCATGTGCGGAATCGTGGGATACGTGGGGTCGCAGTCGGCGCTTGACGTGGTGATGGCCGGACTGAAGCGACTGGAGTACCGGGGGTACGACTCGGCGGGTGTCGCCGTGCTCGCGGACGGCGGGCTGGCCTCGGCCAAGAAGGCCGGGAAGCTCGTCAACCTGGAGAAGGAACTCGTCGACCGGCCGCTGCCGACCGGGTCCACGGGGATCGGGCACACCCGGTGGGCCACCCATGGCGGGCCCACGGACGCCAACGCGCACCCGCATCTGGACAACGCGGGCCGCGTCTGCGTCGTGCACAACGGCATCATCGAGAACTTCGCCCTGCTGCGCGCCGAGCTGGCCGAGCGCGGGCACGAGCTCGCCTCCGAGACGGACACCGAGGTGGTCGCGCATCTGCTCGCCGAGGAGTTCTCGGCCTGCGCGGACCTCGCGGAGGCGATGCGGCTGGTGTGCCGACGCCTTGAGGGCGCGTTCACGCTGGTCGCGGTGCATGCGGACGAGCCGGATGTGGTCGTGGGTGCGCGGCGGAACTCGCCGCTCGTGGTGGGCATCGGCGAGGGCGAGGCCTTCCTCGCCTCGGACGTCGCCGCCTTCATCGCCCACACGCGCTCCGCGATCGAGCTGGGGCAGGACCAGGTCGTGGAGCTGCGCCGGGACGGGGTGACGGTCACCGGGTTCGACGGCGCGCCCGCCGAGGTGCGCTCGTTCCACGTCGACTGGGACGCCTCCGCCGCGGAGAAGGGCGGCTACGACTACTTCATGCTCAAGGAGATCGCCGAGCAGCCGAAGGCCGTCGCGGACACCCTGCTGGGCCGCATCGACGCGGCGGGCTCGCTGACGCTCGACGAGGTGCGGATCTCCGCCTCCGAGCTGCGCGAGGTCGACAAGGTCGTGATCATCGCGTGCGGTACGGCCTTCCACGCCGGGTTGATCGCCAAGTACGCCATCGAGCACTGGACGCGGATCCCGTGCGAGGTGGAGCTGGCGAGCGAGTTCCGCTACCGCGATCCGATCCTCGACTCCCGCTCGCTGGTGATCGCCATCTCCCAGTCCGGCGAGACCATGGACACGCTGATGGCGCTGCGGCACGCCCGTGAGCAGGGCTCCAAGGTGCTGGCGATCTGCAACACGAACGGGTCGACGATCCCGCGCGAGTCCGACGCCGTGCTGTACACGCACGCCGGGCCGGAGGTCGCGGTCGCCTCGACGAAGGCGTTCCTGACGCAGCTGGTGGCCTGCTACCTGGTCGCGCTGTACCTGGGGCAGGTGCGCGGCACCAAGTGGGGCGACGAGATCCAGGCCGTGATCCGGGACCTCGCCGAGATCGCGGGTTCGGTGGAGCAGGTGCTCGCCACGATGGAGCCGGTACGGGAGCTGGCCCGGTCGCTCGCCGACAAGAACACCGTGCTGTTCCTCGGCCGGCACGTCGGCTATCCGGTCGCCCTGGAAGGCGCGCTGAAGCTGAAGGAGCTGGCCTACATGCACGCCGAGGGCTTCGCGGCGGGCGAGCTGAAGCACGGGCCGATCGCGCTGATCGAGGAGGACATGCCGGTCGTGGTGGTCGTGCCGTCGCCCCGGGGGCGGTCCGTGCTCCACGACAAGATCGTGTCGAACATCCAGGAGATCCGGGCGCGGGGTGCGCGGACGATCGTGATCGCGGAGGACGGCGACGAGGCGGTCGTCCCGTACGCCGACCATCTGATCCGCATCCCCGCCACGCCGACGCTGCTCCAGCCGATGGTCGCCACGGTGCCGCTCCAGGTCTTCGCCTGCGAGCTGGCCACGGCTCGGGGCAACGAGGTGGACCAGCCCCGGAACCTGGCGAAGTCGGTGACCGTGGAGTAGGTGCGGCGGGCCTCGCCGTGGTCCTTCGTCGCCGGCATGATCCCGCTCACAGTCTGATGACGGATCACCCCCGGTTATGTACCGTGCAAGGCCTCAACAGGCCTGGCCGGGGGGCTAGTTCGGCGAGGCCTCTCGACTTCACTGTGGGGGATTCCATGCGCGTGCGCGCTGCTGCGGTCGCTCTTTCCGGCGCCGTCGTTCTTTCGGTGTTCGTTCTTCCGGCCGCCGCGCAGGCGACGGAGCGCCCCGGTGTGTCGGCGGAACTCGGGGCCTTCGGTGCGAAGACCGTCCTTCCGAAGGACTCGCTGGGTGCCACCAAGTTCACGAACGCGGTCATCAACGGCGGCAAGGACATCGTGCTCGGCGTGAGCACCAAGAAGTCCGTCACCGTCACGTACACCGCCTCCAACGACAGCGGCATCGCCCTCACCCAGGCCTTCCTGTGGCAGGGCACCGACAGCTCGAACGTGGACACCATCACCGGTTCCCTCGGGCCGGTCGAGGACCCCACCTGCACGGAGTCGACGACCCAGCTCGGCGTCTACAGCTGCAAGGCGGTCTTCGACATCGACCCCGCGAAGGACTTCGCGGACGGCAACGGAGTCGCGGGGACCTGGAAGCTGTTCCTCGGCGCCTACGACCTCTACGCGAACGCCAGCTACAACGACGACGTCGCCACCACCAAGCTGAAGCGCGCCGCCACGCTGACCGTCAACGCCTCCCCGGAACCGGTGAGGAAGGGCAGGACCGTCACCGTCACCGGCAAGCTGAGCCGCGCCAACTGGACCACGGGCAAGTACGCGGGCTACTCCACCCAGCCGGTGCAGTTGCAGTTCCGCAAGAGCGGGACCAGCACCTACAGCACCCTCAAGACGGTCAACTCCAGCACCACCGGCGCCCTGAGCACGACCACCACGGCGGGCGTCGACGGCTACTACCGCTTCTCCTTCGCGGGCACCACGACCACCGGCTCGAAATCGGCGACCGGCGACTTCGTCGACGTTCAGTAGGCAGGCGGCCAGACCGTAGGGTGCCCGGTATGAGCATCATCGGGGTCGGAATCGACGTGGCCGAGATCGACCGGTTCGCGGCGTCGCTGGAGCGGACGCCCGGGATGGCGCAACGGCTGTTCCGGGACAGCGAGTTGCTGCTGTCCAGCGGGGAGCGCCGGGGCATCGCCTCGCTCGCCGCCCGCTTCGCCGCGAAGGAGGCCCTGGCGAAGGCCCTCGGTGCCCCGGCCGGCCTGTACTGGACGGACGCCGAGGTGTACGTCGAGGACAGCGGACAGCCGCGCCTGCGGGTGACGGGCACCGTGGCGGCGCGGGCGGCCGAGCTGGGGGTGCGGTCGTGGCACGTGTCGCTGAGCCATGACGCGGGCGTGGCCTCGGCGGTGGTGATCGCGGAGGGGTAGCTCCTGCGCGAAGCGCGCCGGGTACGGAAGACTCGGTGGCATGCGGACTGCGTACAGCGTGGAGACGGTAAGGGCGGCCGAGCGGGAGCTGATGGCGCGGCTCCCGGAGGGTGCGTTGATGCAGCGCGCCGCCGCCGGGCTCGCCGCGGCGTGCGGCGACCTGCTCGGGCGGGTCTACGGCAGCCGGGTCGTGCTGCTGGTGGGCAGCGGGGACAACGGCGGTGACGCCCTGTACGCGGGGGCTCGGCTCGCCCGTCGCGGTGCGGGCGTGACCGCCGTGCTGCTCGCCCCGGAGCGGACCCACGCCGGGGGACTGGCCGCGCTGCGCCGGGCCGGCGGCCGGGTGACGGAGCCCGCTGCCGGCGAGGAGGCGATCCGCCGCGGCGACCTCGTCCTCGACGGGATCGTGGGGATCGGCGGCAAGGGCGGGCTGCGTGCCGATGCGGCCCCCTTGGCCGAGGCCGCTGCCCGGTCCCGTGCGGCCGTCGTCGCCGTGGACCTGCCGAGCGGCGTCGACGCCGACACCGGCGAGGTGCACGGCGCCGCGGTGCGGGCCGATCTGACGGTGACCTTCGGTACGTACAAGCCGGGGCTGCTGATCGATCCGGGCCGGGAGTACACGGGGGCGGTGCGGCTCGTCGACATCGGGCTCGACCTGCCCGACGGCGCCGAACTGGAGGCCCTCCAGCACGCCGACGTGGCGGAGCTGCTGCCCCTGCCGGGCGCGGCCAGCGACAAGTACCGGCGAGGGGTCGTCGGCATCGCCGCCGGGTCCGCGCGCTACCCCGGGGCGGCCGTGCTCGCCGTCTCCGGCGCGCTGCGCGGCGGCGCGGGAGCCGTCCGGTACGTGGGGCACGCCGCGGACGCGGTGATCGCCCGGTTCCCCGAGACGCTGGTGTCCAGCGGGTCGCCCACCAAGGCGGGGCGCGTCCAGGCGTGGGTCGTCGGGCCCGGGGCCGGGGACGAGGAGCAGGCCGTGGCCGAGGTGATCGGCATGGACGTGCCCGTGCTCGTCGACGCGGACGGGCTGCGGCTGGCGGGGCGCGATGCCGTACGCGCCCGTACGGCGCCCACTCTGATGACCCCGCACGCGGGGGAGGCCGCCGCGCTGCTCGGCGTCCCGCGCGACGAGGTCGAGGGCGCGCGGCTGTCGGCCGTGCGGGAGCTGGCCGCCCGCTACGAGGCGACGGTGCTGCTCAAGGGGGCGACCACGCTCGTGGCCGACCACCGGGGCGGGGCGGTGCGGGTGAACCCGACCGGGACGTCGTGGCTGGCCACCGCGGGAAGCGGGGACGTGCTGTCGGGGCTCGCCGGGTCGCTGCTCGCCGCCGGGCTCGGGGCGCTGGACGCAGGGAGCGTCGCCGCGTATCTGCACGGGCTCGCCGGGCGGTTCGCCTCGGACGGGGCGCCCGCCGGGGCCCACGACGTGGCCGACGCCATTCCGGAGGCCTGGCGGGACGTGCGGGCCTGAGGAATTAGCTGACAAACGGGGGACCCCTCCGCGCGGCTCCGTCCGCCACGCCGAAGCCGCACGTTTCTCTGATCGCATGATCAGAGGACGTATGAGACGGATGACCTTTCGAGGGATCGCCGTGCTGCTCACCGTCGTCGCCGCGATGCCCGTGGGCAGCGCGGTCGCCGCCGGCCCCGGCTCGGCAGCCGTGGGGTGCAACGCCCGGACCGGCCCCTACCAGCGGCAGGTCGAGCGATGGCTGAAGCTCCGCGTCGACGGGCGGCAGTCCGGGAGCGACTGTGCCGCCATTCGCGCCTTCCAGCGACGGCACGGGATCACGCCCGACCGCGGCTACGCCGGGCCCGCCACCTGGGGGACCATGCGGTTGCTGTCGGCGCGGAAGGACCCGAACGCGGCCGGGAAGTGCCCTGTGCGGTCGTACCGCGTTGCCTGTGTCGATCTGAAGCGGCAGCTGACCTGGGTGCAGAAGGGGAATCGGGTGCTGTGGGGGCCCGTGCCGATGCGGAGCGGGAAGGCGGGGTACCGGACCAGGACCGGGTGGCACCGGGTCTACTGGAAGCACCGCAACCATGTGTCGTCGATCTACCACACCGCGATGCCGTACAGCCAGTTCTTCGACCGGGGACAGGCCTTCCACGCCATTCCCGGCAGCGTCTACGACCCGAACGGCTCGTGGGGCTGCGTGAATCTGCGGCTCGCCGACGCCCGCACCCTGTGGCGCGTCCTCAAGAAGGGCGACCGTGTGTACGTGTGGGGGCGCAGGGCCGGCACCTGAGCCGCTTCACGTATGGCGCCGGGAGGCTGTCGGACCCCTCTGAGACACTGGGGGCGCGATGACTGACACAGCCCCACTGCGCGCACGCGCTGAGATCGATCTGGCCGCCCTGCGGGCCAACGTGCGGACCCTGCGCGCCCAGGCGCCGGGCGCGGCCCTGATGGCCGTGGTCAAGTCCGACGCGTACGGCCACGGGGCGGTCCCGTGCGCCCGCGCGGCCGTCGAGGCGGGCGCCGGCTGGCTCGGCACCGCCACGCCGCAGGAGGCGCTCGCGCTGCGCGAGGCGGGGCTGCCCGGGCGGATCATGTGCTGGCTGTGGACGCCGGGCGGCCCCTGGCGGCAGGCCATCGAGGCCGATCTCGACGTGTCGGTGAGCGGCCTGTGGGCGCTGCGCGAGGTCACCGCGGCCGCGCGCGAGGCCGGCCGGCCCGCCCGCGTCCAGCTCAAGGCCGACACCGGCCTCGGGCGGAACGGCTCGGGGCCAGGCGACTGGCCCGACCTCGTCGCCGAGGCGCTGCGCGCCGAGGGTGAGGGTCTCGTGACCGTCACCGGCCTCTGGTCGCACTTCGCCTGCGCCGACGAACCCGGCCACCCCTCCATCCAGGCCCAGCTCACCCGCTTCCGCGCGATGGTGGCGTACGCCGAGGAGCAGGGCGTCCGCCCCGAGGTGCGGCACATCGCCAACTCGCCCGCCACGCTCACGCTTCCCGATGCCCACTTCGACCTCGTGCGCACCGGCATCGCGATCTACGGCATCTCCCCGAGCCCGGAGATCGGCACCCCGGCCGACCTGGGCCTGCGACCCGTGATGACACTGAGCGCCTCCCTCGCCCTGGTGAAGCAGGTTCCGGGGGGTCACGGCGTCAGCTACGGGCATCACTACGTCACCCCCGGCGAAACGACCCTCGGCCTCGTCCCCGTCGGCTACGCGGACGGCATCCCACGGCACGCCTCCGGCACCGGCCCCGTGCTGGTCGGCGGCAAGTGGCGTACGGCCGCGGGCCGGATCGCGATGGACCAGTTCGTCGTGGACCTCGGGGGAGACGACCCCGGGCCGGGCGCGGAGGCCGTCCTCTTCGGGCCGGGCGACCGCGGTGAGCCCACCGCCGAGGACTGGGCTCAGGCCGCGGGCACCATCGCTTACGAAATCGTCACACGCATCGGAACCCGCGTTCCCCGCGTCTACGTGAATGTGAACGAGGAACAGAACAAGTAGCCCCCGCAGGGGTGTACGACCGGCGGGTGACTTCAGCGAAGAGGAGCGGTACGTGAGCGAGAGCAGTGCGGAGGCGGTCGTGAGCGCCGTCACGGCGGCCGCCGCCTCCGCCGCCCAGAACGGGGGAGCCGCCGGCAACTGGCGCAAGGCCGGTCTCGCCGGCGCCGCGATAGGCGTCGTCGCCGCGGGCGCCGCCGCCGGTGTCGCGCTGGAGCGGCTCACCGTGGGCCGCGGCATGCGCGCCAAGGCCCGGCTCGCCCTCGACTCGACCGGCCCCTTCGGATCGCTGCGCGGCACCCCCGGCAAGGCGTACGCCGACGACGGCACCGAGCTGTATTACGAGGTCGACGACGTCGAGCAGGACGCCACGTTCACCCCGCGCCGCCGCCGGCTCTTCGGGCGCAAGGCCCCGGCCCCCGTCACCGTCGTCTTCAGCCACGGCTACTGCCTCAACCAGGACTCCTGGCACTTCCAGCGGGCCGCGCTGCGCGGTGTCGTCCGCACCGTGCACTGGGACCAGCGCAGCCACGGCCGCTCCGGTCGCGGCGCCGCCCAGGTGCAGGACGGCACGCCCGTCTCCATCGACCAGCTCGGCCGTGACCTGAGGGCGGTCATCGACGCCGCCGTGCCCGAGGGCCCGATCGTGCTGGTCGGTCACTCCATGGGCGGCATGACCGTGATGGCCCTGGCCGACCACTACCCCGAACTGATCCGCGACCGCGTCGTCGCCGTCGCTCTCGTCGGTACGTCGTCGGGGCGGCTCGGCGAGGTCAACTTCGGGCTCCCCGTCGCGGGCGTCAATGCGGTGCGCCGCGTACTGCCCGGTGTTCTGAAGGCCCTGGGGCAGCAGGCCGCGCTGGTGGAGCGCGGGCGGCGGGCCACCGCCGACCTGTTCGCCGGGATCATCAAGCGGTACTCGTTCGCGTCCCGGGACGTCGACCCGGCCGTCGCCCGGTTCGCCGAGCGGATGATCGAGAGCACCCCCATCGACGTGGTCGCCGAGTTCTACCCGGCGTTCACCGAGCACGACAAGACCGAGGCCCTGGCGCACTTCGCCGAGCTGCCGGTCCTCGTTCTCGCCGGGGTCAAGGACCTGGTGACGCCGAGCGAGCACAGCGAGGCCATCGCCGACCTGCTGCCGGACGCCGAACTGGTGCTCGTTCCCGATGCCGGGCACCTGGTGATGCTCGAGCACCCCGAGGTCGTCACGGACCGTCTCGCCGACCTCCTCGTGCGCGCGGGCGCCGTCCCCGCAGGAGCTACCGTGTTGGGCTATGGAAGCACCAGCAGCACCGCACAACCCGGCTGAGCCTTCTGCGGGGGGCGTCAGCGAGGAGATCACCGTCAACTCCCCCGAACAGATGCAGGAGTTGGGCCGCCGGCTGGCCAAGCTGCTGCGCCCGGGCGACCTGGTCATGCTCAACGGCGAGCTCGGCGCGGGCAAGACCACGCTGACCCGCGGGCTCGGGGAGGGGCTCGGCGTCCGGGGCGCGGTCACCTCCCCGACGTTCGTCATCGCCCGCGTGCACCCCTCCCTCGTCCAGGGGCCGCCCCTCGTCCACGTGGACGCGTACCGCCTCGGCGGCGGGCTCGACGAGATGGAGGACCTCGACCTCGACGTGTCGCTCTCCGACTCGGTGATCGTCGTCGAGTGGGGCGAGGGCAAGGTCGAGGAACTGACCGACGACCGGCTGCACGTCGTCATCCACCGGGCCGTCGGAGACACCACGGACGAGGTACGGCACGTCACGCTGACCGGGCTCGGGGCGCGCTGGACGACCGCCGACCTGAGCGTCCTCTCGGCCTGATCGCCTGACCAGGGGAGCCGTGCATGAATGTTCCGACAAGACGTCGGCAAGATGTTGCGTACGGCGTCCCGGGCATGGTCACATGGATACCAGCTCGTAGTTAGGTCTACCTAACCACGCTTGCCCCCGCGGCCCCAGGAGGCGTCCATGCCGGCATCCGAACGAGACCAGGCGCTGCCGCGCGTGACGGCCGCGGTGTCGATGCGGGACCTGCTGGCGTCGTGCGCGGCGGCGGACGCGGTGTCCACACCACCGCGCCCGCCCGCGCCACCGAGGACCGAGCCCGTACGGCTGCGGCGCCCCGAAGCGGCGTAAGAGCCACGGGATCAACCGCTACTGAACGACGACGACCTTCTGGCCGATCGTCGCGAAGTCCCACATCGCGTCGCCGTCCGCGCGGGACTCGCGGATGCCGCCCGTCCTGGCGGACGGGTCCGGCGCGGCGGTCGAGCCGCTGACGGCGGCGCTGAAGCCGATCGCCACGCCCTGGTTGCTCGCGAAGCGGACGACGTGCTCGATCGGGGTGCCGTCGGAACCGGTCACGGCGTTCGAGCGGGACGTGACCGAGTAGGTGGCGGGCGTCGGGTCGATCGCGCTGGGGGTGACCTTGAAGGTGCGCCGGACCTTGCCGTTCGCGCCGACCAGCCAGACGCGGTCGGCGCCGGTGGAGTAGACGACCCGCTCGCCGGCGCCGGACGGGGCGGGCAGCGCCGCCGGGTTCTTCTTGTCGCGCGGGGTCTTGGAGGTGGCGGCCTTGGGGGAGGCGCTCGCGTGCGGTTTGCCCAGGTCGTCCGGTACGTTCGCCGACGCCTGGTAGGCGAGGAAGCTGACGGCGGCGACGGCCGCCACGGTGAGCCCGGCCACGAATCCCGAGCTGCTCCTAGCCACCTTGTGTGCCCACCTCTCGTACCACGTTCGAACCCTGTACCCCGCTTGTGGTGACGGTAGCAGCCGGAATGCGGCAACCCTGGGCGGCCGTGCTCCGGTCCCGGGCGCCGTAGGCTGTTTGCGTGCTCTTGCTCGCTCTGGATACCGCCACCCCCGCCGTGACCGTCGCCCTGCACGACGGCACGTCCGTCGTCGCCTCGTCGAGCCAGGTGGACGCGCGACGGCACGGGGAACTGCTGCTGCCGGCCGTCGACCGCGTGCTCGCCGAGGCCGGGCTGAAGCTCGACGCCGTCACCGGTGTCGTCGTCGGCGTCGGACCCGGCCCCTACACCGGGCTGCGCGTCGGCCTCATGACCGCCGACACCTTCGGACTCGCCCTCGGCGTCCCCGTGTACGGCCTGTGCACCCTCGACGGGCTCGCGTACGCGGCCGAGGTCGAGGGGCCCTTCGTCGTCGCGACGGACGCACGGCGCAAGGAGGTGTACTGGGCGCGCTACGAGGACCCACGTACACGCGTCACGGACCCTGCCGTCGACCGGCCCGCCGACATCGCCGAGACCGTCGCGGGGCTGCCCGCCGTCGGCGCGGGCGCGCTGCTCTACCCCGACACCTTCCCCGACGCCCGCGCCCCCGAGAACGTCTCCGCGGGCGCCCTCGCCGCGCTCGCCGCCGAGAAGCTGGCGGCGGGCGAGGAACCGGCCGCGCCCCGGCCGCTGTACCTGCGCCGTCCCGACGCGCAGGTCCCCAAGAACTACAAGGTGGTCACCCCCAAGTGACGTCCGAGCTGCGCGAGATGCGTTGGTGGGACCTCGATCCCGTGCTGGAGCTGGAGAAGGAACTGTTCCCCGAGGACGCCTGGTCCCGGGGCATGTTCTGGTCCGAACTGGCCCACGCGCGGGGCCCGGATGCGACGCGGCGGTACGTGGTGGCCGAGACGCCCGAGAAGCGGGTGATCGGCTACGCCGGACTCGCCGCCACCGGCGACCTGGCCGACGTACAGACCATCGCCGTCGCCCGCGACCAGTGGGGCTCCGGCCTCGGCTCGCGGCTGCTGACCGAACTGCTGCGGGCCGCGACGGCCTTCGAGTGCGCCGAGGTGCTGCTCGAATGCCGGGTGGACAACGTCCGCGCGCAGAAGCTCTACGAGCGCTTCGGCTTCGAGCCCATCGGTTTCAGACGCGGCTACTACCAGCCGGGGAACGTGGACGCCCTGGTGATGCGCCTCAACGACCCGTCAACATCCGTACAAGGAACCGAGATCAATGGCTGACGAACCGCTCGTCCTCGGCATCGAGACCTCCTGCGACGAGACCGGCGTCGGCATCGTCCGCGGCCACACCCTGCTCGCGGACGCCGTCGCGTCCAGTGTCGACGAGCACGCGCGCTTCGGCGGTGTCGTCCCGGAGGTCGCCTCCCGCGCCCACCTGGAGGCGATGATCCCGACCATCCAGCGGGCGCTGAAGGACGCCGGGGTGACCGCCCGCGACCTGGACGGCATCGCCGTGACGGCGGGCCCCGGGCTCGCCGGTGCGCTGCTCGTCGGAGTCTCGGCGGCGAAGGCGTACGCCTACGCGCTCGGCAAGCCGCTCTACGGCGTCAACCACCTCGCCTCGCACATCTGCGTGGACCAGCTGGAGCACGGCGCGCTGCCCGAGCCGACGATGGCCCTCCTGGTCTCCGGCGGACACTCGTCGCTGCTCCTGTCCACGGACATCACCTCCGACGTACGGCCGATGGGCGCGACCATCGACGACGCGGCCGGCGAGGCCTTCGACAAGATCGCCCGCGTGCTGAACCTCGGCTTCCCCGGCGGCCCGGTCATCGACCGGTACGCCAAGGAGGGCGACCCTCGTGCCATCGCGTTCCCGCGCGGCCTGACCGGCCCGCGCGATGCCGCGTACGACTTCTCCTTCTCCGGCCTGAAGACCTCCGTGGCCCGCTGGATCGAGGCGAAGCGGGCGGCGGGCGAGGAGGTGCCGGTGCGCGATGTCGCCGCGTCCTTCCAGGAGGCGGTGGTGGACGTGCTGACCCGTAAGGCCGTACGGGCCTGCAAGGACCAGGGCGTCGACCACCTCATGATCGGCGGCGGTGTCGCCGCCAACTCGCGGCTGCGCGTGCTCGCCCAGGAGCGGTGCGAGGCCGCCGGGATCCGGCTCCGCGTGCCGCGCCCCAAGCTGTGCACGGACAACGGGGCGATGGTGGCCGCGCTGGGCGCCGAGATGGTGGCCCGGAACCGGTCCGCCTCGGACTGGGACCTGTCGGCGGACTCGTCGCTGCCGGTGACGGACCCGCATGTGCCGGGCCGCGCGCACGCGCACGACCATGTGCACGAGGTCAGCAAGGAGAACCTGTACTCGTGACCGTCGCGCTGATGTGGGAGGCCCGCGCCGTTGAGGGTCGCGGCGCGGACCTGCTGGCCTGGGCCCGCAAGCAGGACCTCCCCGGGCGGCCGCTGCGCCGGGAGACCCTGCGGGGCTCTCAGGACCGCGTCCTCGTCATCACCTGGTGGGATGCGGCCTACGACGCCGAACTGCCCGAACTCCCGGAGCCTGACGGGGAGTTGGTGAGCCGGGCGGTGCACCGGTGGCGGTTCGAGTCGGTGGGTGACTTCTGACGCTCAAGAGGCGTATGGCTTGCGGGTGTTGATGCCGCTGAGCGATGCTGGGCCGGAGATCGGCTTGGCGACGAGGCGGGTATGACTGGAGTGGAACTGATCGTGGCCGCGCTCGCGGCCGGTGCTTCGGCGGGGCTCACGGACACGGCGAGCAGTGCGGTCCGCGAGGCCTGCGACGGCCTGCGCGAAGCGATACGGGTGCGCCTCGCCGCCCGTGGTGACGCGACCGCAGACGGCAACGAGGCCCTGGACGTCCTGGACGCGAGCGAGGTCGAGCCCGGCGTGTGGGAGGCCCGGCTGCGTGCGGCGCTGACGGCGGCCGACGCGGATTCCGACGAGGGGATCCTTGCCGCGGCGCGGTCGCTGCTGAAGGCGGCCGGGCACACCACGGGGGCGTACGTCGTCGACGCGAGCCAGGCCAAGGGTGTGCAGGTAGGCGACCACAACACCCAGACCAACACGTTCAACTGACGGGAACATCCCTGTGGACACGGGCGGGACGGGGCCCGAGGTGAGCGCCAAGGGGGCCCGGGGCGTGCAGATCGGCTCCGGGAACGTCCAGTTCAACGTATTCGCGCCCGTCTTTCCGGCCGCACTGTCCGCCTACCGTCGGCAGGTGGAGCTGATCGCCCCCGAGGCCTTGCTGGACCGAGACGCGGAACTGGCTCAACTGGCCGACTTCTGCACGTGCTTGGACGACCGGGACTATCTGTGGCTGCGCGGCCGGGCCTGGACGGGGAAGACCGCCCTGATGTCCTGGCTGGTCCTGAACCCGCCGCCGGGGACGTGCGTCGTCTCGTTCTTCATCACCGCCCGCCTCGCCGCCCAGAATGACCGCGAGGCGTTCCTCGACGTCGTCATCGAGCAGTTGGCGACGCTTCTGGGAGAGCCCGCGCCGTACGTGACCCCCGCGGCCCGCCCCGCGCACCTGTGGGCGCTGCTCTATGCCGCGGCCACAGCCTGCGAACGGCAGGGGCGGCGGCTCGTGCTGGTGGTCGACGGCCTCGACGAGGACAGCGGGGCCGGGACGCAGAGCATCGCCGCACTGCTGCCGGCCCGGCCCCCGGCCGGCATGCGAGTGGTGGTGGCGGGGCGGCGCGACCATCCCGTTCCCGAGGACGTGCCGGACGGCCATCCGCTGCGGAACCCGTCCGTTCAACGGCTGTTGGAGGCGTCCTCGCACGCCGGGGCCGTCCGGAACGACGCCGAGCGGGAGCTGGAGCGGCTGCTGGGCGGTACGGCGGCGGACCAGGACCTGCCGGCGCTCGTCGCCGTGGCCGGGGGCGGTCTGAGCGGGCAGGACCTGGCCGAGCTGACGGGCCGCCGGGCGGCGGAGGTCGAGGAGTTCCTGCGCGTCGCGGCCGGGAACACGATCGCCCGGCGGCCCGCGTACGGCTGGGCCGGGGCGGCGGCCGACGTCTACGTGCTCGGGCACGAGGAGCTCCAGCTCGACGTCCTGCGCCGGCTGAGCGCGCCGCGGGTGACGGAGTACCGGGAACGGCTGCACGCCTGGGCGGACCGGTACCGGGAGGAGAAGTGGCCCGCCGGGACGCCGGAGTACCTGCTGCGCGGGTACTTCCGGCTGCTCGGCGCCGACGGGGACCTGGACAGGATGACCGGCCTCGCCCTGGACCGGGCGCGCCATGCCCGGCTGCTGGAGGCGAGCGGCGCGGACACCGCCGCGCTGGCCGAGATCGGCGCCGCGCAGGACGCGCTGCACAGCGGGGACCGGCCGGATCTGCGGACCCTGACGCTCCTGGCGGTGCGCCGCGACCACCTCAGCGGACGGAACCGCGACATTCCGACGTCCCTGCCCGCCGTATGGGCCCTGTTGGGGCAACCCCTGCGCGCGGAGGCCCTGGCCCGGTCCATCCCGAGGCCGTGGCTGCGGGTCAGCGCACTGACCTCACTCAGCGGCGTGCTGGCCGAGCGCGGTCGTGGCCACGGGACCCAGGACCTGGCCGGCGGCAGCGTCCTCGGGGCACGGGAGGTGGCCGAGGAGGCGGAGGCAGTGGCCCGGGCGATCACCGACCCGGGCTGGCAGTGCCAGGCGCTGGCGGAGGCGGCGGGGGCACTGACCGGGGCCGGGGAGGCCGATCGCGCCGCGCAGCTGGCCGAGGATGCCGTGGTCGTGGCCCGGACCATCACCAGCCCGTATGTGCAGGCGGCGTCCTTGACGGAGGTGGCCGGGACACTGGCCGGGACGGTCGGGGCGCATCGCGCCCAGGACATCGTTCGCGAGGCGGTGGCCGTGGCGCGGATCGAGGAGTTCCCGGACCTGCGGGAGGCGGCGCTGGCGAAGGCTGACCTGGCGCTGGCGGTACTCCGGGGGGAGGACCCCGGCCCGGCCGAGACACGTGCCGACAGGGCGACGATCGAGATCCAGGCGATCAACGACCTGGAGCGCCGTGACATGGAGGCTGCCATGCTGGCGACGGCGGCGGTCCGGGTGGGGGAGTTGGACCGTGCCCTCGCCCTCGCGGAGACCGTCGCCGAACCGTGGGAGCGGGCGGGGGCGTTGGTGACGGTGGTGGGAGCGATGGCCCGGGCCGGGAACGTGGACCGTGCCCTCGCCACCGCCCGGACCATCACCGTGCCGTCGGAGCAGGCACAGGCGCTGGCGGACGTCGCGGAGGCGGTGGCCCGGGCGGGGGACGCCGGTCGCGCTCAGGACCTCGCGTTCGAGGCCGAGGCCCTGGCCCGGAGCGGCACCGACACGTCCGAGCGGCAGGCCGCACTGGCGAAGGCGCTGGCGCGAGTGGGGGACGTACGGCGCGCCGCGGCCGTGGCACGGACCGTCACAGACCCGCCGACACGGGACCGGACGATGGCGGAGGTGGCGCGGGCGCTGGCACGGGCCGGGAACATACGGCGCGCCGTCGCCGTGGCACGGACGATCACCGACGGGTGGGTGGCGCCGGAGATATGGGCGGCGATGGCGGTCGCGCTGGCCCGGGCGGGCGATCCGGACGGCGCCGAAACCGTGGCGCGGGCCATCGACCACCGGTGGACACAGCACCGGCTGTCGGCCCTGGCGGGGGTGGTGGCGGAGGCGGCGCGGACGGGGCGGACGGAGCAGGCAGCGGCCCTCGCCCAGGAGGGCCTGGACCTGGCCCGCACGGTCGGCCACAACGGGTTGCGGGCGCAGGCGCTGCTGAAGGCGGCGGAGATGGCGGCCGCGACAGGCGACGCGGACCTCGCCGAGGAACTCATCGAGGAAGCCGAGACCATGGTCTGGGAGGTCGCCAATCCCTATTCGCGGGCGCTGGAGTTCGCCTCCCTGGCGAAGGCGCTGGTGGAGGCCGGTGACGTGGAGCGCGGCGCGTACCTCGCCCGGTTTGCCGTGGCGGAGGCCAGGAATCTCACCGATCCGGGCGAACACGCGCGGGCGCTGGCGGACGCGGCCGGGGCGCTGGCCGTGGCGGGTGCCGTCGAACCGGCCAGGGAACTGGCCCAGGAAGCCGTGGCCGTCACGAGGACCTTCACCGATCCACGCGAGCGGGAATCAGCCCTGGCCGAGCGGGCGGAGCTCATGGCCCGGGTGGGCGACGCGGACCGTGCCCTGGCCGTCGCCCGGACCGTCACCGCCCCCGAACGGCAGGCGCAGGCGCTGGCTGGCGTGGCCCGCCACGTCGGAACGGCGCGCGCGTGCGCGCTGATTGCCGAGGCGCTGCGGCTGGGCGAATGGCACACGGCCGTCGACGCCCTCGCCGACGTCGCCCCCGACGTGCTGGCGCTGGTCGCCGACGAGCTGATCCTCGAACGTCCGTAGCCCGGGGGTACGGCAGTACTGGGGGCGGAGTACGCGGGTGCGGTGTGGACCTCACGGCGGTGGTGTCGTGACTCCGGGTGCATGGCCGGCGGAGGAGGCGCTGCACGCTGCCGCGCAGTCGGGCTGAAGCGGCCGCGCGCACCCTCCCTGTAGCCTTCACGCCGGACTCCGGTTTTCCGGAAGGCCCCTGCAAGGTTTCGGCAACGGAGGTGGGCGCGTGGCCCGGGAGAGCATCAGGAACAAGGTGACGATCACCGAGATCGCCCGGGAGGCCGGGGTCTCGGTGCCCACCGTGTCCCGTGTCGTGAACGGCCGCTCCGACGTGTCGCCGGAGACCCGGGCCCGGGTCGAGGACCTGCTGCGCCACCACGGCTACCAGCGGAAACCGAACGCCCCGGGCGACCGGGCCGCGTTGATCGACCTGGTCTTCAACGACCTCGACAGCCCCTGGGCGGTGGAGATCATCCGCGGGGTCGAGGAGGTCGCGCACGACTCCGGGGTGGGCACGGTGGTGTCGGCCATCCACGGGGCGTCGGGGTCGGCCCAGCAGTGGATGACCAATCTGCGGGCGCGCGCCTCGGACGGCGTGATCCTGGTGACGTCCGTGCTGGATCCCCGGCTGCACGACGAGTTGCGGCGGCTCGGCGTGCCCCTCGTCGTGGTCGACCCGGCGGGCTCGCCGGCCCTCGACATGCCGACCGTCGGCGCCACCAACTGGGCCGGCGGCATGGCCGCGACGGAGCACCTGCTCGGCCTCGGGCACCGGCGGATCGGGTTCATCGCGGGACCGCCCCGGCTGCTGTGCTCGCGGGCCCGGCTCGACGGCTACCGGGCGGCGCTGGAAGGCGCCGACATCGCTGTCGACGACGCGCTGATCGTCCCCGGCGACTTCTACCACTCCGCCGGCTTCGACGGCTGCAACACCCTGCTCGACCTGGAGGAACCGCCCACCGCGCTGTTCGCCTCCAGTGACCAGATGGCGCTGGGAGCGATCGAGGCGCTGCGTCGGCGGGGCCTTCGGGTGCCCGAGGATCTGAGTGTCGTCGGTTTCGACGATCTGCCCGAAGTGCGCTGGTCCGCACCGCCGTTGACCACCGTGCGCCAACCCCTCGCAGACATGGGCAAATTGGCGACGCGTACGGTGCTGCGGCTGGCGGAGGGCGAGGAGCCCGCGTCGCCTCGGGTCGAGCTCGCGACCGAATTGGTGGTACGGGCGAGTACCGCCCCGCTGGGCTGAGGCGGCGGTCTGATCAGGCTTATTTGTCAGGAGCGTTGACATACCCGTCGCGCGCCCGTAACTTCCGTGCGCACTTGACCGATAATTTTCGGCTCCCTTCCGGAAGGTGTGCGATGCGACCGTCTGGTACGACCTCCAACTTCTCTCGCCGTGGATTCCTGGCGGCCTCCGCGGCGACCGGCCTCGGCGCGGCCGGGCTGAGCGCGTGCGGCTCCTCGGACAGCGACGGCGGTTCCGGCAAGAAGACGATCGAGTGGTGGAACATCACCACGACCCAGCCCGCGAAGAAGCTGTGGGCCCAGCGAGCCAGGGAGTTCGAGGCCGCGCACCCGGACGTGAAGATCAAGGTCGTCACGATGGAGAACGAGGCGTACAAGCAGAAGATGACCGCGCAGATCGCCTCGGGCAAGCTGCCGGACATCTTCCACACCTGGGGCGGCGGCGTCCTCAAGCAGCAGCTCGACGCCGGACTGGTCGAGGACCTGACGGGCAAGATCTCCTGGACCGCCGACTACGTGCCCGCGTCGATGGCGGCCTACAAGTTCGACGACAAGACCTACGCCGTCCCCTTCGACATCGGCGCAGTCGGCTTCTGGTACAACAAGGCGCTCTTCAAGAAGGCCGGCATCACCACGCCCCCCACCACCTGGTCCGGCTACCTCGACGCCATCAAGGCCCTCAAGAAGGCGGGTATCACCCCCATCGCCCTGGCCGGCAAGGAGAAGTGGCCGGGCATGTACTTCTGGGCGTACCTCTCGATGCGCGTCGCCGGTCTCGAAGCGATGCAGAAGGCCTCCGACGACGCCGACTTCACCGGCGACGACTTCGTCAAGGCAGGCCAGCACCTCAAGGACCTCGTCGCCCTCCAGCCCTTCCAGAAGGGGTTCCTCGGCGGGGCCTACTCCGACCCGAACGGCGAGGCGGCCCTGATGGGCAACGGCAAGGCGGCCATGGAGCTGATGGGCCAGTGGGCGCCCATCGTCGAGGCCGACTCCGGCAAGGGCCTCGGCAAGGACCTCGGCTTCTTCTCCTTCCCGGCGGTCGAGGGCGGCAAGGGCGCACTCACCGAGGTGTTCGGCGGAGGTGGCGGCCACGCGCTGCGCACGGGAGCTCCGCAGGAGGCGCTGGACTTCCTGAAGTTCTTCGCCGAGAAGGAGTTCGCGGAGAAGCTCATCAAGCAGACCGGCCTGATACCGGTCTCCAAGCAGACGCTTGGCGCGCTCACCGACCCCAACCTCACCGCCGTCTCCGACATGCTGAACAAGGCCACCGGCTTCCAGCTCTACCTCGACCAGGCGTACGCCCCCGCCGTCGGGCAGGAGATCAACGACAGCGTCGCCGCGCTCATCGCGGGCTCCAAGTCGCCCGAGCAGGTGACGCGTTCGGTCACCCAGGTCGCCAAGAGCGAGAAGAGCTAGCGCCGCCGATGACCCACTCGACTTCGACCTCCGCGACCCATCCGACTTCTCCAGGGGGGTCGGCGCCGTACGTGAGCGACGTCGGCAAGTACGACGGCCGGCACCCCGCCCCCGGCTCACGGCGGCGCAGGTCGCCGCTGCGCCGGGTGCGCGACTGGCTGTCGGCCGTCGCGTTCACGGTCCCCGCTCTCGCCCTGTTCGGCATGCTCGTACTGGTGCCGATGGGGTACGCGATCTACGTCAGCTTCTTCAACTGGGGCGGATTCGGCTCGCCTTCGGACAGCATCGGCCTCGACAACTACACCCGGCTCTTCAAGGACCCTGTGTTCATCGGGGACTTGGGGCGCGGCAGTCTGCTCATCGGCTTCTCCATCGTCGTGCAGCTGCCGTTCGCGCTCGCCATGGCCGTGCTGCTCAACCAGAAGCTGCGCGGCCGGGCCGTGTACCGGATGCTGTTCTTCGCCCCGTACATCCTGTCCGAGGTCATCACCGGCGTGCTGTTCAGCATGATCTTCGCGCCGGGGGAGGGGCTCGCCGACAAGGTCCTCGACAAGGTCGGACTCTCGGGACTGGGCGGTGACTGGTTCGCCGGTCAGCACAGCGTCATGCCCACCCTCTTCCTCGTCATGACGTGGAAGTACTTCGGCTTCCACATGATGCTCTACCTGGCCGGACTCCAGGGCATCCCGGCCGAGCTGCACGAGGCGGCGCGCATCGACGGCGCCGGCACCTGGCAGCGCTTCCGGCACATCACGCTGCCGCTGCTCGCGCCGACCCTCCGGATCAGCGCGTTCCTCTCCGTCGTCTACTCCATCCAGCTCTTCGACCTGGTCTGGGTCATCACCACCGGCGGCCCCGACCACGCCTCCGAAACCATGGCGATCAGCATGGTCCAGTACGGCTTCAAGCGCTATCAGATGGGCTACGCCAGCGCCATCAGCGTCGTGATGTTCCTGATCAGCCTGGTCTTCGCCCTCGCCTACCAGCGATTCGTACTGCGCCGGGACACCGAAGGAGCCATCACCACCATGCGAGGAAACCGATGAGCGGCGCGACGGGGACACCGGTGAGCAGCACGACGGGGACACCGAAGGAGGTGCGCCGGCGTCGGACGCTGCGCACCCTTCCCATGTACGTGATCCTCTGGGTGGTCGGCGTCTTCATGGTCACCCCTCTCCTCTACGCCCTGATCTCCGGCTTCAAGTCCACCGACCAGCTCTCCTCCAACCCGTTCGGGCTGCCCTCGCCGTGGGTGACCTCGAACTACACCTCGCTGCTCGGCTCGGGCACGTTCTGGCGGTCCATCGGCAGCAGCACGGTGATCGCGGTGGGCGCCGCCCTGCTGACGGTGGCGACGGCGGCCCTGGCCGCGTTCGCGCTCGCCCGATTCGCCTTCCGCGGGCGGGAGTTCATGTTCACCCTGTTCACGATGGGGCTGATGTTCCCGTTCGCGGTGGCGATCCTGCCGCTGTTCATCCTGCTGCGCACCTTCGGGCTGCTCGACAACCCGTGGGGCGTGATCCTGCCCGAGGCGGCCTTCGGGCTGCCGGTGACGATCATCATCCTGCGCGGCTTCTTCCGAGAGATCCCAGGGGAGTTGGAGGAAGCGGCGACGCTCGACGGCTGCACCCGCTTCGGGTTCTTCTGGCGCATCCTGCTGCCGCTGGCCCGGCCCGCGCTCGGCACGGTGTCGGTCCTCGCCATCGTGAGCAGCTGGAACCAGTTCCTGCTGCCGCTGCTGGTCTTCAGCGAACCCACCTGGTGGACGATCCCGGTCGGCATCCAGCAGTTCCAGGGCCAGTACGCCTCCGACGTGGCACGCATCTTCGCCTACCTGGTGCTCGCCATGGTGCCCGCCCTCGCCTTCTACGCGGTCGCCGAGCGACAGCTGATCGGCGGCATCACGCTCGGCGCGACCAAGGGCTGAACCGTCCCCGGGGCCCCATTCCCCCATCCGCGTGAGGAGTTACATGACCGACCCCTGGCAGGACACCACTCTGCCCGCAGCCGTCCGCGCCGCCGACCTGCTCGCCCGTATGACCCCCCAGGAGAAGATCGCCCAGCTCTACAGCGTCTGGCCCGGCTCGAACGAGACCCCGGGCGGGGACATGGCCCCGCACCAGCACGCCCTGTCGGAGGACCTGGACCTCGCCGAGCTGCTTCCGCACGGCCTCGGCCAGCTCACCCGGCCGTTCGGCACCGCGCCCGTCGAGCCCGCCGAGGGCGCCGCCCGGCTGGCGAAGTTCCAGGAGGACATCCGCGCCGCGAACCGCTTCCGGCTGCCCGCCGTCGCCCACGAGGAGTGCCTCACCGGCCTCACCGCCTGGCAGGCGACGATCTTCCCGACCCCGCTCGCCTGGGGCGCGAGCTTCGATCCCGCCCTGGTGAAGGAGATGGCGTCGTCGATCGGCGCCACCATGCACTCCGTCGGCATCCACCAGGGCCTGGCCCCCGTCCTGGATGTCGTACGGGACGCACGCTGGGGCCGTACGGAGGAGTCGATCGGCGAGGACCCGTACCTCGTGGCGACCGTCGGCACCGCCTATGTCCAGGGGCTGGAGTCGGCGGGTGTCGTCGCCACGCTCAAGCACTTCGCCGGGTACTCGGCCTCGCGCGGCGCCCGCAACCACGCGCCCGCGTCGATCGGCCCGCGCGAACTCGCGGACGTCATCCTGCCGCCGTTCGAGATGGCTCTGCGGGAGGGCGGCGCGCGGTCGGTGATGGCGGCGTACAACGACGTCGACGGGCTGCCCGCGCACGCGCATCACGGACTGCTCACCCAACTCCTGCGTGAGCAGTGGAACTTCACCGGCACGGTCGTCGCCGACTACTTCGCCGTCTCCTTCCTGGAGTCGGCGCACGGGCTCACCGACTCCCCGGCGGGGGCGGCGGCGCTCGCGCTCGCGGCGGGCGTGGACGTGGAGCTGCCGGCCGTACGGTGCTACGGATCCGGGCCGCTCGACGAGGAGTTGGTGGACCGGGCCGCGCTGCGCGTCCTGACGCAGAAGTGCGAACTGGGACTGCTGGATCCCGACTGGGCGCCTCCGGCCGCCGGGGCGAGCGTCGACTTCGATCCACCTCACATGCGGGAGCTGGCACGGCAGCTGGCGGAGGAGTCCGTCGTCCTGCTGGCCAACGGAAACGGGGACGGGATCGGCGACGGCAGCGGCGGCCGCAACGGCACGCTGCCGTTCGGGCTCGGGGTGCGGCGGATCGCCGTCCTCGGCCCGCTGGCCGACGACCCGGCGGCCATGCTCGGCTGCTACACCTTCCCCCGCCATGTCCTGCTCGACCACCCCGACGTCCCGACGGGCGTCGCCGTACCGACACTGCTCGACGCGCTGCGCGCGGAGCTGCCGGACGCCGAGTTCGGGGACGACCCGGCGGCGGCCGACGTGTGCGTGGTCGCGGTCGGCGACCGGTCCGGACTCTTCGGGCGCGGCACCTCGGGGGAGGGATGCGATGCGGCCGACCTCGAACTGCCGGAGGGCCAGGGAGAGTTGGTGGACCGGGCGCTGGCCGCCGGGACGCCCGTCGTGCTCGTGGTGTTCTCCGGGCGGCCGTACGCACTGGGCCGCTGGTCCGACCGCGTCGGGGCGGTGGTGCAGGCGTTCTTCCCCGGCCAGGACGGCGCCGCAGCGGTCGCGGGCATCCTCTCCGGGCGGGTCAACCCGTCGGGGCGGCTCCCGGTGAGCGTGCCGCGCGAGCCCGCCGGACAGCCGTACACCTATCTCGCCCCGCCGCTCGGGCAGACCAGCGGGGCGAGCAACCTCGACCCGACGGCCCTGTTCCCCTTCGGGCACGGGCTGTCCTACTCGACGTACGACTGGCAGGTGGCGTCCGTCGACGCCGAGTCCTTCCCGACGGACGGCGAGACGACGCTGCGGGTGACCGTCCGCAACACCGGGGAGCGGGCCGGAACGGAGGTCGTCCAGCTGTATCTGCACGACCCGGTCGGCAAGGTGGCGCGCCCGGTGGCCCGGCTGGTCGGGTACGCGCGCGTGCCGCTCGACGCGGGCGCTTCGGCGGAGGTCCACTTCACGTTCCCGGCGGACATGGCCGCGTACACCGGGCCGGACGGCCACCGGATCGTCGAACCCGGCGCGTTGGAACTGCGGCTCGCGGCCTCCAGCGCCGAGGGCGACATACGGCAGGTGGTGCCGGTGACGCTGACGGGGCCGGAGCGGGTGGTGGGAGTGGAGCGGCGGATGCGGTGCGAGGTGCGGGTGAAGTGAGAGGAGGTGAGGTGAGGGGAACAGAGATGAGGGGAGCACAGGGGAGTTGAGGGCCTCTGGGGGTGCCCGCCGCTTTCCCGCGGCAGGCACCCCCGGTCGCCGTATTCCGGGGTGGCGTCCCGCCGTCACCGAAAGTTTCTGTGAGATCTCCGAAAGTTCCGGGAAATCCCGGTCTCGGAGAGGGTTCGTCATGCCCGCGTGCAGGGATAGCATCCCGCTCATGAAACCTGCGAAGCCCGTGGAGTCCCGGTCGGCGGCAAGCTCCACCCAGACGGCGACGCTCGCCGAGATCGCCCGCGAGGCCGGTGTGTCCGCTCCGACTGTTTCGAAGGTGCTCAACGGCCGCGCCGACGTCGCACCGGGGACCCGTACGCGCGTGGAGGAGTTGCTGCGCTCCTACGGCTACCGGCGACGACGGGCGGAGGCGGCCCGCTCGCCGCTCATCGACGTGGTCTTCCACGAGCTGGAGAGCGCCTGGGCGATGGAGGTCATCCGAGGCGTCGAGAACGTCGCACGCGACGAGGGGCTGAGCGTCGTCCTCTCGGAGAGCGCGGGCCGTCTCACCCCGGGCCGCACCTGGGCCGACCAGGTCGCCGCCCGCCGCCCGCACGGCGTGGTGCTGGTGCTGAGCGGCCTCGACGAGTCCCAACGGGCGCTGCTGACCAGCCGCTCCATCCCCTTCGTGGTCGTCGACCCGGCCGGCGACCCGGGCGCCGACGTGCCCTCGGTCGGCGCCACCAACTGGCACGGCGGGCTGTCCGCCACCCGCCACCTCGTCGAGCTGGGCCACACCCGGATCGGCGCGATCAGCGGGCCCTCGCGGATCATGTGCAGCCGCGCCCGGATCGACGGCTACCGTGCCGCGCTGGAGACGGCGGGCCTGTCGGTCGACCCCGAGCTGATCCGGCAGGGGAACTTCCACCACGACATGGGTTATCGCGCGGGTCTGGAGCTGCTGCGGCTGCCCGACCGGCCGACCGCCGTCTTCGCGGGCAACGACCTCCAGGCGCTCGGCGTGTACGAGGCCGCGCGCGAACTCGGGCTGCGCATCCCGGAGGACCTGAGCGTGGTCGGCTTCGACGACCTGCCGCTGGCCCGCTGGGTGGGACCGCCGCTGACGACCGTACGGCAGCCGCTGACGGAGATGGCGGAGGCGGCGGCCAAGCTGGTGCTCGAACTGGGCCGCGAGGAACGGCCGTCGGCGGGGACGCGGGTGGAGCTGGCGACGAGCCTGGTGGTGCGGAGCAGTACGGCGCCGCCTTCGGCGTAGGGCACGGGTGGCGCGGGTGGCGCCTTAGGTACAGGCCACGGGTGCCGCCTCCGGCGTAGGCATGGCTGATGCGGCCGATGGTGCCGATACGACCGTGACGGATGTCTTGACGTGTGATGGGAGCGGTCCCACACTGCTCCGAAGTAAATCGGTTCCATGACCGAAACTTTCGGAGGCACCCGCAATGAGAACCTCCTTACGTACACGTCTTACCGCCGTGCTCACCGGCGCCGCAGCCGCGGCCGCCCTTCTCGCGGCCGGTACGACCGCTCACGCGGCCGACACCCCGCTGCGCGACCTCGCCGCCGCGAAGGGCAAGGTCATCGGCACGGCGGTGACCGGTTCCAAACTCACCGGCACCTACGGCGACATCGCCGGGGCCCAGTTCAACTCGATGACCCCCGGCAACGCCATGAAGTGGGAGACGGTCGAGCCCAGCCGGGGCACCTTCAACTGGGCCGAGGCCGACCAGATCGTCGCCTTCGCGCAGGCCCACAACCAACAGGTGCGCGGCCACACCCTCGTCTGGCACAGCCAGAACCCGAGCTGGCTGACGAACGGCACCTGGACGTCCGCCGAGCTGAGCAGCCTGCTGCAGAACCACATCACGACCGAAGTCACACGCTACAAGGGCAAGTTGGCCGCCTGGGACGTGGTGAACGAACCCTTCAACGAGGACGGCACCTACCGCTCCTCGCTCTGGTACAACGGCCTGGGCTCCGACTACATCGCCAACGCCCTGACCTGGGCACACGCGGCCGACCCGAGCGCCAAGCTCTACATCAACGACTACAACGTCGAGGGCGTCAACGCGAAGAGCACCGCCCTCTACAACCTGGTCAAGTCCCTGAAGGAGCGAGGCGTTCCGATCGGCGGCGTCGGTCTCCAGGCCCACCTGATCCTCGGCCAGGTGCCGTCCACGCTCCAGCAGAACATCCAGCGCTTCGCCGACCTCGGTGTCGACGTCGCGATCACCGAGCTGGACATCCGCATGCAGGTTCCGTCCGACAGCGCGAAGTTGACGCAGCAGGCGGCCGACTACAAGGCCGTGATGGACGCGTGCGTGGCGGTGACGCGCTGCGTCGGCGTCACCGTGTGGGGCTTCACGGACTCCGACTCCTGGATCCCGGACGTCTTCTCGGGCTACGGCGCGGCGACACCGTACGACGAGAACTACGCGCCGAAACCTGCGTACTACGCCATCGCGACCTCGCTCGGCGGGACCTCGACGCCACCGCCGACGGGTGCGTGCACGGCGACGTACAGCGTGGTGAACCAGTGGAACACCGGGTTCACCGGACAGGTGAAGATCGCCTGTTCGGGGGCGGCGCTGTCCTCGTGGAAGGTCGGCTGGACCTACGGGGCGGGCCAGCAGATCTCGCAGGCCTGGAACGCGACCTGCACCCAGTCGGGCGCGACGGTGAGCTGCTCGAACGCCTCGTACAACGGGACGGTCGCGGACGGCGGCTCGGTGACGTTCGGGTTCAACGCGTCATGGAGCGGCAGCAACCCGGTGCCTACGGTGACGCTGGGCTGAGCCGAGTCGGGCTGAGCCGGACTGAGTTGAGCCGGACTGAGTTGAGCCGGACTGAGTTGAGCCGGACTGAGTTGAGCCGAGCTGAGTCCGGCATGAGAAGTATGAGATTTTCCGAAGGAATGTCGGGTGGAGGTTCCCGGCCGTAATAATTCGGACTTACGTTCCTCTGCGTGACTGGAGAAGACGAGCGCGAGGGCGACAACGCGCCGAGACGTGTGGGCCGGCGGCGGACCCTGCTGAAGGTCGCCGGCCTCACGCTGGCGGGCGTGTTCGTGCTGTCCGCCGCCGGGGCGGGCTGGGCCTACTGGCACCTGAACCACAACATCAAGAGCGTCGACATCAACAGCGCGCTCGGCGACGACCGCCCCGCCGCGGCCGTGACCACCCCCTCGGCCTCCGCGTCCCCCCTCCCCGGCGAGGCCCTGAACATCCTGGTCCTCGGCTCCGACTCGCGCAGCGGCAAGGAGAACGCGTCGCTCGGCGGCGGCGACAGCTCCGGCGCCCGCTCCGACACCGCGATGGTCGTCCACATCGCCCAGGGCCGTACGACGGCGACCGTGGTCAGCATCCCGCGCGACACCCTGGTCACGCGCCCGTCGTGCCCGACCTCCTCGGGTGGGACGACATCGGTGGCGTACAACGCGATGTTCAACAGCGCGTACTCGGTGGGCGGTCCGGTCTGCGCGGTGAAGACCGTGGAATCCCTGACGGACGTCCGCATGGACCACTACATGGAGATCGACTTCTCGGGCTTCGCGAAGCTCGTGAACGCGGTGGGCGGCGTGGACGTCACCACGGACGAGGACATCGACGACGACAAGAGCCATCTGCACCTCAAGGCGGGCGCCCACCACCTGAACGGCAAGCAGGCCCTCGCCCTGGCCCGCACCCGCCACGGCATAGGCGACGGCAGTGACCTCGGCCGGATCGGTCTCCAACAGAAGCTGGTGAAGGCCCTGTTGGAGCAGATCGCCTCGACGAACCTGCTGACCAGCCCCACCAGGCTGTACGAGGTCGCGGACGCGGTCACGGGAAGCCTGACGACGGACACGGGGCTGGACTCGCTCGGCGAACTGATGAAGCTGGGCCAGAGCCTGAAGGCCCTGTCCGCCGACGACGTCAGGACGGTGACGATGCCGGTGGTGACGGCGCCGTCGGACCACAACCGGGTGATCGCGGCGGAACCGGCGGCGAGCAAGCTGTGGAAGTCGCTGAAGTGACGGTCCCGGGCCCGCGTACAACCAGTTCGGTCCCCGGGCCCGCGTGCAACCAAGCCGGTCGCAGGGCCCGCGTACAACCAATCTGACCGGTGCCGGGTCTCGTGCGGTGAATGTGCTGATGCCATGTCGCCGTCACGAGAGGGTGTCCCGATGTTCTCCCTGCGTTCGTACGTCCGTTGGGCGGGCCCGCTGGCGGTGGGCCTCACCGTCCTGGGAATCGGCCCTCTGGGAACGCCGGTTCAGGCGGCCACCACCGCTCCCGTCCGCGACGACTTCAACGGCGACGGGTATGCGGACCTCGCCGTCGGCGCGCCCGGAGCCACCGTCGGCGGACAGGGCAGGGCGGGCTACGCGGCGGTGATCTACGGCGGCCCGCACGGACTGTCGACAGCCCGACGGACCGTCATCAGCCGTGCCACGAGCGGTATTCCGGGTTCTCCGGCCAAGGGCCAGACCTTCGGCATGCAGCTGTCCAAGGGCGACCTGAACGGCGACGGGTACGCGGACCTGGTGGTCGGCGGGCACGGCGGCGCGGTGATCGTATGGGGCGGATCGGAGGGCCTTTCGGGCGGTACGGCGATCTCCGCGACCAGCACGCAGACCGGCGACTTCGACGGCGACGGCACGCTGGACCTGGCCCTCTTCCGCACGGAGTTCGCCAGCGGCGACGACCCCGCCGGCACCACCGCCACCGTCTGGGGCGGCCCGGTCAGCCGCTCCGGCAAGCCCGCCCGCACCGCCGCGCTCGACCCCGACCACCTCCAGTACGTCGACGTCTGGGACGGCACGACCGGCGACGTCGACGGCGACGGCCGCGACGACCTCGCCCTGCGCGTCTACTGCGGCGACGGCAACTTCTGCACGGAGCTGTACCAGGCCACAGCCTCCGGCCTGACCTACCGGCGCGGTGCGGTCCCCGACGGCGACGGCGGCGTCGCACTGGGCGACCTCAACGGCGACGGGTACGACGACATCGCCGTCGGGTTCACCTACGACGAGACGGTCCAGGTGGCCTACGGCTCGGCCACCGGCATCAAGCCCCGCACCACCTGGAAGGCCTTCACACAGGACACCCCCGGCGTCCCGGGCGCACTGGAGACCAACGACCGCTTCGGCGCCGCCCTGGCCATGGCCGACGTCACCGGCGACGGCTACGCCGACCTGGCCGTCGGCGCCCCCGGCGAGTCCCTCGGCACCACCGGCGCGGCGGGCGTGGTCGACCTCCTCCACGGCACCCGCACGGGCCTCACGGGCACAGCCGCCCAGGCCCTCACCCAGAACACCCCCGGCATTCCCGGCACCGCCGAAACCAACGACGCCTTCGGCGGCGCCGTCCAGCTCCTCGATATCAACGGCAACGGCTACGCGGACCTGGCGGCCGCGGCTCCTGCCGAGAACGGCGGCAACGGGGCGGTCTGGGAACTGCGCGGGCGGCCGAGCGGGATCGTGCCGGATGCGGCGCTTGTCCTCGATGGGCAGGGGATCGGGGTGCCTTATGCGAAGGCGCAGTTCGGGTTTGAGGTGGAGTAGCGGAAGTGAAGTAGCGGAAGTCGAGTCCGGGGACAGGCATCCACCTGCGGAAACGCCTCCCGCAGAAAAATCTTCGAAGAAATCCGGCGGTCGTGTCGATCCGCGCCGCCCCCGTTCGACGCATGGGTGAGAGGCGGGAAGAGCCCCCGCCCGGCAACCTGGTCGGTGGGGACGCGCCCCGCCGCCGTACCGAAGGAGTCACCATGCCCCGCTACCTCTCCCTGGTCCAGATCGACGAGAAGACCATGCCCGCCGAGGGCCCGAGCCCCGAGCTGATGCAGCGGATGGGGGAGCTGATCGAGGAGATCACCAAGGCGGGCGTCATGCTCGCCACTGATGGGCTCACGCCGTCCGCGCAGGGCAAGCGGGTCCACTGGCAGGGCGGAGAGATCTCCGTGACCGACGGACCCTTCACCGAGTCCAAGGAGGTCGTCGGTGGCTACGCGCTCATGCAGTGCAAGGACATGGCCGAGGCCATCGAGTGGACCAAGCGGTTCCTGAAGGTCCACGAGGAGCACTGGACGGTCACCTGTGAGGTGCGGGAGATCGCGGAGGGCTGAGCGGCCGACGGCCGGAGCCCGAGTCGGGCCTTGGCCCGGCTGTCCCGCTGGTGTCTGATGGTGGGTTGTGACCCCGCAGCCCACCACTGACGCGCACGGAACCATCGAGACCATCTTCCGTATCGAGTCCCCCCGCATCATCGCCGGCGTCGCCCGCATCGTCCGCGACGTCGGCATCGCCGAGGAACTCGCGCAGGACGCCCTGGTCGCGGCCCTGGAGCAGTGGCCGCGGGAGGGCGTCCCGGACAACCCGGGGGCGTGGCTGACGGCCACGGCCAAGCACCGCGCGATCGACCTCGTACGGCGCCGGGAGCGCTACGCGCGCAAGCTGGAGGAGGTCGGGCGACACCTTGAGACGGTGTCTCCGCACCACCTGGACGAGCCCGCCGACCCCGACGACATCGACGACGACCTCCTCCGTCTGGTCTTCACCGCCTGCCACCCCGTGCTGTCCGCCGAGTCCCGCATCGCGCTCACCCTGCGGCTGCTCGGCGGCCTCACCACACCCGAGATCGCGCGCGCCTACCTCGCCCCGGAGGCGACGGTCGCCCAGCGCATCGTGCGCGCCAAGCGGACCCTGGCGACGAAGGGGGTCGCCTTCGAAGTGCCGTACGGGCCCGAGCGCGAGGCCCGGCTCGGGTCGGTCCTGGAGGTCATCTACCTCATCTTCAACGAGGGCTACGCGGCCACCGCCGGCGACGACCTGCTGCGGCCAGCCCTGTGTGAGGACGCCCTTCGACTGGCCCGCGTCCTCGCCCAGTTGATGCCCAAGGAACCCGAAGTGCACGGCCTGGTCGCGCTGTTGGAGCTCCAGGAGTCGCGCGCCGCCGCCCGCACCGGGCCGCACGGCGAGCCGGTGCTGCTCAGGGACCAGAACCGCCGCCGCTGGAACCGCATGCTGATCCGCCGCGGTTTCGCAGCCCTCGGCCGCGCCGACGCGGTCGCCACCGGCGGGCCCGGCCCGTACGCCCTCCAGGCCGCCATCGCCGCGTGCCACGCGCAGGTGTACGCGTACGAGGACACGGACTGGCAGCAGATCGCCACCCTCTATAGCCTCCTCGCCGCCCGCGCCCCGTCCCCGGTCGTCGAGCTGAACCGGGCCGTCGCCGTCTCCATGGCCGAAGGCCCAGAACCCGCCCTCGCCCTCGTCGACGCCCTCGCCGAGGAACCCGCCCTGCGGGACTACCACCTGCTGCCCAGTGTGCGCGGCGACCTGCTGTCCCGCCTCGGGCGTACGGCAGAGGCGCGCGCCGAGTTCGAGCGGGCCGCGTCCCTCGCCCGCAACGAGCGCGAACGGGAGCTGCTGCTGGCCAGGGCACGGGAGTGCGGCTCGTAGCGCTGCCTGCGGATCAGGGGCGTTCAGGCTTCGCTGGGGCGGTCCGGCTTCGCGGGTGCCCCGATGAGCATCGTCGGGGCACCGGCCACCCGCGTCAGGAACACGGTCGCCGAGTGCGGCCCGTGACCCTTCGGCAGCACCTTGCGCCGCAACTCCTCCGGCTCCACGGCCGAACCGCGCTTCTTCACCGTCAGTACGCCGACGCCACGCTCCCGCAGCAGCGCCTTCAGCTTCTTGACGCCGAAGGGGAGCTGGTCGGTGATCTCGTACGCCGTCGCATACGGCGTCGGCCGCAGTTCGTCCGCCGTGATGTACGCGATGGTCTCGTCGACGAGCCCGCCGTCGAGCTCCTCGGCCACCTCGGCGACCAGATGGGCGCGGATGGCGGCGCCGTCGGGCTCGTACAGGTACCGTCCCACCGGCCGGACCTGGGGGTCGGGCAGTCCGCGGCCGCGCAGGACGCGCGGCCCGGGGAGCAGGGTGGCGCGCACGAGCCCGGGCTCCGTGCCGAACCACAGCACGGCCTCCTTCACGTCCCCGCTGTCCGAGATCCACTCGGCCTCCGCCTCCGCGGGAACCGCCTCGTGCGGAATCCCGGGGGCGACCTTCAGTGCGGCCCGCGGCGCCTTCCGCGCAGCGTCGACGGCCCATGACAGTGGCGGCGAGTACGCCTCCGGGTCGAAGATGCGGCCCCGGCCGCCGCGCCGGGCAGGGTCGACGAAGACCGCGTCGTAGGTCGTCGTGTCGACCTCCGTCACATCCGCCTCGCGCACCTCGATCAGGTCGGCGAGCCCGAGCGCCTCGGCGTTCGCGCGCGCCACCGCCGCCGTCAGCGGGTCCCGGTCGACGGCCAGGACCCGGATCCCGGTGCGGGCCAGCGCGATCGCGTCCCCGCCGATCCCGCAGCACAGGTCGGCCACGGAGCGCACGCCCAGTTCCTGGAACCGCCGGGCTCGGTACGTCGCCACGCTCGTCCGGGTCGACTGCTCGACCCCGTTCGGCGTGAAGAACATCCGCTCCGCATCCTCGGCCCCGAACTTCGCCGCCGCCCGCTGCCGCAGCCGCGCCTGCCCGAGCGCCGCCGACACCAGCTCGGCCGGATGCTCGCGGCGCAACCGGGTCGCGACGGCCAGCTCCTGCGCCGGGTCGGTGCCGTGCACCTCGTCGAGGAGGGCGCGGCCCTCGGGGGTGAGCAAGGAGGCGAAGGAGACGTCGTTCACCAGGTCATTGTGGGCCAGTCGGTGGACGGTGTGCCTCCGGCCGCGGTGTCGGGGTCGTGTGCGGGGTGTGGCCTGGGAAGATCCGGCACCATGCGACTAGTAGGACAAAATGAAGAAAACGGCATTAAGTGCGCGGGGTGCGCGGGGTGCGCGGGGTGCGCGGGGTGCGCGGGCCGCGCGGGGTGTGCAGGGTGCGCGGAGCGTGAGAGGCATGCAGACGGCGCGGCGCATTCGGAACACGCGGGGCGCGCGCGGCGCAGAAAGCAGCTGCTGACCGCCCGCGTGCGCGGCGCCACCGCCGTGCTCGCCGTAGCGGCCCTCGCCTCCGGCTGCGCCGAAACCACCCCCAGTACGCATGTGCGCCCCGCGCCCGGCCAGCAGCCCCTCAAGGCGCCCCCGGCGCGCGCCCTGGACGCATACGCCTCCCATCTGCGCGCCGCGCACGCCGCGCGCGTGGCCGCCGCGAAGCGCTGGGGCCTGCCGAAAGTCCCGCTGAGCGCGCCGGCACCCCCCGCGCACAAGCCGGTGATCAAGGCCCGCAAGGGCTTCGAGGTGGAGGGTCAGGAGGAACAGGAACTGCCCCCGGTCTTCACCACCATCCCCACCAAGGACAAGGTCGTCTTCCTGACCATCGACGACGGCGCCGAGAAGGACCCGGCGTTTCTGAGGATGATGAGCGAGCTGAAGATCCCGTACACCGCCTTCCTCAGCGACTACCTGGTGAAGGAGAACTACGGCTACTTCAAGAAGATGCAGGACACAGGAGTCGTACTCAACAACCACACCCTCCACCACCCGTACCTTCCCGGACTCTCCTACGAGCGTCAGAAGCACGAGATCTGCGGCATGCAGGACATCATGGCGAAGCACTACGGAAAGCGCCCGAAGCTCTTCCGCCCGCCCTACGGCAACTACAACGAGGACACACTGCGCGCCGCCAAGTCCTGTGGCGTCAAGTACGCCCCGATCTGGGACGAGGAGGTCTTCGTCGACCACTGGGAGTACCGCGAATGGGACCGGAGCCTGCACCCCGGCGACATCGTCCTCACCCACTTCCGCGGCAGGACGGACTGGAAGGGCACCATGCCCGACATGGTCCGCCGCTTCCTGAAGAAGGTCACGGACGAGGGGTACGCGGTGGCGCGACTGGAGGACTACCTGTGAAGGCCCGCCCGTGAGACCGCGCGTCCTGGCCGCCGCGCTGCTCACCTCCGCACTGCTCGCACCGCTGACCGGCTGCGCCCAGTCCGTGGACCCCATCGAACGCCTGAGCAAGAAGGCGGCCCAACGGGTGCGTCCGCACACCCCGCCTGTCACCGCCCGCCACGCCGCGGGCCCCGGCCGGCCGCAGATCATCGACCACATCCCCACCCGGGACAGGGTCGTCTTCCTGATCTACGACGGCGCCCCGACCCCCCGTTTCCTCACCATGACCCGCGAACTGCACCTCCCGGTCACGCTCTGCGCCCCCGCCGGCTGCGGAATGGGACCAAAGACCCTCACCCCCCGCAAGAACACCGCCCACCTGACCCCAGGCACCATCATCCGCGCCGACCCGACCACGACCCCCGCCCTGCTGCGCGACATCCGGAGTCAAGGTTTCGCGGTGGCGAGCTTGAAGGACTACCTGTAGGTCCCCGCTCGTTCAGCGTTCGCGGACGAGGGTTCCCAGCCCGGCTGGGCCGAGGGATTGCTGTATCGCCAGCTCCGGCGACTCCCTCTTGCTTCAGCGCAAGTCGCCATGCGAGGGTGTGTCCTGACGGACACTCAGCATGGCGCCTGCTTTGCGCCGGCGAGGGAGGGGTCGGGATGAGCCTGGACGAGCTGAACACCAGCGCGCAGATCGCCAAGCGGCTCGGCGTCAGCCGGCAACGCGTCGACCAGCTCGTGGAGAGCGGACAGCTGCCGCAGCCGGTCGGCCGCTCCGGGCGGACCCGGTTGTGGCGGTCCGCCGACATCGAACTGGCCCTCGCGGGCAGCGATCCGTCCACCGGACGGCCGCCCACGCCGGACTGGGACAGCGTCCCGGCACCGGACGCCCCACTGCGCCTGGACGTGGACGAGGTGCTCACCGTGCCCGGCGTCTGGTACGACGAGCCGCCCCGGGTGCACGTGCGGATCTGGCGCGGACCGGCCGCGGGCCCCCGGCGCACCGTGGTGCTCTACGGCGCCCTGGCGGAGTCGCACGGCATCATCGTCAACTTCGCCGAGACCGTGGCCCGCACCATCGCCGCCCAGCACCTCGGCCTCGGTGAGGCGCGCAGTGCCTGGTGGTTCGGCTTCTGGCCACGCGGCTTTCCGCTCCGCGAGCCGAGCGTCGACTACGTCAGCTTCGCCTTCCCCCGGGCCGCGGCCACCGGCGGGCTGCTCGACACCCTGCTGCGGCGCGGCAGCCGGGACGCCTGGACCGGCGAGTTCGACACTCCGGTCTGGCAGCGCATCCAGCGCGACCAGTTGACCCGCATCCTGGGCACCGAGCCGGATCTCGACTTCCCGCCCGGCACCTACACCGCCGACGTGGTCACCGCACTCGCCGCCGGACACCGCCCGGCCGTCATCGACTTCGACCCGCAGCGGCTGCACACCCAGTTGCGCCACCTCACCCGCCTGCACCTCTACCGCGCGGCCCTGCTCGCCGGGAGCGAGCCCCGCCCCGACCTGCCCTCTCTCGGCCTGCTGGCGCGGGACGGGGACGCCGCGGCCGCACGCACCGCCGAGGCCCTCGGCATTGCCGTGCGGGCCCTGCTGCCCGACGCCCTCACGGCCGCCGAGCACTACCGCCGGCACGCCGACGCCGAGGACCCGGGCGCGCGCTTGGTCGAACGCCGCTTCTACCAGCCCGGCCCGGACGAGAACCAGCTGCTGACCCGCTACGCGAACCGGCCCGACCGGGAGCTGTCGATCGGTGCCGTGCACCGGGCCCTGACGGCGGTGCGCGCCCTGGCCGGTGCGCTGGCCGACCAGGGCGAGACCGGCGGTCCGTACGCCGATGCGGACCTCGGCGACGCCCTGGCCGCCGCCGAACCCGAACTGGTCAGCACCCGCCACCTGCTGGACCCCGCGCTCGTCGACGACCCCGGCCCCGCCCCGCGGGCCATCACCGAGCCCGGCGACGCCGAACACGCCTACCTCGCCACCGTCTCCTGGTGGGGCCCGGCCGCCGGCGACGCCCACCGAGCCGCCGCCCTGCGCGGCCACCTGTGGGAGAAGGACCTCGAGGGTCTGCGCACCGGGTACGACCCCTTCGGCCGTCTGGTCCTGCACAACCCCACCACCGGCACCGTGGCCGTCGAACGCCCCCGCGCGCTACCCGCCGTCCCGTACCCCGACGACGCCGAGATCGCCGCCACTTCCGGGAGTCTTACCGCGTTCGTGCTGCTCCCGGACGGGCGGTGCGACATCCTGCCCACCGACCCCCGCTACACCCACCACGACATCACCTGGGGCTACGGCGGCACCGGCCCGGAAATCCTCGCCCGCGCTCTCGCCTTTGCCGTCCTCGCGCACCCCGACCCCGAGCACCCGCTCACCCTGGAGGACCGCGCGCCCGGCATGGACACCTACCTGATGGACCTCGTCACCGGCCACCCGCAGCACGAGCCCCTGCGCATGACCGTCGGTGCCGTGCGCACCCGACAGGAGGTCGCCCCGACGTCGGCCGAGGCGACCGAGTAGCGGCCCGCCTCGTTACTGGCCCTCTGCTGCGGTCCACGCCCGGACTGTGTTCGGACTGACCGCCGTGATCTCCGTGATCCGCCGGATCGGGACCTCCACCACGCGGGCCGCCGCGATCAGCGGGCGCAACTCCTTATCCAGCTCTTCGAGTTGAGCGAGGAGCTCGATCCGGCGCTGTCCGGGCCCCCGGAGCGTCGCCTCTGCGTCGGCCCGAAGCTGGGCCGGTGTCTTCTGCGTCATACGAGTCAGTCTGACACATTCCATCCTCGTTGCGCAATAAGGTTGAGCCTCAACCTTCGACGTGTCCCACCATCACGACTGAGCGGGCGGCTCTCCCCCGTACTCCTCCGACGGCCATGGCGGCATCGCCGACGCCGTCGTGGCCGACTGTCGTGGCGGAAGCTCGCGCGCAGGAGCCGGAACCGGCACCCCGCCTGTCCCGGCAGTCTCGTCACGTGACAAATCCCGGCGTACGACTGCCGACGCCACGGCGGCCACCACGATTTCGCGCTGGCGCCTGGCCTCGTACGCCCGCTGTCGGCAGCTGCGGCGGCAGTAGTCCTTGCTCCGGCCGACGCCGGTCTGCTGGATCGGCTCGCCGCACCAGGCGCAGAGCTTCGAACCTTCGGCGTCCCGCGGGGTGTCATGCTTCGTCATGCCGACGACCGTAGCGGCAGGCGCCCGCCCTGCAGCAGACTCCCCGGACGAGCACTGCCCGACGTCGGCTCGGCATGACCGAGTACGGGCCGAAATCCCCCAGGAATCCCGCCGGTTCGGCTCCTGACGGCCCGCGTCCGGATTTCTGGGAACCGGGAGCGACGCCGCAGCGGTCTACCGGGCAAGCTTGGTGATCACAGATCACGAACAGGAGGAGCGGGGGATGGTGCGCGGAAAGCCGGGCCAGAAGCGAACGCACTGTGTGTCGGTGCGGCTCACCGAGGAGGAGCTGAGCCGTTGGCACCGGGCCCGCGAACGAACCGGCCGCCGGGAGCTGGGCGCGTGGGTGCGGGCGGTGGTCGAGCAGCGGTTGGGCCGCCGCGGAATACCCGGCGACGTGCCGACCGTGCCGCTCGTGAACGCCGCCGCCTACGGCCAACTGGTCGCGGCGGCGAACAACTTGAACCAGCTGACGCGGTACAGCCACGAGCGGCGCGAGCTGCACGCGGCCATCCAGGCCGCCGTCGAGGAGGTGGGCCGGGCGGCTCTCGCGGTGCGCGGACTCGGTCCGGACCGGGAGACCGACGAGGACCAGGCCGACGAGGCGGCCGGATGATCGCCAAGATCACAAAGGGGCGCCGGGCCGGTGGCGCTCTGCGGTACGACTTCGGACCGGGCCACAAGGAGGAGCACGTCGATCCGCGGATCGTGGCCGGGAATGTGCCGGGCACCCCGCAGCAGGTTGCCCGGATCATGGACCGGCACAGCCGCCAACGCCCGGACGTGGACCGGCCGATCTGGCGGTGCTCGCTGAGCCTGCCCGCCGAGGACGGTGTCCTGTCCGACGAGAAGTGGGCGCAGATCGCGGAGCAGTACGTCGGCCGGATGTTTGGCCCCGACGTGCCATGGGTGGCCGTCCGGCACGGTGACAACCACATCCACCTGACCGTGTCCCGCATCCAGTGGTCGGGCGAACTGGCCAGCGACAGCCACGACTTCCGCAAGTCGCGGGGGATCGTCCGCGAGCTGGAGCGCGAGCACGGACTGGTGAACGCGGAGGAGCGGTCGAACCGGGTCGCGCCGCAGGTGTCCGGGCCGGAGCGGGCCGCCGCCCAGCGGCGAGGAGCCGAGCGGCCGGAGCGCGAGCAGCTGCGCGACCTCGTCCGCGGCGCCCGGGACGCGAGTGCCGGCCAGGGCCGGTTGGCGTTCGAGCGGGCGCTCACCGAGGCGGGAGTGTCGTTCCGCGCGAACACCGCGAAGACGGGCCGGATGTCCGGCTACTCGTTCAGCATGCCCGGCTGGACGGACAGCAAGGGCGAACAAGTGTGGTCGGCCGCTTCGCGCGTCGCCCGCGATCTGCGATGGGCCGACCTGGGCCGGACCCTGGGTCAGCCGGATCCGCGCGTCACGTGGGCCGCCCCGGCCCAGAGAGCCGACGCCACCGCCACATCGGAGCCGCCGCCCGTCAACCAGGAGGCCCCGGCCGCCGCCGTGGGCGCGAGAACGCTCCCCCGGCCGCCGCAGAACGCGGGGACGCCTGGGGTGGCGGCCGCCGCCGCCCGCAGCAGGAGCACCACCAGGACGACGAGGCCGAAGCCTGGACAGCAGCCGTCCGGAAGGCCGGCCGGAACCCCGGCGGTGCCACCGCAGCAGCAGCCCGGCCAGGGCCGGGGCCGGTGAGAGAGCCCGCCCGGCGTTCGAGGGCGAGGCCGTCCAGGCCGACAGCGGGGGTCTGGGGGCGGCAGCCCCCAGGGACGCCCACACCCACCCCGGGTGCCCGAAATCCGCCACAGCGCCGCAGGCAATTGGCACTCCGCTTGACCGAGTGCTAATCGCAGTCATAGTCTCAGGTCTGGCACTCCCCACTGGAGAGTGCCAACTAGCGACGGGCAGGTCCGGCACCCGCGACGACGGATCCAGCTGGTCGCCACCTCAGACAGTTAACCCCGTGAGATCTCCGAAGGGGGAGGTCGGATCGTGACGACCACCAGCTCCAAGGTTGCCATCAAGCCGCTCGAGGACCGCATTGTGGTCCAGCCGCTCGACGCCGAGCAGACCACGGCCTCTGGCCTGGTCATCCCGGACACGGCCAAGGAGAAGCCCCAGGAGGGCGTCGTCCTGGCCGTCGGTCCGGGCCGCTTCGAGAACGGCGAGCGCCTGCCGCTCGACGTGAAGACCGGCGACATCGTGCTGTACAGCAAGTACGGCGGCACCGAAGTGAAGTACAGCGGCGAGGAGTACCTCGTCCTCTCGGCTCGCGACGTGCTCGCGATCATCGAGAAGTAGTTCACTCGAATCACCTTGCAACACCTCGAAGCAGATATTGCTTTGAACTGCGCCCCTGGTCCCCGCAATCGCTAAGAAGCCGGGCGCCCGGGGCGCAGTCTCGTTATCCCTAGTTTTCCGAGAGGGCTGAATCGCTCCCATGGCGAAGATCCTGAAGTTCGACGAGGACGCCCGTCGCGCCCTCGAGCGCGGCGTCAACAAGCTTGCCGACACGGTCAAGGTGACGATCGGCCCCAAGGGCCGCAACGTCGTCATCGACAAGAAGTTCGGCGCCCCCACCATCACCAACGACGGCGTCACCATCGCCCGCGAGGTCGAGCTCGACGACCCGTACGAGAACCTCGGTGCCCAGCTGGTGAAGGAGGTGGCGACCAAGACCAACGACATCGCGGGTGACGGTACGACCACCGCCACCGTGCTGGCCCAGGCGCTCGTCCGCGAGGGCCTGCGCAACGTCGCGGCCGGCGCGTCGCCCGCCCTCCTGAAGAAGGGCATCGACGCCGCGGTCAAGGCCGTGTCCGAGGAGCTCCTCGCGACCGCCCGTCCGATCGACGACAAGTCGGACATCGCCGCCGTGGCCGCGCTCTCCGCGCAGGACTCGCAGGTCGGCGAGCTCATCGCCGAGGCGATGGACAAGGTCGGCAAGGACGGTGTCATCACCGTCGAGGAGTCCAACACCTTCGGTCTGGAGCTGGACTTCACCGAGGGCATGGCCTTCGACAAGGGCTACCTGTCCCCGTACATGGTGTCCGACCAGGAGCGTATGGAGGCCGTCCTCGACGACCCGTACATCCTGATCCACCAGGGCAAGATCAGCTCCATCCAGGACCTGCTGCCGCTGCTGGAGAAGGTCATCCAGGCCAACGCCTCCAAGCCGCTGCTGATCATCGCCGAGGACGTCGAGGGCGAGGCCCTGTCGACCCTGGTCGTGAACAAGATCCGCGGCACGTTCAACGCGGTCGCGGTCAAGGCCCCCGGCTTCGGTGACCGCCGCAAGGCCATGCTCGGCGACATCGCCACCCTCACCGGTGGTCAGGTCATCGCCGAGGAGGTCGGCCTCAAGCTCGACCAGGTCGGCCTGGACGTGCTCGGCACCGCCCGCCGCGTGACCGTCACCAAGGACGACACCACGATCGTCGACGGTGGCGGCAGCCACGACGAGGTCGTCGGCCGCGTCAACCAGATCAAGGCCGAGATCGAGAACACGGACTCCGACTGGGACCGCGAGAAGCTCCAGGAGCGCCTCGCGAAGCTGGCCGGCGGCGTGTGCGTGATCAAGGTCGGCGCCGCCACCGAGGTGGAGCTGAAGGAGAAGAAGCACCGTCTGGAGGACGCCATCTCCGCGACCCGCGCCGCGGTCGAGGAGGGCATCGTCTCCGGTGGTGGCTCCGCGCTGGTCCACGCCGTCAAGGTCCTCGAGGGCAACCTCGGCAAGACCGGCGACGAGGCCACCGGTGTCGCGGTCGTCCGCCGCGCCGCCGTCGAGCCGCTGCGCTGGATCGCCGAGAACGCCGGCCTGGAGGGCTACGTCATCACCTCCAAGGTCGCCGAGCTCGACAAGGGCCAGGGCTTCAACGCCGCGACCGGTGAGTACGGCGACCTGGTCAAGCAGGGCGTCATCGACCCGGTCAAGGTCACCCGCTCCGCCCTGGAGAACGCCGCCTCCATCGCCTCCCTGCTCCTCACGACCGAGACCCTGGTCGTCGAGAAGCCGGCCGAGGAAGAGGCCGAGGCCGGTCACGGTCACGGCCACTCCCACTGACGTACGTCGGTAGGTAGGCAAGCAGAGCAGTACGAAGGCCCGGCACTCCAGGAGTGCCGGGCCTTCCTGCTGCCGCCCTACTGCTCCAGGGCGTCCAGTGCCCCGAGTTGGCCCATCAGGCCGAGCCGGTCGTACTGCCACCAGCCCTCGATGATCTTCCCGTCCTCCTGGCAGCGGAAGATGGTCGTGCCCGTCATCGAGACCTGCCGACCGGTCGCGGGCATCCCCATGAAGTCGCCCGTGTGGGTGCCGTTCCAGGTCCACCGGGTGCAGACGCGGTCGCCCTCGGTGATCTGGTCGTCGACGGTGAACGAGAAATCGAAGCCGCTGCGCCACATCCCGATCTCGCGCGTGATCGCGTCGAGGCCGAGAGTGTCCTGCTCGTTGGCGGGATCGTGGTCGTGATAGTGCTCCGCGATCAGGCCGTTGAGCGGTGGCAGGTCACCCTTGCCGGCGATCGTCTCGAAGAACTGCCGGATGTTGGCCGCGTAGAGCTGATCGTCGCGGACCACGTCGAGGTCCGTGAACGTCGGCATCTCGTCGCAGAGAGCCACCATCTCCTTGAAGATCGTGTCGGTCTCCGGAAGATTCGAGTTCCGCATCGCCTCTTCGTAGGACGGGAACTCCACGATCTCTATGAAGTGGGTCGCGTCGGACCGGTCCTTGCCCATGACGCTGTGCGTCGCGGTCCGCTTCCCCTTGGTCTTCTCGACCCATGTGTCCATCAGCCGGTCCATCTCGTCGAACCGGCTGGTCTTGCAGTCAATGAGCTGTACGAATGTCATGGCGCCGCCTTCCGGCCCCCTGGGTCCGGTCGAACACCCCCATCCTCCCACCGGAGGGACGGCACCACCCACCTCAACCGGATGCCGTCACTGCGGCCCGTACTTGCGTCCCGTCTTCGACGTGACCCCGCCGAGCAGCGCCCTCGGCGTGACCTTCACCAGACCCATCAGCGCCTTGTAACGCGGGTCCGGAACGGACAGCGACTTGCCGCGCGCCAGGTCCGCGAGCGCGGCCGCGACCAGCTTGTCCGCGTCCAGCCACATCCACTTGGGGATGTTGTCCGTGCCCATCCCCGCGCGCTCGTGGAACTCGGTGCGCACGAAGCCCGGGCACAGCGCCATCAGCCGTACGCCGCTGCCCGCCAGGTCCTTCGCCGCGCCCTGGGTGAACTGCACGACCCACGCCTTGGACGCCCCGTACGTGCCGCGCGGCACGAACGCGGCCACCGAGGCGACGTTCACGACCCCGCCGCGGCCGCGCTCCCGCATGACCTCGGTCGCCGCGGACGTCAGCCGCAGCACCGCCTCGCAGTGCACCTTGAGCATCTTCAACTCGTCGGCCATCGACACGTCGAGATAGCGGCCCTTGTTGCCGAAGCCCGCGTTGTTCACCAGCAGGTCGACCGCGTTCTTGCGGTCGCCCAGCCGGGCGGCGACCGCCTCGATGCCGTCGTCCGTCGCGAGGTCGGCCGTCAGCACCTCCGCCTCGATGCCGTGCCGGTCGTGCAGTTCGGTGGCCTGCTCACGCAGCCGCTTGGTGTCGCGCGCCACAAGGACGAGGTTGTGACCATCGGCCGCGAGGCGCCGTGCGAAAGCGGCGCCGATGCCCGCGGTCGATCCCGTAATCAGAGCCGTTGTCATGGGGAAAGATTAGTGACCTCGTCGGTGCCTTCCGCCCGCCCCGGAGGGCCCTTTCGCGGAGCTGGCTCAAATCCCTTTCAGGTCCGGCGAGTTGAGGGACGGCAACGGTTACGCCCCCTGCTGCGCCCCGTACTTCTCCACATATTCCTCCGCGTTCCTCCGCGACTCCGGATGCAGCGCGTCCCCCGCCGCGAGCAGCCGCGGCAGCAGCCCCCGTTCCAGCGTGACCGCGCGGAACTGGAGGGCCACCGTCACGTCGTGGTCCGGCCGGTGCACGATCTCGATCGGGTCGCCGGACCGGATCTCGCCCGGCTCGACCACCCGCAGATAGGCGCCGGGCGCGCCCTTGTGGGTGAAGCGCCGCACCCAGCCCTTCTCGCCGAGATGCTCCTGGAACGTATGGCAGGGAATGCGCCCGCAGGTGACCTCGAGAACCACCTCGGACCCGATGCGCCAGCGCTCGCCGATCCGCGCGCCGGACACGTCGAGCCCCTCCGTGGTGAGGTTCTCGCCGAACGCGCCGCTGGGCAGGGCCCGGCCGAGCTCCCGCTCCCAGTCGTCGAGGTCCTCGCGCGCGACCGCGTACACGGCCTGGTGGTCGCCGCCGTGATGGCGCTTGTCGCACACCGCGTCCCCGGCCAGCCCGCTCGCGCCGACTCCCTTGGGCCCGGGCGCGGTCACCCGCACCGGTCCGTCGACTGGCTGCTTGTCGATGCCGGTCAGACCCTCCGGCTGGTCCGTATAGGCGACGGCCTGCGCCCGGCCGAGGTTCAGCGACAGAAGCTTCATGCGAGCACGCTAGGGGATGCACCGCAAAGCCGCGACGCAATATTCGGCGCCGTATCCAAGGCTCGCTTATGCTCAAAGGGTGATCGAGGCCCGTCATCTCCGTGTTCTGCGCGCCGTCGCCGCCACCGGCTCCTTCTCGGCGGCGGGACGCGAACTGGGCTGCACCCAGCCCGCCGTCAGCCAGCAGATGAAGGCACTGGAGTCCTCCGTGGGCACCCCGCTGCTGATCCGCACGGGCCGCGAGATGCGGCTGACCCAGGCCGGCGAGGCGCTGGTCCGGCATGCCGCGGGCATCATCGCCGGACTCACGGCCGCCGAGGAGGAGGTCGCCGCTATCGCGGGCCTGCGCGCCGGCCGCGTCCGCCTCGTCTCCTTCCCCAGCGGCAGTTCCACCCTGGTGCCGACCGCGCTCGCCGCCCTGCGCGCCGAACACCCCGGCACCCGCGTCTCCCTGGAGGAGGCCGAGCCGCCGCGCTCGGTGGAGATGCTGCGCGAGGGCGACTGCGACATCGCGCTCGCCTTCCGGTACGAGGGCGCCGCGCCGGAGGGTGACACGGGCGAGTGGGACGACCTGGTCGTACGGCCGCTGCTGGTGGACCGGCTCGTCGGGCTGGTCCCCGAGGGGCACCGGCTGGCCCGCGCCGGCTCGGTCGCGATCGGCGAACTCGCCGGTGAGCCGTGGATCGCCGGGTGCCCGCGCTGCCGCGGCCAGCTCGTCGAGGTGTGCCGGACCGCGGGCTTCGTGCCCCGCATCGACTTCGCCACCGACGACTACCCGGCCGTGGTCGGCCTGGTCGGCGCCGGTCTCGGGGTCGCGGTCCTCCCGGAGCTCGCCATCGAGTCCGTACGGCCCAAGGGGGCACGCACGGTGACGGTGGAACCCGCGGTCCGGCGGGAGATCGTCGCGCTCACCCTGCCCGATCTGGCCCAGGTGCCCGCGGTGGCGGCCACCCTCGACCACCTGGCGGGGGCGGCGACGCGCCCGTCAGGGAACTGACGGTTTCCTGAGGGCTCTGGCCGTTTCACAGGACCCGAGGGCCCTGACCGTTTCAAAAGAAGGGGCACGCCTGCGCGTGCCCAGTCGGAAGAAACGTTCCTTCAGTTGTCCATCCGGTGCGGCGAGGCGCCACCACCCGACGCCGACGCCGAGACGAGCCGGTTGCGCGCCCGTCCCATGAGTTCCTCGCGCTCGTCCTCGGTCAGCCCGCCCCACACGCCGTACGGCTCGCGCACCGCCAGGGCGTGTGCCGCGCACTGGGCGCGGACCGGGCATCTCATGCAGACCTCTTTGGCCGAGTTCTCACGTGCGCTCCGTGCCGCACCGCGCTCGCCCTCGGGGTGGAAGAAGAGCGAGCTGTCGACCCCGCGGCATGCCGCGAGGAGCTGCCAGTCCCAGAGGTCCGCGTTCGGACCGGGAAGGCGGGAGAAATCTGCCATTGCGTGTCCCCTTGTTGCCGTTCTGGGCCGTTATGTGCTCACCGACCGTACAACTACGATCTAAGGAGATGAAAATATGACTCATTGAGAATCTAGCCTTAGACACCAGCAAATGGGAAGAAAAACGGCTGAATGGGGCATAGCTTGTGATGAAAGGTTGAGGGTCCGTTGTGCATGTCTCCACCGTGTCCGCGCCCTCACGTAGAGTGCCGAAGATGGATGACAGCCCCGTAACTCTTTCGAGTGACCGTCGTTGAGAGTGCGAGGCGGTTGAAAAGTACAAGCGCTCGGGCAGACGGTCATATCCGTCGGCGAGTATCGACCGCACAGGTGACGATTTCGTACCAGCCTGGAGGCTCAAGGTGACGCGCATCAGCTGCGGAGGGCGGCCATGACATCCGTCCTCGTCTGCGACGACTCCCCGCTTGCCCGAGAGGCGCTCCGCCGCGCGGTCGCGACCGTGCCCGGCGTCGAGCGTGTGACGACGGCGGCCAACGGCGAGGAAGTCCTCCGCCGCTGGGGTGCCGACCGTTCGGACCTGATTCTGATGGACGTACGCATGCCCGGACTGGGCGGCGTCGAGACGGTCCGGCGGCTGCTGTCCGCCGACCCCGGTGCGCGCATCATCATGCTCACCGTCGCCGAGGACCTGGACGGCGTGGCGCTCGCCGTCGCCGCCGGTGCCCGCGGCTATCTGCACAAGGACGCCTCGCGCGCCGAGCTGCGGGCCACCGTGACACAGGCGCTAGCCGACCCGACCTGGCGGCTCGCGCCGCGCAGACTGCGGTCGGCCGAGATGGGTGCCGCGCCGACCCTGACCGCGCGCGAGATCCAGGTCCTGGAGGGCATGAGTCACGGCCGCTCCAACGCGGAGATCGGCCGCGAGCTGTTCCTCTCCGAGGACACGGTGAAGACGCACGCCCGTCGGCTCTTCAAGAAGCTCGGCGCCTCGGACCGTGCGCACGCCGTGGCGCTCGGATTCCGGTGGGGTCTGGTCCGCTAGATGAGCCTCAGCGGGGGTATGAAAATCCCCGCCTACCGCATGGTGGGCGGGGTTGGCAAAGGGACCCGCCGAGCGCCCGCTGCTCGTTTCGCCGCCGATGCCGCATGCTTGAGGTGTGGAGTTCCTCGGGGACGAGTCGGGCGAGCGGAAGGGGAGGGCGCAGGAGATGAGTTCCGGCGCACCTGCTCATAACGCTTCGGTGCACAACTATGGACGCGGTGCCACGGAGAGAACGACGCCGAGGCACCATGGACCGATGCGCGATGACGAGACGACGGTGATCGGCGCGCTCGTCCTTCGCGCGGTGGACGGCGACGAGCAGGCCACGCACGATCTGCTCGCCCATGTCCACCCGCTGGCGCTGCGCTACTGCCGCACCCGTCTGTCCCGACTTCCGGGGGACGCGCGGCACTTCGTGGAGGACCTGGCGCAGGAGGTCTGCGTCGCCGTACTCCTCGCGCTGCCGCGCTACAAGGACACCGGGCGCCCCTTCGAAGCCTTCGTCTTCGCCATCGCCGCGCACAAGGTCGCCGACCTCCAGCGCGCCGCGATGCGCCACCCCGGCTCGACGGCAGTCCCCTCGGACGAGATGCCCGAGCGGCCCGACGACTCCCTCGGCCCCGAGGAGCGCGCCCTGCTCAGCAGTGACGCCGAATGGGCCAAGAAGCTCATGGCCAACCTCCCGGAGAACCAGCGCGAGCTGCTCCTGCTGCGCATCGCCGTCGGCCTCACGGCCGAGGAGACGGGCCAGATGTTGGGAATGTCACCGGGCGCGGTGCGTGTTGCTCAGCACAGGGCGCTGAGCCGGTTGCGGGCGCTGGCGGAGCAGTAGGGCGGTGCCCTTCCTACGGCGACGGCGCTCGGCCGACACGGCGGTGTCCGTCGGTGCCGAGCAGTCCCCGACCCGGTTCCCGGTCAGGGTGTCACCCGTCTCCGCGGTCGCCGGATGAACAGGCGGCGCACCGGTCCCGTACGAACATACGAAGCTCAGGGGCACCCTCAACCGTGGAATGAGAGAGCCCTGCTTCCCGTTAGCATGGACATCCGCACCGATCAAGGCCATTTGGGGAAGGTGTCATGACTGCCAACGTCGACGGAGTGCCCGCCAAATTCGCGACACTCGGGCTGACCTACGACGACGTGCTGCTGCTGCCGGGCGCGTCGGACATGGCGCCCGACCAGATCGACACCGCCTCGTACGTCTCCAAGCACGTGCGGGTGAACATCCCGCTGCTGTCCGCCGCCATGGACAAGGTCACCGAGTCGCGCATGGCGATCGCGATGGCCCGTCAGGGCGGCGTCGGCGTCCTGCACCGCAACCTGTCCATCGAGGACCAGGCCAACCAGGTCGACCTGGTGAAGCGCTCCGAGTCCGGCATGGTCACCGACCCGATCACGGTGCACCCGGACGCGACGCTCGCCGAGGCCGACGCGATCTGCGCCAAGTTCCGCATCTCCGGCGTGCCCGTCACGGACGGCTCCGGCAAGCTGCTCGGCATCGTCACCAACCGCGACATGGCCTTCGAGACGGACCGCTCCCAGCAGGTGCGCGACGTCATGACGCCGATGCCGCTGGTCACCGGCAAGGTCGGCATCTCCGGCGCCGAGGCCATGGAGCTGCTGCGCCGCCACAAGATCGAGAAGCTTCCGCTGGTCGACGACACGGGTGTCCTCAAGGGCCTCATCACGGTCAAGGACTTCGTGAAGGCGGAGAAGTACCCGAACGCCTCGAAGGACGGCGAGGGCCGTCTCCTCGTCGGTGCCGCGGTCGGTGTCGCCGGTGACGCCTTCGAGCGCGCCCAGGCCCTCGTCGCGGCGGGTGTCGACTTCATCGTCGTCGACACCGCGCACGGCCACTCCCGGCTGGTCGGCGACATGGTCGCCAAGATCAAGTCGAACTCCTCGGGCGTCGACGTCATCGGCGGCAACATCGCCACCCGTGACGGTGCCCAGGCACTCATCGACGCGGGCGTCGACGGCATCAAGGTCGGCGTCGGCCCCGGCTCCATCTGTACGACCCGCGTGGTCGCCGGCATCGGCGTACCGCAGGTGACGGCCATCTACGAAGCTGCGCTCGCCGCCAAGGCGGCCGGTGTGCCGGTCATCGGCGACGGTGGCCTGCAGTACTCCGGCGACATCGCGAAGGCCCTGGTCGCGGGCGCCGACACGGTGATGCTGGGCTCGCTGCTCGCCGGTTGCGAGGAGTCGCCGGGCGAGCTGCTGTTCATCAACGGCAAGCAGTTCAAGTCGTACCGCGGCATGGGCTCCCTGGGCGCCATGCAGTCCCGCGGCGAGCAGCGCTCCTTCTCCAAGGACCGCTACTTCCAGGAGGGCGTCGCCTCCGACGAGAAGCTCGTCCCCGAGGGCATCGAGGGCCAGGTGCCCTACCGCGGACCGCTCTCCGCGGTCGTCCACCAGCTGGTCGGCGGTCTGCGCCAGTCGATGTTCTACGTCGGCGGCCGCACCGTTCCGGAGCTGCAGGACAACGGCCGCTTCGTCCGGATCACCTCGGCGGGCCTCAAGGAGAGCCACCCGCACGACATCCAGATGACGGTCGAGGCGCCGAACTACAGCCGTAACAAGTAGCTGTAAAGCCTGTAAGCGATGCTGTAAACGATCTCCACGCGCGCGTGGAGTACGTCCAAGGGCGGCCCCGGAGGGTTCCGGGGCCGCCCTTGTCGTATGCGTCGGGGATACTGGGAGGCGCTGCAACGAAGAGGGAAAGGCCACACACGTGACTGAGATCGAGATCGGGCGCGGCAAGCGCGGCCGCCGGGCGTACGCCTTCGACGACATCGCCGTCGTCCCGAGCCGTCGTACGCGGGACCCGAAGGAGGTCTCGATCGCCTGGCAGATCGACGCCTACCGCTTCGAGCTGCCGTTCCTGGCCGCTCCCATGGACTCGGTCGTCTCCCCGGCCACCGCGATCCGTATCGGCGAGCTGGGCGGCCTGGGCGTCCTGAACCTCGAGGGCCTGTGGACGCGGTACGAGGACCCGCAGCCGCTGCTCGACGAGATCGCTGGGCTCGACTCGGAGACCGCGACGCGCCGCCTCCAGGAGATCTACGCGGCTCCCATCAAGGAGGAGCTGATCGGGCAGCGCATCAAGGAGGTGCGCGACTCGGGCGTCGTCACCGCCGCCGCGCTCTCCCCGCAGCGCACGGCGCAGTTCTCCAAGGCCGTCGTCGACGCGGGCGTGGACATCTTCGTCATCCGCGGTACGACGGTGTCGGCCGAGCACGTCTCGGGCGCCGCGGAGCCGCTGAACCTGAAGCAGTTCATCTACGAGCTCGACGTCCCGGTCATCGTCGGCGGCTGCGCCACGTACACCGCGGCCCTGCACCTGATGCGCACCGGCGCTGCCGGCGTCCTCGTCGGCTTCGGCGGCGGCGCCGCGCACACCACGCGCAACGTGCTGGGCATCCAGGTCCCCATGGCGACGGCGGTGGCGGATGTCGCCGCGGCCCGCCGGGACTACATGGACGAGTCCGGCGGCCGGTACGTGCACGTCATCGCGGACGGCGGCGTCGGCTGGTCCGGCGACCTCCCCAAGGCGATCGCCTGCGGCGCCGACTCGGTGATGATGGGCTCCCCGCTGGCCCGCGGCACCGACGCGCCCGGCAAGGGCCACCACTGGGGCATGGAGGCCGTCAACGAGGAGCTGCCGCGCGGCAAGAAGGTCGACCTCGGCACCGTGGGCACCATCGAGGAGATCCTCACCGGCCCCTCGCACATCCCCGACGGCTCCATGAACATCTTCGGCGCCCTGCGCCGAGCCATGGCCACCACGGGCTACAGCGAGCTGAAGGAGTTCCAGCGCGTCGAGGTGACGGTGGCTGACTCGCAGCACAAGCGCTGACCTGTCTGACGCGAAGGGCCCGCCCACCTCGTGGTGGACGGGCCCTTCGCTGTGTTCCTGCGCGGTTACTGACCGGCCTTCCGGGCGCTCGTGAACGCCACGTAGGCGGCGATCGCGAAGAAGAGGAAGGTCAGCGGGTCGGCCTCGGCCTTCCAGGCCTCCTGGATGACGTCGAAGTGATCGAAGAAGAGCTCGTTGAAGGTGAACGCGGTCTCCTTGGCGCCGATCATGGCCTCGCCGACCAGCTGGCCGAGGTAGACCGCGCCCAGCGACAGAACGGCGCTCACCACGGGCAGGATCGGGTTGCGGCCACCGACGCGGCCGGCGGCGATGCCGATCAGGAAGCCGACGCCGACGGCGGCATAGCCGATCTCGTGCTTGGTGGCGCCGATGATGACGCCATAGATGCCCGCGGCGACCACCGCGGCGCCGACGGCCGCGGCCAGGCCGAGGACCAGGTTGTTGCGCACCGGAGCGGCCGGCGCGGTCGGGGCCATCGGGAAGCCCGGCTGGGGCGCACCCTGCTGCGGGAAGCCGGGCTGGGGCGGCGCGGCCTGCTGACCGGGCTGGCCGGCGTACGGGTTGTCGACCGGCGGACCGGACGGCGGCGGCGAGGACTGACTCATGTGGTTCCCCCCAGGGACGCAGGCGTGCGCGGGGACACGCCGGGAATGCGAACGCACTTGTGTGCGAGAGCTGCCGCACATTAGCAGGCGCGTACGACATCCGGACACGCGGATTTCCGGGCCCTCGGAGGGGTCAGAGCCGGTGTGCCGCCCCGGTGGGAGTCGCTCCCCTTGTGTCCAGCAGGAGTTGGGCCTTCACGGACAGCCCTTGGAGGTCGTACGTGCGGTGTTGCTGGAGCAGGATCGTGAGGTCGGCGTCGGCCGCCGCCTCGTAGAGGGAGTCGGCGCGCGGGACGGGACGGCCGAGGACGCTCCAGGCGGGGATGTGCGGGTCGTGGTAGCTGACGGACGCGCCGAGTTCCATCAGACGGACGGCGATCTCGTGCGCGGGGGTGCCCTGTTGGTCGGCGAGGTCCGCTTTGTACGTGACACCGAGGAGGAGCACACGCGCGCCGCGGGCCGACTTGCCGTGCTCGTTCAGGAGCGTGGCGGCGCGCTGGATGACGTACTGCGGCATGTGGCTGTTGACCTGCTGGGCGAGTTCGACCATGCGCAGGGTGCGGCCCGCGTGGCCGGTCAGGTCCTGGGGGACGGCGTGGCCGCCGACCCCGGGGCCGGGCCGGAACGCCTGGAAGCCGAACGGCTTGGTCTCCGCGCAGCGGATGACGTCCCACAGGTCGACGCCCAACTCATGGCAGAGGACGGCCATTTCGTTGACCAGGGCGATGTTGACGTGCCGGAAGTTGGTCTCCAGGAGCTGCACGGTCTCCGCTTCGCGGGGGCCACGCGCGCGTACCACCTTGTCGGTGAGGCGCCCGTAGAAGGCGGCGGCCGACTCGGTGCAGGCGGAGGTCAGGCCGCCGATGACCTTCGGGGTGTTGGCGGGGCCGAAGCCGCGGTTGCCGGGGTCGACCCGGCTGGGCGAGTACGCGAGGTGGAAGTCGCGGCCCGCGCGCAGCCCGGACCCCTGTTCGAGGAGCGGCCGCAGGAACTCCTCGGTGGTGCCGGGCTGCACCGGCGACTCCAGGATGACCGTGGTGTGCGGGCGCAGCCGCGCGGCCAGCGTGCGGGCTGCCGCGGCCACTTGACCGAGGTCGAGGCCGCCGTCCGCGCCCCGTGGGGTCGGCGCGCAGATGACGGCGGTGCGGACCCGGCCGAGTTCGACGGGGTTGCTGGTCGGCCGGAAGCCCCCCGAGAGCATCCGGCGCAGTTCGGCGGGGGTGAGAGAGCCGCCTTCCGGCCCGGTCTTGTAGCCGAGCGTGGGGATGCCGGCGGCGACGGCGGCCTGGGCCAGGGGCAGGCCGAGATGTCCGAGTCCGATGACGGCGAGATCTGCGGGCATGGCGTGGCCGTCCTTCCCAGTAGCCGAAGCGGGACAGGTACGCAAGCCCTGTGGACAGGATGGGCGAGCGCAATGTCAGACTAGGAGTAAATATGACCGATTTGCGGGATTGGTTGAGCGAGTTTCCGTGAGTGTTGTCCACAGGCTGGGGGCGGGTGGTGGCCGAAGACGGGCAACACGGTCAGACTTTGGGCAGGGGGACGTGGACCGAGCCTCGCCGGACAGGTGTGGCCAGCGCGACAGACAGCGGGAGGCAGCGGTGAGGACAGCAACACTTGGGCCTGCGGAGCGAGCCGAGTCACTTGCGGCCATGGCCGAGCGCGAGCTGGATGTGCTGGTCGTGGGCGCGGGGGTGGTCGGTGCGGGCACCGCGCTCGACGCCGTGACACGCGGCCTGTCCACCGGCCTGGTGGAGGCGCGTGACTGGGCGTCGGGTACGTCGAGCAGGTCCAGCAAGCTGATCCACGGCGGGCTGCGCTATCTGGAGATGCTCGACTTCGCGCTCGTGCGCGAGGCGCTGAAGGAGCGTGGGCTGCTGCTGGAGCGGCTGGCCCCGCACCTCGTGAAGCCCGTGCCGTTCCTCTACCCGCTCCAGCACAAGGGCTGGGAGCGGCTCTACGCGGGATCGGGCGTCGCCCTCTACGACGGCATGTCGATGGCGCGCGGACACGGCCGGGGCCTGCCCATGCACCGCCATCTCTCCCGCCGCCACGCCCTGCGCGTCGCCCCCGCCCTGAAGAAGGACGCGCTGGTCGGAGCGCTGCAGTACTACGACGCCCAGATGGACGACGCCCGCTACGTGGCGACGCTGGTGCGCACGGCCGCCTCGTACGGCGCGAAGGTCGCCAACCGCGCGCGTGTCACCGGCTTCCTGCGCGAGGGCGAACGCGTTGTCGGTGCCAGGGTGCAGGATGGCGAGGGCGGCGGGGAGTACGAGATCCGCGCCAAGCAGGTCGTGAACGCCACGGGCGTGTGGACGGACGACACCCAGGCGATGGTCGGGGAGCGGGGGCAGTTCCACGTACGGGCGTCCAAGGGCATCCATTTGGTCGTACCGAAGGACCGGATCAACTCCACGAGTGGGCTGATCCTGCGCACCGAGAAATCCGTGCTGTTCGTGATCCCGTGGGGGCGGCACTGGATCGTGGGCACCACGGACACCGACTGGGACCTCGACAAGGCACATCCGGCGGCGTCCAGCGCGGACATCGACTATCTGCTGGAACATGTGAACTCGGTGCTCGCCGTGCCCCTCACCCGCGACGACGTCCAGGGGGTGTACGCGGGGCTGCGGCCGCTGCTCGCCGGCGAGTCGGACGCCACCAGCAAGCTCTCGCGCGAGCACACCGTCGCCCATCCGGTGCCGGGGCTGGTGGTGGTGGCCGGCGGTAAGTACACGACGTACCGGGTCATGGCCAAGGACGCGGTGGACGAGGCGGTGCACGGCCTCGACCAGCGCGTCGCCGAGTGCGTCACCGAGGACGTGCCGCTGCTCGGGGCGGAGGGATACCGGGCGCTGTGGAACGCGCGAGCGCGGATCGCGGCGCGCACCGGCCTCCATGTGGTGCGCGTGGAACACCTGTTGAACCGTTTCGGGGCCCTCGCCGAGGAGGTCCTCGACCTCATCGCCGCCGACCCCGCCCTCGGCGAACCCCTTCCCGCCGCCGAGGACTATCTGAAGGCCGAGATCGTCTACGCCGCCTCGCACGAGGGGGCCCGGCACCTGGACGACGTGCTCACCCGGCGGACGCGCATCTCCATCGAGACCTTCGACCGGGGGACGCGCAGCGCCCGCGAGGCCGCCGAACTGATGGCGCCGGTGCTCGGCTGGGACAAGGACCAGATCGAGCGGGAGGTCGAGCACTACGAGAAGCGGGTGGAGGCGGAGCGCGAGTCGCAGCGCCAGCCGGACGACCTGACGGCGGACGCGGCGCGGCTGGGGGCACCGGACATCGTGCCGCTGTAGCCCGGTCGCCGAGGCTTTCACTCGAACGAGTGTCGTGAGCTGGGATCTTTGCTCGGAACCCGTCCGTTCTACGGGGTGCGGGGGCAGAACTCGGCGGCGAGCAGGGCGGGTTCGAGGTCCGGTTCTGAGATCCCGTCCGTGTTCACCCGGAAGGTGAGGACACGACGACCGTCGACGGTGGCCGCGGTGCGCACGTAGCTGCCGGAGATCCGGCCGTTGTGTCCCCACACCGTGGTGCCGCACGGCAGCGTCACCGGGAAGAGGCCCATGCCGTACGAGCCGTGTGCGGCCTTGGTGTTGAGCATCTCGCGCAGTCCGCTCGGCGGCAGCAGCTCGCCGCCGAGCAGGGCGGCGTAGAAGCGGTCCAGGTCGTCGAGGGTGGTGACCAGCTCGCCCGCCGCGCCGGCCACGCGCGGGTCGAGATCGGTGACGTCCGAGCCGTCGGCGGTGTAGGCGCGTCCGTGCGGCGAGGGCAGCGAGGAGCGGGCGCCCGGGAAGGAGGTGCCCTTCAGACGGAGGGGAGTGATGATGCGGCGCTCGGCCTCGGCGGCGTACGAGTGGCCGGTCACCTGGTGAACGACCATGCCGAGCAGGACGTAGTTGGTGTTCGAGTAGGCGAAGCGGCCGCGGTCGGCCGGGGGATGGGTGAGCGCGATGCGTACGGCCTGAAGCGGGGTGACAGGGACGGTGCCCCCGGTGTCCGCGGTGAAGTCGTGGAGGCCGCTGGTGTGGGTGAGCAGGGCACGCAGCGTCAGACGGCGGCCGTCGTTGCCGGCGCCGCGGACCAGGCCCGGAAGGTGGGCGTCCACGGAGTCGGACAGCGACAGCCGGTGCTCGTCGGCCAGTTGCAGTACGACCGTCGCGATGAACGTCTTCGTGATGCTGCCGGCGCGGAAGTGGTCGGCGCGAGCGATTCCGTGACCCGCGCGGGCGAAGCGCGAGCCGGATTCCTCACGGGCCAGCAGGGCCGCGGCCGGGGCCTTTCCGCGGGTGACGAGGAGGGCGAGCGTGGCGTCCGAGGTCGGCGGCGCGGGCGCCTGGGAGCCCGCCGGGGCCAGGCCGAGCAGGGCCAGGGACAGGGGTATGGCCAGCAGTGTCCGGAGTGTCCGGGGCAGCGGCATCGCGGTCCTCCCTTGTCGCGGTCCATCATGCTCGACGGCGCGCTGCGCGTGGCGGTCGGTCTCCGCGTCAGCGGCGCCGTACGGGTCGCGTAGCCGTCCGGTGACGGGGTGCATCGGGGCCGGGTGGTCGGTGCGCCAGGGGCACCCTGGGCGTTGAGCGCTTGTCGGGTGAGGGACAATGGAGGCTCTGTCAGGGCGGGTTGCATGAGGGGACGCATGTCGGAGGCGGAGCGGGCGGGAGCATCCCGTCAGGACAAGAGCGAACGTCTCCTCGCCGGGCGGTACCGGCTGGGGGACGTTCTCGGTCGCGGCGGCATGGGCACGGTGTGGCGCGCCGAGGACGAGACCCTGGGTCGCACGGTCGCCGTCAAGGAGCTGCGGTTCCCGTCGAGCATCGACGAGGACGAGAAGCGCCGGCTGATCACGCGCACGTTGCGTGAGGCCAAGGCGATCGCCAGGATCCGCAACAACGGCGCGGTGACGGTCTTCGATGTGGTCGACGAGGACAACCGGCCCTGGATCGTGATGGAGCTCGTCGAGGGCAAGTCGCTCGCGGAGGTCATCCGCGAGGACGGTCTGCTCACGCCGAAGCGCGCCGCCGAGGTGGGGCTCGCGATACTCGACGTCCTGCGCTCCGCGCACCGCGAGGGCATCCTGCACCGGGACGTGAAGCCGTCGAACGTGCTGATGTCCGAGGACGGCCGGGTCGTTCTCACCGACTTCGGCATCGCGCAGGTCGAGGGCGATCCGTCCATCACCTCGACCGGCATGCTCGTCGGCGCGCCCTCCTACATCTCGCCGGAGCGGGCGCGCGGCCACAAGCCCGGGCCCGCGGCCGACCTGTGGTCACTCGGCGGTCTGCTCTACGCGTCCGTCGAGGGCGTACCCCCGTACGACAAGGGGTCCGCGATCGCGACGCTCACCGCGGTGATGACCGAGCCGGTGGAGGAGCCGAAGAACGCGGGTCCGCTGAAGACCGTCATCTACGGGCTGCTGGCCAAGGACCCCGAGCAGCGGCTCGACAACGAGCGCGCCCGGGCGATGCTCACCGAAGTGATCTACGCGCCTGAGCCCAAGGAGACCGAGCCCGAGCCGGCGGACGCGACGAAGGTCGTGGCGCTGCCGCCGGTGCCGGACGACGCCCCGGGCAAGGGGAGTTCGGGCGGCTCCGGGGTGAAGCGGGGCGAAGAGGCGGCGGACCGGTTGCGCGGGGCGCTGCGTTCCGTGCGGAAGGCCGCCTCGGTGGCCGGGGCGGCGACGGCCGCGGCCACCTCGGCGGCGCGTGCCAAGTCCACGTCCACGGGGGCGGAAGGGACCGACGCCGCGAAGGCTGAGGGGGCGGGGGCCAAGGGGGCGGGTGCCGCTGGAAGGCCTGCGGGCTCTGCGGGTCCCGTTGCTCCTCCCGTTGCTCCTCCCGTTGCTCCTCCCTCTCCCTCTGCTTCTCCCTCTGCTTCCACTGAGGCGAAAGCCGGGGCGTCGGGTTCGGTGGCCGGGGCCGATGCCGCTGCGAAGGCCAGGTCGGAGGAACCTCGGAAGTCGGGGGCGGCGGCTGCAGCGGGGTCGGCGGGAGTGGCCGGCTCCGCCGGTTCGTCCGCGCCTGCGTCCGGGTGGCCTGTGGCTCCTGAGCGGCCACCGCGGCCCGTTCCGCGGGCGCCGCTGACGGATGTGGTGCCGCGGCGGACGTTGGTCATCGTTGCCGTCGTCCTGGTTCTGGCCGTGATAGGGACCGTGCTCGCCCTCACGCTCGGTGGTGGCGACGACGACAACGCGTCGAAGAGCGGCAAGGGAAGCGACACCAAGGCCGCGGCCTCCAGCGGGAGCACCGCCGGAAGCGGTGGCAAGGACAAGGGCAAGGGTGCCGGCGGCGGTACGCACACGGACAGCGGCGACAAGTCGGGTGGCTCGGCCACGGGTTCGGACGCGGACAAGAGCGGGGACGGCAGTTCGGCGGGCGCGGGTGCGAGCGCGTCGGGCGGTTCGGACGCCGGTAGCGGCAGTGACGGCAAGGAGTCGGACGACACCGCCGTGACGACGTACAAGGATGGTCAGGGGTTCTCGATCGGGCTGCCGAAGGGGTGGAAGTACCAGTCCACGGGCGCGGCGGGAGCGCGGTTCGCCGGTCCCGACGGGCAGAAGCTGTTGGTCGGCTGGACGACCACGCCCAAGGACGACCCCGTCGCGGACTGGAAGAACCAAGAGCGGTACATGGTGCGGCCGCAGTACCACCGCATCCGCATAGAGAAGGTGAACTACCGCGGCTGGAACACGGCCGACTGGGAGTTCACCTACTCGGACGGCGGGACCAAGTACCGGTCGATAGACCGCGGTTTCGTCGTCAACGACCACCTCGGGTACGGGCTGATGTACACGGCGAAGGCCTCGGCGTGGGACAGCGAACTGCGCAAGGCCACATGGAAGACGCTGACCAAGACGTTCCAGCCGAAGTCGTGACGTACCGATCGTCGATCTGACGTTCCCATGCCCGCGTGGGCTGCGAGATGTCGCATCCCCTCTTTGCGGGTTGCCTCCGGCACGTATCGTGAGTGCTTGCGGACCGTACGCAGCCACATGGGTACGTAAGCGGAGCGACAAAAGGGCGCAGGACGAACGGAATTGACCACCGGGTGGCCGGGGGAGGCATCGTGGACGACTATGCGGGACGGGTGCTCGCCGACCGCTACCGCCTGCCGCTGCCGCCGTCGGACGAGTACGAATTCGCCGAGACCCGGGCCTTCGACACCTACAGCGGACAGGAAGTCCTCGTCCGGCAGGTGCCGTTGCCGGAGGTGGTCGAGGCCGAGGTGCTCGACGCGGACGGGCTGCCCGACGGGTTCGTGGCGCGCGACGGCGGAGTGCGCCGAGGGGCCCAGCGGACCATGCGCCGGCCCACCGAACCGGCCGTACGGCGGGCGATCGAGGCGGCCCAGGCCGCCGCGCAGATACCCGACCACCCCCGGCTCGACCAGGTCTTCGACGTCTTCGCCGAGGGCGGGTCGCTGTGGATCGTCAGCGAGTTGGTGCCCGCCAGGTCACTGGCCGCGCTGCTCGCCGAGAAGCCGCTGAGCCCCTATCGCGCCGCCGAGGTCGCCGCCGACGTCCTCACCGCGCTGCGGGTGCTGCACGCGCACGGGTGGGTGCACAGGAACATCACCGTACGCACGGTGCTCGTCTGCGACGACGGGCGTGTGATGCTGACCGGCCTGGCGGCCGGGGCCGCGGAAGAAGCGCTGTGCGGGTACGACCCGGTGCCGGTACGGGACTTCGAGGACGACGCGGGGCCGGGGCCAGCCGGTGACGCGCACGGTGGTGCGGGTGCGGGTGCGGGTCCGGGCCCCGGTGCAGGTTCTGGTGCGGCTGTGGTGCGCGGTGGATCGGCCGGTGCGACGGGCGGCAGGCCCGGTGGTTCGCGGGCTGTCGATCCCGAGGCCGCGCGTCGGGCCGCGATCGAGGCTCGTGCGGAGCGCGGGGGCCCCGCCGTGGAGGCGACCGGTGGGGGCGTGGCCGCTTCCGGGCCGCGTGCGCTGGAAGCCGGTGGTGAGGTGGACGTCCGCGCGGCGCGCGCCGGGGCCATCGCCGCGTACCGCGCCGGTGCGCGCGCAGCCGCCCGGATCCACGAGCAGCAGCGGGGCGGTCAGGCGGCACTGCCCGGACCCCGGCCCGCAGTTGGCGACACCACGGTGCCCCCGGGGCAGATAGCCGATCCGTACGGAGTGGGGCACACCGACTCCTGGAGCGGTACCCAGACCCAGACCTGGAACGGCTCCGTCGGCTCTGCCGGTACCACCGGCACCGGTCAGGGGCGGCCCGCGCTCCCCGGTACCGGAACGCGAAGCGGCACCGGAAACGGAGAGGGCACCGGAAACGGCGGTACGGGTTCGACCTCGGCCGGAGGCTGGGACGAACTCGTCGCCGGGCGCGGCGCCGGAGCCGCCGCGGACACCGCCGTAGGAGACACCCCAGAGGCAGCTGCAGGAACGGGAGTGGGAGCGCCGCCCCGTCGCGGCCCCACCACCGCCCTCGCCGCCGAGCGTGCCCGGCAGGCGCGGATGAACGTGATCGGGCCCGTGACCGAGCGCTGGGCGCCCGAGCAGGCCGGACCGGTGCACGAGAACTGGCAGTTGGCGGCGCCGATCGGGCCCGCGACCGACCTCTGGGCGCTCGGGGCGCTGCTCTTCCGGGCCGTGCAGGGCCACGCGCCCTACCCGGAGGAGAACACCGCCGAGCTGGTGCAGCTCGTGTGCGCCGAGCCGCCCGCGTTCGCCGAGGAGTGCGGTCCGCTGCGCCCGGTCGTGGAGTCGCTGCTGCGCCAGGACCCCACCGAGCGGCTGGACTTCGAGGAACTGCGCGGCTGGCTGCGCTCCCTCGTGCGATCCGCGCCGGAGCCCGAGGCGGGCGCCCACGTCATAGCGGCACCTCCCGTCGACCCGAGCCGGCTGCCGATCGTACGGCGACGGGGCGAGCTCGTCCGCAGGCGCCGCGCCGGGCTGCCCGCGACCAGTGCGCACGCCCGCCACAAGCGCGCCCGGAGCGACCGCCCGAACCGACCGAGCACGAGGAGCCGACCGAGCGCGCCGAACCGGTCCTCGAACCGGCCCCGGAGCATGGGCCGCAACCTGCTCCTGCTGGTTCTGCTCCTGCTGGCCGCCGGAGTCGCGTACGCGGTGCTCTTCATGCCGAAGGCCGAATCCGGCACCGGCACCGGCACCGGCACCAGCGCCGGTGCGGGCAGCGCGAACGGGGCCGGAACCGGCGCCGTGAGCCCGGCCCCCGGGCAGTCCTCCGACACGGACGCCGACGGCAAGGCGGGCAGCCAACCACGCCCCGACCAGACCTCCCCCGGCTCCGACGACGACAAGAGCCCCTCCGGCTCGTCCGGTTCGACGACGTCGGGGGCCTCCGACCCCGGCGTCGCCCAGGGCTTCAAGCTGCGCAAGGACGCCGAGGGCTTCCGTGTCGCCGTGGCCGGCGGCTGGAGCCGGGCGCCGAAGAACGGCCACGGCCAAGTGGTGTACTCGCACGGTGACTTCGAGCTGATCGTCGTACCCGGCCGGGACAGCACGGACGGTTACGGCAGCGACCCGCTCGCCTACCAGCGCGAGAGGGAACAGGAGTTGCAGCCGTTCCGCGACTCGACGTGGGCCACGTCCTCCGGAATGCGGCGGATCGACGTGGGCGGACGGACCATGGCCGAGGGGCAGTTCACCTGGCAGGACTCCTCGGGCCGCGAGCTGTACGTACGCAATCTCGCGCTCATCGTCGACGGCCACTACCACGTGGTGCAGGTGCGCGGGCCGGAGGCCGAACGGGACGAGGTGACACGGCTGTACGAGCAGGCGTCGTCGACGTACCAGGTGACCGGCTGAGCCCCTCGCTCAGCGGTGGTGCCCTGAACACCGGTTGGTTCCCTCCCGTACACGGAAGGGATAACCGTCACAGTGCGGTCTCCGTACGGCCCCGCCCGTTCCCTGTGCGGGGACCGCTCTTTAGTCTGACCTCGTCAAGACCATTGCGGGGAAACGTGAATCAGATGCAGGGCCTGCTCCTCGCGGGCCGCTACCGGCTTGTCGACTCGATCGGCAGCGGTGGCATGGGCCGCGTATGGCGCGCGCACGACGAGGTGCTCCACCGAGCCGTCGCCGTAAAGGAGTTGACCGCCGCCCTGTATGTCACGGAGAGTGACCGGGCGGTCCTGCTCGCGCGAACTCACGCCGAGGCGCGGGCCGCTGCCCGTATCAACCACTCGGCCGTCGTCACCGTGCACGACGTCCTGGAGCACGACAACCGGCCGTGGATCGTCATGGAGCTGGTCGAGGGCAACTCGCTGGCCGACGAGGTCAAGGAGCAGGGGCGCGTCGAGCCCGCCGAGGCGGCGCGGATCGGCCTGTGGGTGCTGCGCGCGCTGCGGGCCGCGCATGCCGCCGGTGTGCTGCACCGCGATGTGAAGCCCGGGAACGTACTCCTCTCCGTCGACCGGCGCGTCCTGCTGACCGACTTCGGGATCGCGCAGGTCGAGGGCGACAGCACCATCACGCGCACCGGCGAGATCGTCGGCTCGGTCGACTACCTCGCGCCCGAGCGGGTGCGCGGCCACGACCCCGGGCCGTCCTCCGACCTGTGGGCGCTGGGCGCGACGCTGTACACGGCGGTGGAGGGGCGGTCGCCGTTCCGGCGGACCTCGCCGCTCAGCACCATGCAGGCGGTGGTCGAGGAAGAGCCCGCCCTGCCGCAGTACGCGGGCGCGTTGGGGCCGGTCATCTCGGCTCTGCTGCACAAGGATCCCGCCGGGCGCCCCGGCATGGAGGAGGCCGAGCAGATGCTCGCCGAGGCCGCCGAGGGGCGACGGCCGAGGGCGGCGCAGGCGTACGTGCCGACGCAGCATGTGGACACCGGCCGGGACCACGGATCGGCGGCGGGCCGCGCGGGTGGGGCCACCTATGTGCCGGGCCGGCAGATGCCCGGCTATCCGGCGCCGGGCTATCACTCGCCGGGCACGCCCGCGCCGGGCATGCCCGGCGTATCCGGCCCGCCCGGTGCGACGCTGCACGAGCCCATGTCCGCGCACACGCCGCCCTTCCCCGTTCCCGCGTCGCGGGGGCGCAGACGCGCGCGCAACATCGCCCTGGTGGCCGTGCTCGCGGCGGTCGTCGGTATCGGCGGCGGCCTGGCCATGAAGTACGCGGACGGCCTGAAGCACAAGGACGCCGGGAACTCGGCGAGTTCCGAGTCGGCAGGCGGCAGCCCCAGCACCGGCCCTTCCGGGACGAGCAGCAAGGCGCCCGCCGGCGCCGTCCCCAAGGACTGGGAGCGCCAGGAAGACGTCGAAGGATTCAGCCTCGCCCTGCCCAAGGGCTGGAAGCGGCAGACCGACGGCAACCAGATCGACTACACGCCGGACGGTGGCAAGCACTTCGTCCGCATCGCCATCGACGACTCCCCGGACTTCGACAACCCGTACATGCACCAGCTCGACCTGGAGCAGCAGTTGCAGCGCCTCCAGGACTACAACCGGGTGAGTCTGCAGTCCAACACCTTCCGCGACTGCAGCGGTTCCCTGTGGGACTTCACCTGGACCGCGCTGCCGAAGCAGACGGAGTTCCCGGGCGAGCGCCGTGCCATCGAGGAGACGTACCTCGGCCGTGACGGCGTCGAGTACGCCATCTACCTGTCCGCGCCGGCGGCGGACTGGGCCACCACCCGCCCGCAGTTCGACGCGATCCTGCGCGGCTGGCGCCCACCGAGCTGATGAGCAGCCGCCGTTGCGTGCACCGAGTCGATGAACGGATGCCGTCGCGCACGCGGCTGATACAAGCCGGTCGGCGGCCGCCGCGGGGTCGGCGCCCCGGAGGCTATCCGTCCGGTGCGGCATGATGGGGCGCATGGGGACCGAGGGGGGCAACGTCCGCGTCATCGCGGGCCGTTACCGGCTGGAGAGCAGGATCGGCCGGGGCGGCATGGGCGTCGTCTGGCGGGCTACCGACCAACTGCTGGGCCGCCAGGTCGCCGTCAAGGAGATCGCCCTCGACGACTCGCTCTCCGAGCAGGAGTCCAGGCTCCAGCGCGACCGCACCCTGCGCGAGGCCCGCGCGATCGCGCAGCTGCGCCACCCGCACATCATCGTCGTCCATGACGTCGTCGTGGAGGACGAACGGCCGTACATCGTCATGGAGTTGATCGACGGCGGTTCGCTGGCCGACCGGATCTCCAGGCGCGGTCCCGTCGACGCCCGCGAGGCCGCCCGGATCGGCATCGACCTCCTGAGCGCGCTGCGCCGCGCGCACGACGCGGGCGTCCTGCACCGTGACATCAAGCCCGCGAACGTCCTGGTCGAGGCGGGCGGCGACCGTGGCGACCGTGTCGTCCTCACCGACTTCGGCATCGCGCAGGTCGCGGGCGCGACGACGCTCACCGAGCACGGCGCGTTCGTCGGCTCGCCCGAGTACACCGCGCCCGAGCGGATGTCCGGGGTCAGGACCGGCCCCGAGTCCGACCTGTGGTCGCTGGGCGCGCTGCTGTGCACGGCCTTGAGCGGTGAATCGCCGTTCCGCCGCGACTCGTTGGGCGGCATCCTGCACGCGGTGGTCTTCGACGAGATACGTCCGCCCGCCCAGGCCGGGCCGATCCTTCCCGTCGTACGAGGATTGCTGGAGCGGGATCCGGAACGCCGCCTCGACGCGGCGGAGGCCGAGCGGATGCTGCGGGTCTTCCGCGACACGGGCCGTACGCCGCGTCCGGCGCCCGGGACCCCCGGCTACACGCCCACACAGCGCGTCGCACTGAAGAAGGACACGCTGAAGCGGGACGTGCCGACGCGGCAGATCTCGCGACCTCAGGCGTCCGGGGCCGCGCAGCCACCGCCGAAGCGCTCCACGCGGGCCGTCCTCGTCGCCGCCGCGCTGGTCGCCGCGATGGCCGGGGCGGGCGTGTCGGCGGCGGCGCTGCTGATGAAGGACGACGGGGGCGGCGGACACGGGGGCACGCCGACGAGTACGGCACCGCACACCTCGCCGGGCACTTCGCCCGGTACGACGCCGAGCACCGCGTCCCCTTCCGCGAGCACGCCCGGTCCGACCGTGACGGTGACCCGCTCGTCGAACGCCTCGCCCGCCACGCACAGCACGGCGCCTTCGGGGTACCGCCTGGCGTCCGACGCGAACGGCTTCACGCTCGCGGTGCCCGAGGGGTTCACGCGCGTGGCGCAGGGCGAGCGGACCTTCTACATGTCGTCCGGGGAGGTCATCCGCCTCGGCATCAAGGTGGCCGACCCCGAGGAGGGCGGGCCGACCGGCGTGATGCGGCGCGCTGCCGCCGACGGGCCGTCCACGAACCCGGGCTACCGCGACGGCCGGGTCACGGAGACCACGCACGGCCAACATCCCGCCGCTCTCTGGGAGTTCACCTGGGACGGCTTCACCAGGGCGGAGGGCGCGCGGCACACGTACGACCTCTGCTGGGAGGAGGGCGGGCGGATGTACGACGTGTGGGTCTCGGCGCCGGTCGGGAAGGTGCGGGAGGCGAGGGAGTACTTCGACGTGGCGGTGGATACGTTCGTACCGTCGTAAACGGGAGATATCGCGGCAAGCAGGGGATATCGGGTGGCTCGCGTCACGGGTGTGTGACCGGAAAGCGACCGGGGTGGTAGCAGGGGCTCCTGGCGCGATATGCATGAAGCCATGAGCAGCAACGGGGGAGCCCCCTACGGAGCCGACGAGCCAACGAGTTTCGGCCTGCAGCCGCCGAGGCCGGGTGGTGTGCCGGCCCAGCAGCCGGGTGTGCCGTACGCGGGCAATCCGTATGCCGCGCCTACACAGGTCGTTCCTGAGCAGCAGGTGCTCGCTCAAGGGCCGGCGCAGGCGCCGTCACAGCCCTCGCAACCCTCGCAGCCCTCGCAGGACGACCCCGGCGTCGGGCGGCTCATCGCCGGTCGTTACCGCCTGCTCTCGAAGCTCGGCCACGGCGGCATGGGCACGGTGTGGCGGGCCAAGGACGAGACGGTGGACCGCGAGGTCGCGGTCAAGGAACCCCGTGTCCCGGACCATCTTCCCGAGCGTGAACGTTCCAACGCCTTCGAGCGAATGCGCCGCGAGGCACGCGCCGCGGCCCGGCTCGACCACCCGGCGGTCGTGAACGTCCACGACGTCGCGGTCGTGGACGGACAGCCCTGGATCGTCATGGAGTTGGTCCACGGCCGCTCCCTGGGCGACGCGCTCCAGGAGGGCACGCTCGGGGTGCGCGAGGCGGCGCGTGTCGGCCTGGAGGTGCTCGGCGCGCTGGAGGCGGCGCACGCGGCGGGAATCCTCCACCGCGATGTCAAGCCCGACAACGTCCTGCTCGGCCGCCACGACCGCGTCGTGCTCACCGACTTCGGCATCGCCCAGATCGAGGGCGAGACGAACCTGACGGACACCGGCGGCTTCGTCGGCTCGCCCGAATACATCGCGCCGGAACGGGTGTTGGGCCAGCGCCCCGGCCCGGCCTCCGACCTCTGGTCGCTCGGTGTGGTGCTCTACGCGGCTACGGAGGGCGTCTCGCCGTTCCGCCGCAGCAACACCCCGGCCACGCTCCAGTCGGTCCTCAATGCCACGCCCGCGGCGCCCGCTTCGGCGACGGGCCCCCTCGCCCAGGCCATCAACGGCCTGCTCGACAAGGACCCGTCCCGCCGCCCGAACGCCGCCCAGGTCCGCCATCTGCTCCAGGAGGCGGCCACGCCGCCGGCTCCGGCTCCGACACAGATCGTTCAGGTCGCGGATCCCGGCGCCCCCGCCCCCGCGTCCGGCAAGGGCATCCATGTCGGTCGTAAGGCCCTGATCGGTCTCGGCGCGGCGATCGTGGCGGCCGCGGTGGTGGCGTACTTGGTGATCGCCGACCCGTTCGCGGGACCCCTGCCGGACGGCTGGAAGAAGGTCGACGAGAAGGCACTGGGCGCGACCCTCGCCGTACCCGAGCACTACAAGGTGGGCAGGCCGGAGAAGGACGCGTCGGGCACGGACAAGAACTGGGTGACGTACACCGACCTGAGCGGCAGCATCTGGATCGGCCTGAACCTCGACAAGAAGTCGCAGGACACGAGCCACCAGATCAAGGACTCCGCCGCCGCCGAAATGTACGCCGACAACGGCGACTTCAAGGAGAGCGGCGAGTACGAACTCGACATGCCGGAGGGCCCGAAGACGCACACGGAGCAGACCAAGTACCACGGCAAGGACGCCGCCGAGAACACGGTGATCTACACGACCACCGACAGCCAGAACCCCCGCCCCCGCGAGGTGAGGATCTTCTACTACAAGAACTCGGCGGGCAACATGTACAAGCTCACGGTCAGTTACCCCGGCCAGGGCGACTTCACGGCGCGGGGCCGTGAAGTCGCGAAGACGGCGATCGCGAACCTGGACATCGACAAGCTGTGAGGACCTGAGGTCGGCTCGGGCTCGACTCGGCCTGATTCAGCTGAGCTTGGCGGCCTGCCCCTTGGTGATCTCGGCGGGGATGTCGTACTCGGCGGCGTCCCCTTCACCCGCGAAGGCAGCCAGGCTGATCGAGTAGTACGTGGCGACGGTGCCGCCGTGCCGTACGACCTCGCCGTGCACCACGACCTTGTCGCCGTCCGCGTCGCCGGTCACGGCGAACGCCAGCGACTCGTCACCCGTCCCGGAGGCCTTCTCCTTCTCGACCTTCGTGAACTTCTGCGTGTCGCCCTTGGCCGTGGCCGTGAACCCGCCGGCGCACCCGGCGATCGCGTCGGACACGGACGACAGGGTCTTCTTCGCGCCGTCGCCCTCGTAGGAGGAGAGCGACACGA